>CP073744.1:1971428-2300000 GCA_024397955.1 bacterium SCSIO 12696
TTTGAGGGTGTTCAGCTGGAAACCTTTTACGGGCAGAGTGGCGCCAGCGACAACGAAACCGTAACAACCAACATTGTCTGGGGTGAACACGGCGATTGGGGCTCCTTCACCCTGGCAGCCAGTTACTTCGACCAAGCCGGCTTCAACAGCCGAGACCGAGACTTTTCTCGCAGCGCGGATGGGCGCAGCCGCGGTGGTATCGACAAACGCTCTACGGCCACACCCAATGCCCGCTTCGACGTTAACGACACAACTCTAATCATCAGTGAAAATGCGGAAGGAAGCAGTCCCGACGACTTTCGCACAGCCACCGATGAAGATTTGTTTGATTTTTCAGACTTTACCTCTTCTCTGACACCGTCCGAACGGGGCTCTATTTATATAAATAGCGAGTATCAAGTCAGCAGCACACTAACCTTTGACTTGGCTGCAAGCTATACCCGTACCGAATCCACCATTTCATTTGCGCCAACCCCAATATTCACTGCCTTTGAACTAGTACCCGTGGTCATCGCTGCTGACAGCGCTTTTAACCCTTTTGGGGTTGAAGTTAATGATTTGCGACGGCGCATGTTGGAGCTGGGTGCTCGTGATCAAACCAACAAAAATCAGGCAACCCGTTTGACTTTCGGCATCAACGGACACAATGCAGACTGGCGCTGGTCACTTCATTACAACTGGAGCCAAACGCGAGCTCGCGAACAAGTCACAGGCTTGGTTAACCTGGCCAACCTGCAGCAGGGAGTTGGGCCTGCCTCAGAGTGTGTTGATGGCTGCGTTAATATCGATCTTTTCGGCGCTCAAGGATCACTGAATCAACAGCAGGTGGACTTTATTCGTGCCGACGTGGATGCAATAGGCAATACTCAACTGCGAAACCTCACTTTCGACCTGAGTCGCGACCTCTGGTCATTACCTGCGGGAGATTTGGGCCTGGCACTGGGTTTTGAGGTACGCCATGAATCCATTAGCACCACACCTGACCCACTGGCTCGCAGTGGCCTGCTGGCAGGGGGCATTAACTTTGCCGACTCCTTGGGCAGCCGCAATGTAGGGGAGGCTTACATGGAATGGCTGATTCCTCTTTTAGCCGGCAGCAACGGTGGTTCGCGGCTCGACCTAAATGTTGCTCTGCGCCACTCCGAATACAGTGATTTTGGCTCCAGCACCAATCCCAAGCTTGCGCTTAGTTACCAGCCGAGCCGTCATTGGCGGCTGCGCGCCAGCTACTCTGAAGGTTTTAGAGCGCCATCGCTCATTGAGCTATTTAAAGGTACTAGTCAAGACTTTCCCATTCTATTAGACCCTTGTGCTGAACCTGACAATGTCGGTGCACTTCCAGGTTGCCAGCAGCAGTCAGACCCCAATAGAAACCAGTTTTTAACACTCCTTGGGGGCAATATTGAATTATCCCCAGAGTCATCCAGAAACAAATCCCTTGGCATTATCTGGGAACCACAAACAGCGGCAGATTTGTCACTGACACTGGATTTTTTTGACATATCCCAAAATGACATTATCGACGCCAATGCCCAATTCTTCGTCACAGCAAACGCTGAGTCTGGGCTCTTCGCAGACCGCGTAATACGCGATAATGATGGCGAAATATCCCGCATCATCAGCACGCAAGCCAACTTGGGTATTCGGCGGATATCCGGACTCGACCTCAACTCTCACTGGCATTATTACTGGGACTGGATTGGCATGGTGTCGTCTAACTTTAGCGCAACCTACCTAAGGGAATACCTCTCTCAGGTTTCACCCCTTGCAGCACTTGAAGATCTGGCTGGCACCTTTGAAGATGCCGCAGCAGATGGCAATGGCTCATTGCCAAAGTGGAAGGTGCATGTCAATTTCTACTTACAGCGGAGCCAGTGGGAAGCGGCTTATTCCATCAACTTTGTCGATTCCCTTAACGAAGAAATACCTCGCAATGGCGGCATTAGAGAAGCATCTTCGTGGACAACACACGACCTTCAATACGCCTACCTTTATCGCGATAACGCCAAATTTACGATAGGTGTGGACAACGTTCTTGATACACCGCCACCCTTTCTTGCCTCAGCCTTTAACGATAATTTCGATAGCCGCAACTACGACGGCATTGGCCGCTTTTGGTACGCGCGACTTACTTACGATTTTTAAACCGTAAAAAAAAACAACAAAAACAAACAAAAATAGAAAGAATTCCTAAAAAATCACCTCACTAAAGAACAAAATATCCAATTTTCCATAAATTAATTGCCCCCTAAGAAAAAGTTCGTAAATTTTTGAGGTGATACCGTTTTTGTTCGTCTCCCCTTTGAGATGCCTTAAGGCACTTATTGTTCATCTATAAATATATCGAGGGGACAACATGTTAAAAAAACCATTAACTATCGCAATTAGTTCCGTATTGGGGCTATCTACCGTTGCGGCAACCGGCGCTTTCGCTGAAGAGGCCGCAAATAACAACGACATCAGAGAAGAAATTGTCACAACAGGTTCGCGTATCAGTCGCAGCGAACTGTCAGCCCCAACACCACTGCAAGTTCTCGACTCTGTGGATATCGAACTTGTTGCTCAAACCAACATTGGTGACTTGATCAACCAGTTGCCCTCTGCGGGTCAACCACTGTTTAACCGCACCAACTCCAACTTCGACAACAACAACTCCGGTGTTGTTAATATCGATTATCGCGACCTTGGCATTGCCAGGACCCTGACGTTGGTCAATGGTCGTCGTTTTGTGGCGGGCGTTCCCGGCTCATCCGCAGTGGACCTGAATGCCATTCCATCAGCAATGATCGAACGAGTTGAGGTGATCACTGGTGGCGCATCCGCTGTTTATGGTTCTGATGCGGTTGCTGGTGTAGTGAACTTTATCCTTAAAGACGACTTCGAAGGGGTTGAACTTAACACCCGCTACCAAAGCACAACCGAAGGCGACGGCCAAGAGACTGTTGTAGACCTGCTGCTGGGTAGCAACTTTGACAATGATAAAGGTAACGCTGTTTTCCAGATCAGCTATACCGATCAAAATGCAGTGTTCTCCCGTGATCGCGATGCAACCGCAATTGATGCGGTTTCCAGTGTGTTTTTTGGCGGCGAACCCTTTGAGCAAACTACACCATTCTTGTCTAGCTTCCCTCCTCAAGGCCGTTTTGATGTTTCTGGTACCGGTAGTAGCGCAGATGACTTTACCTTCCTACCCGATGGCACCTTGGTAGACAGCTTCTTTACCAATGGCAACGACGCTATGGGACGTGCACCAAACGGATTTAACCGCTCAGCATTCCGCACCATCGCCATTCCTACTGAACGATTCCTGCTATCGAGCAACATCAACTACAACTTTAATGACAATGTGACAGCCTTCTTCGAAGGTACCTATTCCAACGTCACCACTCAATCTCGTCTGGAGCCATTCCCGCTGGCTTCTGACGATATATTTACAGTGGGCAGTGGCGGATTACCTCTTCAATACGAAGATCGTGCCGGCAATATGATCAACAACCCGTTTTTGCCACAAGCCATCATTGATGCAGCCACAGCGAACGGCGTAGACAACATCTTCTTTACTCGCCGTTTGGCAGAGTTCGGCCCTCGAGGCTCAGGCAACGAACGTCAAACCTTCCGTGGCGTTATTGGCTTGGAAGGCACTATTGAAGATACCTCTATGCGATGGGATGTGAGCTATAACTATGGCCAATCCACACAAGCCCAATTCAGCGAAGGTCAGATTGATGTTACCTCCTTCCGCAACGCCCTGCTTAGTGAAGTAGACCCTGACACCGGTGCCATTCGCTGTGTAGACGTATTCGCTGAAGCCGATGGCTGTGTGCCCATCAATATTTTCGGCTTTAACTCCGTGACCCAGGATGCTTTGAACTACATCACTGCTGAGCAGTCACGCTCCGCGCGAGTAACACAAAGTGTTTTCCAGGCAAACTTAACCGGCACTCTTACAGAGCTACCAGCTGGCGAAATGCAATTTGCTGTCGGCTATGAGTACCGCAAAGAAACTTCAGATGCGCGCAACGATGCCTTGACCGTACGGGGACTGAACTCGTCGAATGCCATCGCGAGTGTAATCGGTAGTTTTGATGTTAACGAAGTCTATGCGGAACTGGATATCCCCATTGTTAATGACGGCTTTGTTGACTATATCGGCTTGGGACTTGCCGGACGTGTTTCAGATTACTCTACCGTCGGCAACACCAGCACCTACGAAGCTCGCTTAGAGGTACGCCCTACCGAGAACCTGACTTTCCGCGGTTCATTTGCACGCGCAGTACGGGCACCTAACATCGACGAGCTGTTCGATCCAGGTGGTCAAACCTTCGCTCAGGTTACAGACCCCTGTGCTGGAGTTACTGCAGCGACTACTGGCGTTGTCGCCGATAACTGCCGTTCGATTCCAGAAATCGCACAGCGTATCGCAGACACCGGTGCCTTTACCCTGACCCAGTCCGAACTGCAAGGCACCTCAGGTTTCCTTGGCGGCAACCCGAACTTGGAAGAGGAAGAAGCAGATACCTACACTGTTGGTTTCGTTTATACGCCTGACTTCCTTCCAGATAGCCTCAACGCGTCATTAACCCTTGATTACTTCGATATTGATGTTGAAGGCGCAATTGTTGCACTGGATAGAACCACTGTGTTGAATCTGTGCTTTGACTCACCAGGGCTGAACAACCCGCTGTGTAGTAATGTTCGCCGCTTTGATAGCACAAGTCCCTTTGCAGGCGCACTGGATGAGGTTGATTCAACCAACGATAATATTGGTTCAATCGTGACCTCTGGTGTTGATGTTGGCTTTAATCTGGACTTTGACCTGGATAGCTGGTCCCTCCCAGGCAGCTTAGGTGTTTCAACTGTTTACACCTATCTGGATGACTATGTCATTTCTACCAGCCTGCCCGATGATGCGCCAGATGTCGAAGTCGGTGAAATTGGCAACGCAGAACACCGCTGGAATACCTCTTTGCGGTACACCACTGATGACCTGATGGTTCAATTGCGAGTACGCTACATCGGAGAGTCTCGCATCGAAGATCAGGACTTGTCTGATGAGGACTGTGCAAGCCTTCAGTGTTTTGTTGACGAAGTTGTCTACACAGACCTTCAAGCCCGCTATACTTTTGAGGACTCCCCCTTTGGTGAAAACTTGGAAGTGTTTGCTGGCTTCAACAACCTGTTTGATGAAGACGCACCCATTATTCCGGCCGGCTTGACCGACAGTGATACTGGTACGGAAACCAATGCTGGTGTTTATGATGCTATTGGCAGATCCTACTACGTAGGCGTCAAAGTTAACTTCTAATCATCAACTGTTAAGAACGGGGGACTTTTGTCCCCCGTTTTTTTATTGCCGACATTTGAGGAAAGCGCTGTGAAACACGTATTAGCTATTGCAATCTTTGGTTTGATTTCAAGCTTTAATGTAATGGGAGACAACAAAAAGGAACAATGGGCCCCCATTGAGGACAGGCTGTCGGCCAAAGAGTTTATGGAGATGGGCCTTCACAAAATTTCTCCAAAAGAGTTAAAACGCCTCAACAACTGGCTTAAAGCGGAAGAAAAAGAAGTTATTATCAGCACACCACCGAGCGTTCGAAACGCTATTGAGAGCCAGCCCAGAGAGATGCGCATTGCTGGCACTTTCAAGGGATGGACAGGCAAGACAGTTTTTAAAATGGATAATGGAGAAATTTGGATTCAAAGGTCTCCAGGCCGGTATACCAAAAAGCTTGAAAGCCCCCAAGTGATTATTAACAAGAACTCATTGGGGTTCTTTGTGATGACTGTAGCAGAAACAGGAAAGTCTATCGGTGTCAGCCGCTATAGAAAGAAACGAAAATAATCTGCGTGTAGCTTGGGATTACATGAGCCATCAACCGCTTACCAAAAATTCCAGCTTTTTACGGTAACGCTTGCGAATAAACTCTAACTGTGATTTTTCTTCTGCCTTGGAAAAATTGTCCTTGGCCAGATTTTTATCCCCTAACTGGTAGTAGCTCAAACCTCTTAAATAGTAAAACAGGTGCTCATCATCTTTTTTGGCGATGGCTTTTTGCAGATGTTTCAAGGTTTGACTGTATTCCTGCTCCCTATAGGCTTGCTGAGCCAACCAAAAATAGTAGTAAGGGTTTGCATTGCGGTAATAACGAGCTTTTTTTGAATATTTTTCAAACAGCTCGTTTTTGCCTTGAGCGCGATAAAGATTAGCCAAATTATTATAAGCCGTCTTATCCCGCCTATTGGCTTTTATGGCATATAAGTAAGCTGCCTCAGCATGGTCATAGTAGCCATGCCGAGAATACAGTGCACCCAGATTAATCCATATAAAGGATTGTCTTGAATCGGTAAGTAGTGCTTTTTTCAAGTAAAGGAATGCATCTCGGTACTCTTTATTTTCCAAGTACTCAACCGCCAGATTGCTGTAATACTGTGCGAACGCTGTTTTATCAGATACAGGCTCTGTCTCATAATTGCCGCTGTAGTCTGGCAAGTTAAAGTCCACCACATAATCGTCTTCATAAGGAGTTTTTACCAACACATTAACGTGTTGGTTTATCACCAAAAAATCGCCTCCTCGACGCCATGAGGGCGGTACATCCACGCTTTGATAATACACATTCAAGCCAAGCTCACGAGCCAGCGCTACAAACAAGTTGGTAAACGCCAGACAGTTGCCCGCTCGCTGCTCGAAAGTTTCTTGGGCCGTTAATGTTTTGTTGTTGGTATATTTCAAGTTCATCAACCCATTATCCAACAACGCCTTCATCAGCTTACGCAGACGGTGCCCTTTACCTCCGAGGTTATCCGTATGGTCGCTCAGGAATTGGCGCATCTCGTCACTAACCGCGAGAATATCTTCGCTAGGCAATGCCCAATTGGATACCTCAGAACCAAACAAAACTTCTCCCGAGAGTAAATCTTGCTGGCTGAGAGAGTTAGACGGGGAAGACGTCGGTAAGCTACTGCACCCGGCGAGAGAAGCCAGGATAACGAGCAATGACCATTTGATAGATTTGTAACGAATAAAAGCGCTCATAACTCTAAGAGTAGCCGCTTTCAGAAAAAATCCCAAAAATAAAGGCGACCAATAGGGCCGCCTTTCAAACAGTGAGTGCCTTTTGGATCAGTTCACTTGTGCTTCCAGCTCACCCGCTTCATAACGCTGGAACATACTCTCCAGGCTAATCGGAGTGATTTTGCTGGCATTACCTGCTGTACCAAAGGCTTCGTAACGGGCTACACAGATTTCGGTCATGGCCTTTGTGGTTACCGCCAGGAATTTGCGCGGGTCAAACTCTGAGGTGTTTTGCGCCAGGAAACGGCGTACAGCACCCGTAGACGCCAAGCGCAGGTCAGTGTCGATATTGACTTTGCGCACACCGTGCTTAATGCCCTCACAGATTTGCTCCACTGGCACACCGTAGGTTTCTGGAATTTCGCCACCAAACTCGTTGATCACCGCCAACCACTCCTGAGGTACGGAAGATGAGCCGTGCATCACCAGATGAGTGTTGGGGATACGAGCGTGAATTTCCTTAATACGATCGATAGCAAGAATGTCCCCAGTGGGTGGGCGAGTGAATTTGTAGGCACCGTGGCTGGTGCCACAGGCAATTGCCAGGGCGTCTACGCCGGTTTTCTTGACAAAATCCGCCGCTTCTTCCGGATCGGTGAGTAGCTGGTCGTGGCTCAGCTTGCCCGCTGCGCCCACACCGTCTTCCTCACCGGCCTCACCGGTTTCCAATGAGCCCAGGCAGCCCAATTCACCCTCAACGGAAACACCGCAGGCGTGAGCCATTTCCACAGTGCGCTTGGTTACGTCGACGTTGTATTCGTAGCTGGACGGTGTTTTGCCATCCGCTTCCAAAGAGCCGTCCATCATCACCGAGCTAAAGCCCAACTGAATGGAACGCTGACACACGGAGGGAGAGGTACCGTGATCCTGGTGCATACACACCGGGATATGAGGAAACTCTTCGATAGCCGCCAAAATCAAATGGCGAAGGAACGGAGCGCCAGCGTACTTGCGAGCACCGGCAGACGCTTGAACAATCACCGGAGAATCGGTTTTGTTGGCCGCTTCCATAATGGCGCGCATTTGTTCCAGGTTATTGACGTTAAACGCAGGCACGCCATAGCCATGTTCAGCGGCGTGATCCAACATTTGGCGTAGGGAGATTAGGGCCATGATTTTGTTCCTTTAATGTCGTCTAACTTACTCGTAATTATCTATTCTGCTGCTCGGGCTTCCAGCACAGCCACCGCAGGCAAAACCTTCCCTTCCACAAATTCCAGGAAGGCGCCGCCACCAGTGGAAATATAGGACACTTTATCGGCAATGCCGTATTTGTCCACAGCGGCCAGCGTATCGCCGCCGCCGGCAATGGAGAAGCCCTGGTTGTCGGCAATGGCCAGAGAGAGGGCTTTGGTACCTTCGCCAAACTGGTCGAACTCAAATACACCCACCGGCCCGTTCCAGATGATCGTACCCGCATTGGCAAGAAGTTCAGCAAACACCGCAGCTGTGTCGGGGCCGATATCGAAAATCATATCCTCTTCAGCCACATCGGCTGCGGCTTTCAGGGTGGCCTCTGCGGATTCTGAAAACTCGCTGCCCACCACCACATCTGTGGGCAGCGGAATGCTGACTTTGCCCGCCAGCGATTGGGCAGCGGGGATCAGATCTTGCTCACACAGGGATTTACCCACTGGATGACCGGCAGCAGCCAGAAACGTGTTGGCAATACCGCCACCGACAATCAGCTGATCCACTTTCTCGGATAACGCTTCCAGCACGGTTAACTTGGTGGATACTTTGGAGCCACCAACGATGGCAACCACCGGTTTGGCGGGTTCATCCAGGGCCTTGGCCAGGGCGTCCAACTCACCGGCTAACAACGGGCCTGCACAGGCTACCGGGGCAAAGCGGGCAACACCGTGAGTCGATGCCTGGGCACGGTGGGCAGTGCCAAACGCGTCCATAACAAACACATCGCACAGGGATGCATAGGCTTTCGATAGCGCTTCGTCGTCTTTCTTTTCGCCCTGATTAAAACGCACGTTTTCCAACAGCACCAATTCGCCACTGCCGAGGTCGAGACCGTTTTGCCAGTCAGCCACCACTGGCACGTCGCGATTCAGCAAACCGCCCAAATGCGCGGCCACCGGTGCCATAGAAAACTGCTCTTCAAACTGACCCTCGGTGGGTCGCCCAAGGTGGGACATCAGCATGACTTTAGCACCGGCATTCAGCGCGCGCTCAATGGTCGGCAACGCTGCGCGAATGCGGGCATCAGAAGTCACTTTGCCGTCTTTTACCGGCACATTCAGGTCTTCTCGGATCAATACCCGCTTACCGGCAAGATCCAGTTCGGTCATCAGTTTTACAGTCATGTTTACTCTCTCAGCAGTCGGCCACCTTGTCGGCATACCGATTCCCACATCAGATTATCTGGTTCCAATATCGCAACACATCCAGCAGCCGATTGGCATACCCCCACTCGTTATCGAACCAGATCAGTACTTTCGCCAAACGTTTGCCACTGACCCGGGTCTGGCCGGCGTCGACAATACCGGAACGTGGGTCGTGATTAAAATCGCAGGAGGCCAGCGGCTCTTCGGTATAGCCAAGCACACCGTGAAAACGGTCGCGGGCGGCTTCAGCAAGGATGCCATTCAACTGCTCGGCATCCACATCACTGGCCAATTGCACCGACAAGTCGATCATCGATACATTGACGGTGGGCACACGCATGGCCTGAGCTTCAAAACGCCCCGCCAGCTGCGGCATCACCCGGTCGATGCCACGAGCCAGGCCGGTATCTACCGGAATAATTGACTGCACGGCGGAGCGGGTTTTGCGCAAATCCGTGTGGTGGTAGGCGTCGATCAGGGGCTGGTCGTTCATTGCGGAGTGCACCGTGGTAATCACCCCGTATTCCACCCCTACGGTATCCTGTAAAGCCTGAATCACCGGCACTACGCAGTTAGTGGTGCAGGAGGCGCCGGAAACAATGGTGGCGTCGGCAGTGAGTAAGTGCTCATTGACGCCGTAAACGATGGTGGCATCCACTTCCGGTTTTGCTGGCTGGGAAAATAAAACCCGCTTGGCGCCCTGAGCGAGATGCTGCTCTGCGGTGGTACGATCGTCAAAGCTGCCGGTGCACTCCAGCACCACATCCACGCCCACCTCTGCCCAGGGCAGATCATTAATGGATTCGCAGTGGAATACCTGAATACGATCGCCGTTGACTGTCAGCACATCATTGGCCACCGCCACATCGCCGGCAAAACGCCCATGGGTGGAGTCATAGCGCAACAAATGGCCAACGGTCTTGCAGTCCGCCAGCTCGTTGATAGCCACTACCTTTAGCTCATCACTGCAGCCGCTCTCATAGAGCGCCCGCAATACCGAGCGGCCGATGCGGCCAAAGCCATTGATGGCTATACGCAAGCTATCCTCCTACCCCGAGATTCCGCGTTGCTCTACCCGGAAAGCTCTTAAAACAGGCTCTCTGCCGCTTCAACCACGTTTTCAACTGTAAAGCCAAAGTGCTTAAACAGCTCGCCCGCTGGTGCGGATTCGCCAAAACTGTTCATGGCGACAATTTTGCCGCCAAGGCCTGTCCACTTGTGCCAGTAGTCACCGTGGGCTGCTTCTACCGCTACCCGGCGGGACACAGAAGCAGGCAGTACCGACTCGCGGTAGTCTGCGTCCTGAGCGGCAAAAATTTCCGCACAGGGCATGGAAACTACGCGAACCTTGCGACCAGCTTCACTCAGCTTGGCAGCAGCATCCATGGCCAGACCCACTTCTGAACCCGTGGCAATCAGAATCGCTTCCGGCGTGCCATCGCAATCAACCAAGGTGTAAGCACCGCGAGCGACATCCGCCAATTGTTGGGCATTGCGCTGCTGATGAGGCAGGTTTTGACGACTGAAAATCAATGCGCTGGGGCCGTCGCGACGTTCAATCGCGCCTTTCCAAGCCACCGCGGACTCCACCGCATCGCAGGGGCGCCAGCAGTGCATGTTCGGTGTGGTACGCAGATTGGTAATTTGCTCCACCGGCTGGTGGGTGGGTCCATCTTCACCCAGACCAATGGAATCGTGGGTGTACACAAAAATACTTTGCTGCTTCATCAGCGCCGACATACGCACCGCATTGCGGGCGTATTCCATAAACACCAGGAAGGTGGCACCGTAATTCACAAAGCCACCGTGCAGAGCAATGCCGTTCATAATCGCGGACATGCCAAATTCGCGTACACCGTAGTAAATGTAATTGCCGGCGGCATCGTCCGCAGACACGCCTTTACTGTCAGACCAGATCGTCAAGTTGGAGCCCGCCAGGTCGGCGGAGCCGCCAATCAACTCAGGCAGCAGTGGGCCGTAGGCGTTGAGGGTGTTTTGCGAGGCTTTACGGGAGGCGATGGTGTCGCCCTTGGCCTGACATTCGGCGATATAGGCATCGGCCTTTTCGCTAAAGTCCGCAGGCAGGTCACCTTTCATGCGACGCTCAAACTCGGAGGCCAACTCCGGGTGAGCCGCACGGTAGGCGTCAAAACGAGCATTCCAGTCACTCTCGGCGGCAGCGCCTTTTTCTTTGGCGTCCCAGCCCGCGTAAACCTCAGCGGGCACTTCGAATGGGCCGTGGCTCCAACCCAGAGTTTCCCGGGCCAGTTGAATTTCATCCGCACCCAGCGGCGCACCGTGGCAGTCTTCTTTGCCCTGTTTGTTGGGGGAGCCAAAGCCGATAATGGTTTTGCAGCAGATCAGTGTCGGCTTATCAGACTCCGCACGGGCCGCCTCAACCGCCGCTTTAATGGCGTCGCTGTCGTGGCCGTCTACGGCTTCGATCACTTGCCAGCCATAAGCGCGGAAGCGCGCCGGCGTATCGTCGCTAAACCAGCCTTCTACCTCACCATCAATGGAAATGCCGTTGTCATCCCAAAAGGCAATTAACTTGCCCAGGCCCAAGGTGCCGGCGAGAGAACAAGCCTCGTGGGAAATGCCTTCCATCAAACAACCATCACCCAGAAACACGTAGGTGTTGTGATCAACGATAGCGTGGCCGTCGCGGTTGAACTGGGCAGCCAGCACCTTCTCCGCCAGCGCCATGCCTACACCGTT
The DNA here is from genome assembly GCA_024397955.1 of bacterium SCSIO 12696. Lineage (NCBI taxonomy): Bacteria > bacterium SCSIO 12696. Next base: position 1,983,564 of record CP073744.1, read on the forward strand.
AGTGATGCCCTGGCCCAACGGGCCAGTAGTGGTCTCAATACCCGGCGCGTAACCGTATTCCGGATGACCGGGGGTTTTGGAACCCATCTGGCGGAAGTTTTTCAGCTCCTCAATGGGCAGCTCATAACCGGCCAAATGCAGCAGGGAGTAATGCAGCATGGAGCCATGGCCATTGGAAAGCACAAAGCGGTCGCGATCGGCCCATTCCGGATTAGCGGGGTTGTGCTGGTAAAAATCGTTCCACAGCACTTCGGCAATATCTGCCATACCCATAGGGGCACCGGGGTGACCGGAGTTGGCTTGTTGCACGGCGTCCATACTGAGGGCACGCACGGCATTGGCGAGGTCGCGACGAGTGGGCATGGGGAGTTCCTAAAATTGGCTTAAATGAAATCAGCGAAAGGGCGCTATTCTCCCTTATATTGGCGGCTCCCGTAAACCAAAAACGCCGGCAATCCACGCTGAATTGCTGGCGTTTTCCAGTTTTAGGGCTTCTTTATGCTTCCGAAAGGCCTTTTCTGCCGTTTAGCTGCGAACCACCTCGGGTTCGATAGCGGTTCGCGGTGTCCCAGAGAGCATTATGACCGCGATCACCCCCACCCCCATTACCAGGCTGTAGATGCGGGAAAACTCATCGCCGTTATGAGTAAAGGCGACCACAATAAACGCGGCGCTGGCGACGGAATCCAGCAGCAGATGCGCCCGATAGGAAAAAAGTCCTTTCCAGGACAGCTTGTAGTCGGTCATCAAGCTGTAAGCAATCAAGCCTATACCTGCGATCACCGAAAACCAGTGTACAAAGACGGAGTGCTGCTGCATTGACAACGCAAATGGCAGCAAAATCAAGGCCGAGGCGGCCGCATAATCCAGCACACCGTGGAGTGTTGGGGTTATAAATCGGACAGTCATTGGTCGCTCCAAATTAATTTAGTTTTTAATCGAAACTAAATATATATTTCTCAACAATTCCAGTCAAGACTTTTGTTTTGAATGGGAACAATTTATGCTGTCTGAAATTTCAGAGCCCACTCAACCATGACCCAAAAAAACAACATCATTGATTATCTGGAATCCCTGTTCGCCATTCTTCGTTATGAGCAGCGCGACATCTCCAATGCCCACGGATTGCAGCATGTGCATATTCAGATCATTACCTACCTAGGCCGCTGTAACCGCTACAGCGACACCCATCAAGTACTCTGTGATTACCTGGGGTTAACCAAAGGCACGTTGTCTACATCTGTCGGCTTGCTGGTTAAAAAGGGGCTTTTGGAAAAGTTGTCGGACCCTGCGGATGGTCGCAAGGTGCACTTACGCCTCACTCGAACAGGTGCCAGCATTTACAAACAACTGCGCAGCAGTTGGGCCAAATTGCTGCAACCTGTGGAGTCACCTGCCACTGTAGACTCATCCCTGAACGGCCTGCTTCGAGCCATACAAACAACCAACGACAATCACGCCTTTGGCATTTGCCATAGCTGCAAGCATTTGTGTCGCGCCGGTAAACAGTTTTCTTGCGGGCTCACTGACGAGCCATTACAAATCCGCGAAACCGAGCAAATCTGCGTCTTTCACGCTCACCCAGACTAAATTCAGACCTTTCATTCAGATCTATATCAAATTTTTTTGATATAGATCTGATCTTTTGTTAGCATGCCTCGCCATGAGCAATAGCCCTGCGCCTGAAACAGACACGCTGGCCGCGCTGTTAAAAGCCGGGGGAGACCCATTGAGGCTGGAAATTTTGCGGGTCTTGCGGCGCGATTCTTACGGAGTTCTGGAGCTGTGTCGAATCTTGGACTTGCGCCAGTCGGCACTCAGTTACCAGCTCAAAGTACTGGCCAAAGCGGGCCTGGTAACCACTCGCAAAGAAGGCAACACCGTGTTTTACCGCCGCGCACCGGTGTCAGGCACACTGAGTCCGTTATTACAGGAGCTGTTTGCCGCCGCCGACAGGTTGCCATTGAGGCCACCCTTGCGACAGGGCATAGCCAATGTGCAGGCAGATCGTGTCGCGGCATCGCGAGACTTTTTCCAGCGCAATGCCCGACGGTTTCGCAAATACCAGGACTTGATTGCCAGCTTTAAGGATTATGGTGAGGCCGTCACCGATCTTCTAGGGCACATTGTGCCACCATCGGCGGCCAACGCACTGGAAGTAGGGCCTGGAGAAGGAGAGTTGCTACCTAACCTGAGCAAGCGTTTTGAGCGGGTTATCGCGTTGGATTTATCCACGGAAATGTTGCAAAAATCCCGGGAGCTGGCCAGTAAACAAGCACTTGCCAACATCGGTTTTTTTCACGGTGACACAACGGCAGCGATAGCAGAAGGCATCAAGGCAGATTGCATCACCATCAATATGGTGCTGCATCACACCCCATCGCCCGCCGAAGTTTTTACTGACCTTGGCCAACTGCTAAATCCCGGTGGTGCCCTGTTAGTGACCGATCTGTGCCATCACGACCAGGCTTGGGCACGGGAATCCTGCGGCGACCAATGGCTGGGATTTGAACCGGAAGATTTAACCGACTGGGCCAGGCAAGCGGGACTGAGCGAAGGGCACAGCGAATATCTGGCACTTAAAAATGGCTTTAACGTGCAATTGAGGCACTTTGTAAATGATGATGCCACTGGCAACTGATCACTGGCACAACACCATGCTCGCTTAAATGAGCAGTGAGTACACCATTAACCTAAGCAGTTGAGACGAAAATATGAGCAATTACACCGTATTTACTTCGGAATCTGTGTCCGAAGGCCACCCCGACAAAATGGCGGATCAGATTTCCGACGCCATTCTCGACGCCATGCTGCAAGACGATCCGGAATCCCGAGTGGCGGTAGAAACCATGGTCAAAACCGGCATGGCAGTGGTTGCCGGTGAAGTGCGCACCTCCACCTATGTGGACCTGGAAGAAGTCGTTCGTCAGGTAATTCTCGACATCGGCTACGACTCCAGCGATGTCGGTTTTGACGGTGCCAGCTGCGCGGTGCTCAACGCCATCGGTAAACAGTCCCACGATATCGCCATAGGTGTCGACGAAGGCGATGATAAAGACCAAGGGGCCGGTGATCAGGGCCTGATGTTTGGCTACGCCACCACCGAAACCGACGCGCTGATGCCCGCGCCAATCTACTACTCCCACCGTTTGGTAGAGCGTCAGGCCTACCTGCGCAAACAAGGTGTTCTGCCCTGGCTGCGCCCAGACGCCAAAAGCCAGGTGACCATGCGTTACGACGCCAGTGGCAAACCCTGTGCCGTAGACGCCGTGGTGCTGTCCACCCAGCACAATCCGGATGTATCCCAGGCCGACATTCGCGAAGCAGTGATGGAAGAAATCATCAAACACTGCCTGCCCGAGGATCTGCTGCACGCCGACACCAAATACCACATCAATCCCACCGGTCAATTTATTATCGGTGGCCCAGTGGGCGACTGTGGCCTTACCGGACGTAAAATTATTGTCGACACCTACGGCGGTATGGCTCGCCACGGCGGTGGTGCCTTCTCCGGCAAAGACCCGTCTAAGGTGGATCGTTCTGCCGCTTACGCCGGCCGCTACGTGGCCAAAAATATTGTTGCTGCCGGCCTCGCTGAGCGCTGCGAAATCCAGGTGTCCTACGCCATCGGTGTGGCTGAGCCCACCTCCATCAGCATTAACACCTTCGGCACCAACAAACTGCCGGAAGAACATATCGAAGCATTGGTACGAGACCACTTCGACCTGCGCCCCAAAGGCATTGTCGATATGCTCGACCTGAAGCGCCCCATTTACCGACCCACAGCGGCTTACGGCCACTTTGGGCGGGACGAAGCTGAGTTCACTTGGGAACACACCGATAAAGCCGAGGCCCTGAAAGCCGCGCTGTAATTTATTTTGGCCGCACGTTAGAGAGATAACGTGCGCCCTCTAACCAAGAGGTATTGATTATGAACACTGCAGTAACTATCACCGACTACAAAGTCGCCGATATCACCCTCGCCGACTGGGGCAACAAAGAAATTGCGATCGCCGAAACTGAGATGCCAGCGCTCATGGCATTGCGCGCCAAGTACGCGGGGCAACAGCCGCTGGAAGGGGCAAAGATTCTGGGTTGTATTCATATGACCATCCAGACCGCCGTGCTGATCCAAACGCTGGAAGCTCTGGGTGCGGAGGTGCGCTGGACATCGTGCAATATTTTCTCTACCCAGGATCACGCTGCGGCGGCCATCGCCGCCAACGGCACCCCGGTGTTTGCCTGGAAAGGCGAAACCGAGGAAGAGTACGACTGGTGCCTGGAACAACAGATCCTCAAAGACGGCCAGCCCTGGGATGCCAATATGGTATTGGACGACGGTGGTGACCTCACCGCCATGCTGCACGAAAAGTACCCACAAGTACTGGATAACGTGCACGGCATTACTGAAGAGACCACCACCGGGGTACACCGTCTGTACGACATGCTGGCTAATGGCGAATTGAAAGTGCCCGCCATCAATGTCAACGACTCAGTGACCAAATCCAAGAACGACAACAAGTACGGTTGCCGCCACAGCCTGAATGACGCCATCAAGCGCGGTACCGACCACCTGCTGGCGGGTAAAAAAGCGCTGGTTATCGGCTACGGTGATGTGGGCAAGGGCTCTGCGCAATCTCTGGTTCAGGAAGGCATGATCGTCAAGGTTGCCGAGATTGACCCTATCTGCGCTATGCAGGCCTGCATGGACGGTTTTGAAGTGGTTTCCCCGTTTGTGGGCGGCGACCAAAGCAGTGGCGTTGACACCCAGTTGCTCGGCAATACCGACCTGGTGGTGACCACCACCGGTAACGTGAACGTGTGCAACGCCGCCATGCTGGCCGCCCTGAAAAGCGGTTGTGTCGTATCCAACATCGGCCACTTCGACAATGAAATCGATACCGCCTTTATGCGCGATAACTACGAGTGGGACGAAGTGAAACCTCAGGTACACAAAATCTACCGCGACCGCGCCAGCAATGATCACCTGATCCTGCTGTCCGAAGGCCGCCTGGTCAACCTGGGCAATGCCACCGGCCACCCATCGCGCATTATGGATGGCTCCTTCGCCAACCAAGTGCTGGCGCAAATGCACCTGTGGGAACTGAAATACGCACACCAAAGTGATGAACGCAAAGCGGAGCTGTTGAAGGTGGAAGTACTGCCGAAAAAGCTGGACGAGGAAGTGGCGTCAGATATGGTGGCCGGCTTTGGCGGTGTGATAACCAAAATGACCGACACCCAGGCTGAGTACATTGGGGTGCCTGTTGAAGGCCCCTACAAGCCAGAAGCGTATCGTTACTAAACCGTTATCTGTTTGAGGTTCGATGCTGGACGCAAGCGCCGTATCTGCATGCGCCTGACGTTTAGCATTGAGCTTTAAGCAACAGACTTCAGTGATAAAAAATGACCACCGAAAATATAAAAATCAGTTTCGAATTCTTCCCACCGAAAACACCGGAGGGCCGAGAGAAGCTAAAAACCGTTCGCGCTGAACTGAACAAACTCGGCCCCGATTACTTTTCCTGCACCTACGGGGCTGGCGGCTCCACTCGCGATAACACCAAGGGCGTGGTGCTGGAAATGCGCGAGGAAGGCTACGACATCGCCCCGCACTTGTCTTTTGGTGCCGACAGCGAGGAAACCATCCACGCCCTGTTGAGCGATTACAAAAATGCTGGCGTCAATCGCCTGGTGGCCCTGCGCGGCGATTTGCCTTCCGGTATGGGCGCACCTTCGGTGGTGTATGCGTCGGAGCTAGTAGCTTTTGCCCGCAAACACTTTGGCGACCACTTTAAAATTGCGGTGGCCTGCTACCCGGAAACTCACCCTCAAGCCCCCAGCTACAGCAAAGACATTGAATACCTGAAACAGAAATTCGATGCGGGCGCCAACACTGGCATCACCCAGTACTTTTACCACGCTGACGCCTATTTCTACTTTGCGGAAGAGTGCGATAAGGCAGGTATTCACCAACCGATTTACCCCGGGATTATGCCCATCACCAACTACCAGAATCTGGTGCGCTTTTCCGACGCCTGCGGCGCCGATATCCCCCGTTGGATTCGCAAAGGGCTGGAAAACTGCGGTGAAGACAAAGAGGCCATTCGCGCCTTTGGCCTGGACGTAGTCACCAGCTTGTGTGAACAGCTTATTGATGGCGGTATTCCCGGCTTTCACTTCTACACCATGAATCAGGTAGAACCAACGCGGCAGATTATTGAAAACCTGGGCTTGATCGAATAGCGACTACCTAGGGGCTGTAAACCCGCCCTTACAAGGTTTCCCTATTCCCGTCGTTGCGAGCAGCGCAACGACGGGGCAATCTCCTCGCAATAGCCCAGTTTAGTTTCGAGGACGCCCTATGGCCCATATGCAACCCCTGTCTGCGGATACCCACCCAGGACTGGCAGACGACTTTCAGATATTCGTAGAGATTCTCGGCTTTGTACCCAACAGCCTGCTGACCATGCAACGCAGCCCAGATATGGTGAAGGGTTTTGGCGTACTTACCAAAGCAGTAATGAATCCGGAAGGTGGCGTAGACTTGGGCTTTATGCGCATGCTGGCGCACTTTTGCAGCCGCGCCGCCGGTTGCCAATACTGTGAGGCACACTCTCTGGTAGCCGCGCAAATTCACGGTATTGCTCAGGAAAAAATTGATGCCTTGTGGGACTACCAAACCAGCGAACACTACTCCGACGCAGAGCGAGTGGCATTGGATTTTGCCCTGGCCGCAGGCTCGGTGCCCAATACTGTGGATCAAGCCTTGATGGACCGCATGAAAGCGCATTGGAGCGAAAAACAGATTGTGCACATCTTGGGAGCCATCAGTCTGTACGGCTTTCTCAACCGCTGGAATGACAGCATGGCCACCGATTTGGAAGAATCCCCAAAAGCCATGGGCGAACGAGTATTGCGCTCAGGCGGCTGGGACGGTGGTAAACACGTTAAATAAACGTAAAAACGCTTTACTGGTTTGCCCTTCACTGTACCTTGTGGTTAAAACATACTCCGCAGAATCAACACACTTTTAGGGCAGCCATATGAACTTCAAAGGATTACTTGATCAGGTGATGAGCTCTGGTGCCGATGTGGCACACCAGGCCAAAAGCCACGTAGGTCAAAACTCATCGGGCGGCGGCCTATCGGATATGACCAAAGGAGTCATTGGTGGGGCCGTGGGCGGCAGCTTGTTAGCAATGCTGGCGGGCAATAAAAAAGCTCGCAAAATGGGTATGAAGGTCGCCAAAATTGGCGGCGCTGCAGCGCTTGGCGCCTTCGCTTACAAAGTCTATAACGACTATCAAGCCAACCAAAGCTCTCAAACCCGTATTCCAGCCCAGGCCTCCACTGCGCCAGCACAAACAGAGCAGCACTCAATGGTGGTACTCAAAGCCATGATTGCCGCCGCCAAAGCCGATGGCCACGTAGACGACAATGAAAGTGCTCGCATCCATGACGCAGTGCAAGCGGCTGGTGCCTCTGGCGAGGTGACGGCTTTTGTCCAACAAGAGCTCGATAAACCCCTAGACCCCAGTGAGATTGCCAGAGCGGTCAGCGGCCCTGAAGAAGCCAGCGAGGTGTACCTGGCCTCACTGTTAATAGTGGATGAGCAAAATTTTATGGAAAAAGCATACCTCAAAGAACTGGCAAGCCAGCTCGCACTGCCCCCTGAATTGGTGTCTCGGCTTGAGGCACAAGTGGCTTAACCAGTCACTGATTACGTCATAATGCGTATTAGCCGTATATATATCGATCAACCCCTGAGTGCCGGGGAAGAGGTTTTACTCAACCCGGAAGCTGCCCGCCATCTGGTGACGGTGTTACGGGCCAAGGTCGGTGCCGAACTGGTGCTGTTCAATGGTCGCGGTGGGGAATACCGGGCAACGTTGACTGAAGCCGCCAGCAAAAAAACTGTCGTGCGAGTTGAGTCATTTGACGATGTTGACCGCTGTTCCCCATTGCCCATTCATCTGGGCATTGGCTTATCTCGGGGTGACCGCTTTGATTGGGTGATTCAGAAATCCACAGAGCTAGGGATTTCAGAAATTACCCCACTCTACACCGAACGCTGCGAAGTGAAGCTCAAAGGTGATCGCACTGAAAAGAAACTGCGCCACTGGCAACAAGTCGCCATCAGCGCCTGCGAACAGTGTCAGCAAAATCGGGTGCCTGTGATTCACCCTCCGATCACGTTGCAACGGTGGCTGGCAGACACCGAGGCAACGCAAAAGTTTGTGCTCCACCATCGCAGCGAAAAAGCCTTGCGGGATTACAGTGATACACCCCGCTCCGTTGCCCTCGCCATTGGCCCGGAAGGTGGATTATCGGAATTCGAAATTCAAACTTGCCACGATAGCGGCTTCCAGAATTTGACCTTAGGCCCAAGGGTTTTGCGCACGGAAACCGCACCGCTGGCGGCAATCAGTTTGTTGCAATTTCAGTGGGGAGATTTTTAAAGCCCGTCATTCCCGCGAAGGCGGGAATGACGCCACCTTACAAGTGATAAGAAACCGACAACTGAATATAGTCGTCCCGCTCCACAAAAAACGCACTCTCCCCCGGCTCAGAACCGGTTAAAAAACGCGCTCGCAATTCAGCGGTAATATGTTGGCCAATGCGGGTTTCCGCCTCGATATTGTAAAACTGCTCGCCGCTGTGACGGTCCACTGACACGCCCGCCAGCAAAGCGGTATCTTGAGTATCGTTCAGTGACCAGCGCATTCCTGCAAACAGGTCGTCATCCGCCAAAGTAAACGGTGCCAGTTCATTGCGGCCATCGTATTGGTACTCCAACAGCACGCCAATATCCGTGCTGGATTCTGCCACCTGATAGAAGGTGTATTCAAAGCCAGCCACGGTGGCAAAAAAGTTGTCGATACGGCTTTTCTGGTAAATGCCTTCAAACTTCAGCAACCAGGCTTCCCAGGTGTATTGCAGATCAACACCGAGCTGATCGATTTGATCGTAATTGGGTATCAGCCACTCTCCGCTGCTGTCGAGCAACAAACGCGCTTCCCGATTAGTGCCACGAAAATAGGAGGCGCCGAAATCCCAATCACCGAAGTAATGGGAATAGCGCAGGGCGATATCCTGATGCCACTGGCCAGCGGCAGATTCGTAATCAGCGCGATCATTATCTACCGGCAGCGGGGTGCGCAAGCGGCCATCGCTACCCGGGAAAGTGCGTTCGCGAAAATAAGGCAGCCAATACAAACTGACAGCGCCCCAGTCCGTTTGTGTGCTGGCAGTAATCATAGGCTGACCCAGTTTGTCTTCCTGATCGATGTCTTCCACCAGGTCGGTCTGGTTAATAATATCCACCAGGTGGCGAGATTCAGCGACGCCCCAGAATACTTTATCGACACCAGTGGTAATTTCCCATTTATCGCCTATGTAGCGCCAGTAGGCTTCGCGCAAGTCGAAGTGCGAACGCTCGCTGTCTTCAGCGTCGTAGCGCAGAAACGGAACCAGGGCAAACTGGTTTTTTCGATCATCACTTTTATAACGAAATTCCGGCTGCAACATCAGCGACAAGCCCAAACCGCGCTGTTGGTTATCGACGCGGACATCCTGGATAAACCAGCGGCTTTCCAGACCAACCTCAATAGACGCATTCCAGTTATCCGCCTGCGTTGCTATTGAGGCAAAAACCAAAGGAGCCGTGAGCAGTTTTTTCAAAATAATGTCTCGCAATGACAAAAATTTATTAGTTTTTAGCGCAACCGGTTCAATACACCCTTGGTAAAGTCTTTATCCGTCAATCCGGTTTTGAATTGGTAATCCGAATACAGCAGATCGGTGCTTTTTCCGGTTTTGTGGTTCACCATAACCATTTTTTGAGTACGCCAGATGTTACCTTCGTAGAGTTTGTAATTTTCTAGCGTCAGGGTCTTTAACTTGTCGCCACGGCGATCGTAAAATTCTACCTGACGCACTTGAAAGTCTTTTTGGTCAGTCCAGGATACCTGCTTTTTATATCCGGACTTTTTGTAAGCCGGATAGCGCTCCACCACATCACAAGTCAAATCAGTGTCTTGTGGACACGGCTCTTCCCGCAAAAATTTGTAGGTAAATTTATTCAGTTCCTGAGCGGTAAAATCTTCAAAGGCAAATTCACTGCCTACAAATGGGCCGGATTTATTGGCGGAGGAAATTCGCTTGGTACGTTTTAGAGCGGGCAAAAACAACCACTGATTATCCGGCTTGAGAATTTGCGCGTGGGACAGCAACGCTGTGCCCTCTACATCAGCCGGGGTATAAAATAAAATCAGGCTTTTGTCGCCCACATTTTCATCCGCCAGTTCCAGAGTTTTGGTGAGCAGGGTGCGGCGGGTTTCGGTACCGGCGGCGTTGCGCAACACCATAGTCAGTTCTACTTCGCTGCTTTCAAAACCGCGATCAGAACGATCGGAACGGGCAGCGATGTCGAAGCCTTTTTGTTGCAGATCATCTGCTTGGATTTGCACCGCAACTGAAAACAGAGTGGCGGCAAAAATTATTAATTTTTTCATTTAAAAATTCCTTTGAAATACTGAAACTTAAAAAGAATCGTCATTCCTGCGCGGAGATGACGGTGTTTTTCAAGACAGCGCCTGTTTGGCAACTGGCTCCGCCAATTTTTTCTTATGCCCCAACATCAACAACGCTGGCAGCATCAAGAAATCAAACACTAGGGCAGAGACAATCGTAATGGCGGTCAACAATCCCATCTGGAAGTTGATCAGGAAACTGGAATACATCAGCACACCAAAGCCGATCACTAAAATAACGGTGGTGGCCAGAATAGCGACGCCTACGGTTTGGAAGGCGTAGCGAATGGCGTCGGGAATTTCCAAACCTTTCTCCCGGCGAGCGCGTAAGTACTTGGATAAAAAGTGCACGGTGTCGTCCACCACAATGCCCATAGACGTGGCGGTAATCGTAGCGGCTGCCATACCCACTTTGCCCACCAAAAGTGCCCAGATACCAAAGGTCATCATAATTGGTACCGTGTTAGGAATCAGGCTGAGAGCGCCGAGGCGAAAGCTGCGCAAAGCAAACATCAAAATAATGCCGATGGCAAAAATCGCCACGGTATTGCCTTTAAACATACTCTCGATATTGCGCTGGGAAATGTAGGAAAACATGACCGTGGCGCTGGTGGGTTTGGCCTGCATGTGTGTCGGTAGGTTATCCCCCATCCAGGCTTTGCTGCGATCCAAAAAGGCGCGTATTTCGATGGTCGACATATCTTTTAACGCGGCAGTAACGCGAGTAGCGGATTTGTCCACATTGATGCGATCGTTCAAATCCAAACCGTAGGGCAACGACATTTCGTACAATAGCAAGTACTGGGCCGCCAGTTCGCGATTGTCGGGAATGCGGTGCCAATCCGGGTCATCGCTGTGCAGGTTTTTATTGAGGCGTTTGACAATATCAGTGTAGCTGTACACGTGGTTCACTTCCGGCTGCGCGGCCAGCCAGTCGGTCAGCTGCTCCAGATTTTTCAGGTAATCGGGATCACTGATGCCACCGGCTTCACCCGATTCCACCGACAGCTCCACCACGTAGGGGCCATTCAAATGAGCATTGGCAAAATCCGCGTCGTTGCGAAACTCCACACGCTCATCAAAGTACTTCACAAATTCGTCATTGAGCTGGATGGTGGGAATCATCGCCACCAGTATCAAGGTGGTGGAACCCATAATCAGCAGTATCGTCTTGTAACGTTCCGTAACCCAGTCCGCCAGGCGGGTAATACGCTGGTTCAGTTTGTTGTTACTGCCACCGTCACGCCGCTTGATCGGCAGCAAGCTCACCACCGCAGGCAATAACGTCAGCGACAACAACCAGGCTGCGGTAATGCCCATAGCGGTGATGTTGCCCAGGTGCCAAAACGGCGGCGTGTCCGAAAAATTCAACGACAGGAAACCCACCACCGTAGTCAGGCTGGTAATGGTCACCGGCATCAGGTTAATGCGAATGCTCTCTTTAAGAGCAGAAATCTTATCGCGGCCTTCACTCATGGCGGCAAACATACTCACCAATATATGAACACTATCGGCGATCGCCAGGGTGAGAATAATGGTGGGTGCGGTTACGGAAATGGGGGTCAGCTTGATGCCTGTAAACCCGGCCAAGCCCATGGCCACCACAGAGGAACACAAGATCACCACCAAAGTGGCGATCATGGCGCTGAACGAGCGCAACACCAGCACCATGGCGACCAGCAAAATCAGATACATCAGTGGCGTCAGGGTAGCCGCGTCGTTGCGGCCGGTCTCCCCAAAGGCGTTGTTGAGCATGGTAACACCGGACAGGGCGATGGTGAGGTCGAGGAATTCGGCGCGGAATTGATCCGCAATGTCGCGAGCCACAACCACCGCCTCCGGCACTTCCTGAATATTTTCGCCAGAAAATTGCAGAGTAGCGCTGATGCCGGCGGTACCAGCGTCTTCCGAAATCAGGTTATGCAGCAATAACGGCTCGGCCAGAGCCACCTGCTTTTTGACGACCAACTCTTCGGGAGCAAGCTCCAGGCCACCACTGATCAGGTCCTCAACGATCAGATCGTCATCTTCTGACCAGGTGTACTGGAAGTTGGTGAGTGAATCCACCCGAATCACATAGGGAATCTGCCAGGCCAGTTCGGTGAGACGCTCCATGGCGTCGGCCAGCTGTGGGGAAAACACTTCTCCATCCGCGGGCTTGAGCACAAACACGATGTTGTCGTTTTTGGTGTAGGTGTCCTGAAAGGACTCAAAGGCCACCAGCTCCGGATTTTCGTCACTGAAAAAGATGCGATAGTTGGTGGAAAATTCCAGCTTGCCCAGGCCACTACCAATGGCCACGACACCGGCAATGGCAGCAACAATCACCAGCCAGCGGTAGCGGATCATGGCGTTGGCAAGCCCCAGGGCAAATCGATCGGCAAAAGTCCCCATTGGAATATCCCCTCTTAAACGCTCTTTTCAGAACTGTCGTTCTGATTTTGGGCAAAAAAATTTATGCGTACTTAATCGTTAATAGCCGCCAGCGCCACTTTCAAAAACGGCTGCATGCGGGCCTCACCAAAGCCGGAGCGAACCATCATTGCCATGGCCATTTGCACCCCAAGCAAGTAACTGGCGTACTCATCCAGATCCATGGTTTCTGCCAAGTCACCATTGGCCTGGGCATTGCGCAATGCATTAACGAAGACTTGTCTCAGCCCTTCAAACATGGCATCCAGCTGCTCACCAATACCTGCATCGCTGCTGGCCAAATCAACCGCCGTATTGCACATAAAACAGCCCATATGGGCTTCAGACGTTTTGGCATGGGCGAGCAAACGAGCATAATACGCGCGCAATTCGTTCAAACCCGCCTCTGGGTTGCCCAATTCCTGAATCAAATCCTGAGAAAATTTTTGGTGGAAATGCTGCAGCGCCTTGATAAAAAATTCGCGCTTGTTGCCAAACTCCCCGTATATACCATAGCGGCTGATACCGGTGTGCTTAACAAGGTCATCCATCGACGTATCGGCATAGCCCTTCTCCCAAAAAAGGAGAACGGCTTTCTCAATAACGTCAGCTGGATCAAATTCGCGGGTTCTGGCCATAGAACCGAACTGTAGCAGAATGATCATTCTGTTATCAATGCTTTTATTTGTTACTCTTGCCGGTTACTGGGTAAACTGGCGAATTACGCTCCCAATAATTGCTGTACTTGAGATGAAAATATGGATTGGTTGAGTATTTTCAACGAAAATCGCACCGAACTGCTTCATTATTTGCAAGGCCGCTTAAAAAGCGACGCAGATGCTCAAGATGTTTTACAGGAAATCTACCTGCGCACTTCTCGACTGAAAGCCAAGGACGTTAACAATCCCAAAGCGTACATCTACAAAATAGCCAACAACCTGGCCATTGATTACCAGCGCTCAAACAGTAGTTATTCTCGCCTCAAGCAAAATCTCGAGCAATCGCACACCGATGCGGATACAGCTACCGAGCCAGCGCCTGATCGCGCTTATGAAGCACAACAGCGGCTGAGTGTACTAAAAGAGGCGATTGATTCCCTGCCCACAAAATGCCGTCGAGCCTTTATCTTGCACCGGTTTGGCCGCAAAAAGGTGGCTGAAATCGCAAAAGAACTCGGCGTTGGCAAAAACTCTGTGGAAAAGTACATAATCCGGGCCATGCGCGAGTGCAGTGCCGCTATTGACCGCTACGAAGCGGCCAGTCGTCGGGTCGACGACAAATAAAATTCAGGCAAAGTGAACACCAAACGTCTTTACAGAAGACACCAATGAGTGATTTTGAAATGGATAACTCCAACTCCGACAGCAAGCTTTTTGATATCGCCATGCAATGGCGCTTGCGGCTGGATAGTGAGCCCGAAAACCGTACTGTTAAGCAAAAATTCAATCGCTGGATAGAAGCCTCTGAGCTGCACCGCCAGGCCTACGAAAAAACCAACTGCGTGTGGGACGAATTGGCACCTCTGGAAAATGCCATGCTGAGCAGCTTGGAAGTCGACAAACCCGTTCAACCTTGGTGGAAACAATCATTTTTTATGCGCACAGTGGCACCAGCGGCACTTGCTTGTGGTTTGCTGGTTGCTCTAACACTGGCCCTGTTTCCTCAGCAGCAGAATGAACCACAGTCACTGCACTACAGCGCTGCGACAGGAGATCAATATGAAGTACAACTGGCCGACGGCAGCACCGTTCACCTAAACGCGCAATCCTCGATCCTGATAACGATTGCGGACAAAAAGCGTCATGTGACCCTGGAGCAAGGTGAAGTATTTTTCGACATCGCCCACGACAGCGAACGGCCGTTTACTGTAGAAGCAGGAACCCTGAAAGTAACGGTATTGGGTACGGCATTCAATATTTACAAAAGCGCCAACCGAATTGATGTGACAACACTGGAAGGTCTGGTAAGCGTGGCAACAGAGTCGACCGAACAAGGTGAACCACTGCGCCCTGGTGAACAGGCTTCAACTACTTCCGGCACTAACGGTGCGATAGATATCCGCAAAGTAGATACTGCAAAAATCACCGCTTGGCGGAATAACATGCTGGTTTTTGAAAATACACCTATTTCACAATTTATTGCCGATATAAATCGCTACCTGCCCTCAGCACTGACGGTTGACCCATCGCTGGACGAACAGCGTATTAGTGGCGCCATTAACGTGGCCGACGCCGACGGGATCCTTGACAATCTGGAACTGACCTTTAAGGTAAAAACCATTATTAATAATGATGGCCAACTGACGCTGATCCCCGCCGACTATAAACCGGTGGAGTAAGCCAGATATTCAGTTATCAAGCTAAAGCTGTTAAATAAAAGTGGTATCAATGAATGCAGCGCCGAACATGCTGTTTTCAGGGAAAGTTATTTTCGCTGCCCGAATTCTGGCGGCAAGCATAGCTTTTGCTCATCAGCCTGTATTGGCTGCAAAACCAACCATTACTTTACCCCCTATAGAACTAGATATTCCGGCTCAATCTCTGCAAAGCGCTCTTATCCAGCTAGCCATTCAGTCTCAGTCCTCAATTATCGCCCCAACTAATCTGGTAGATGGGAAAACCACTCAGGCGATTAAAGGCCGCTATCAATTGGAGCAGGCTCTACGGCAGATACTCGGTGATAATAACCTGCGCTATCGATTCTCTGAGGATCGACGTAGCGTATCTATTATTGCCGCGCCCAAGAAAGCCACACCAGAACCGCCACCGAATCAACCGGAGGCGCCTCGCCAACAAATTTTTGAGCAGCTGGTGACCGTGGGATCAAGGTTGCCACGTAGCCGAATCGGTCATCCGTTGAACTCAATAACACCGGTATCCAGCATTCATTTTGATAATACTGCCGCCAATGGCACCGTCTCCATAACAGACACTATTCGAGATCTGACCATTAACAATGGCTCGGCATTTATCAATGAACAAAATAACCTGGCCGGCACAGTGCAATTTAATATACGCGGCATTGGCTTTGCTTCGACCCTCGCCCTCATTAACGGTCGCCGCAGTGGAAAATCCGGGCTATCTGACAACGGAGGTGCGTTCTTTTTTGACATCAGCCATATTCCACTCAACATGATTAGCCGTATCGATGTGCAGAAAGACGGAGCCTCTGCCATTTACGGCTCAGAAGCTGTCGGTGGGGTAGTTAACATTGTCACCCGCAAAGGCTTTTCGGGGCTGGAGCTGTCTGGCAGCTATACCGACGCCTCCAATGAAAGTGGCAATGTAAGCCTTGCCCTAGGTGATTGGGAAGACGAAAGTGGCTACAACCTCTACATCAATTATTTCCGCCAAAATCGTAATAACCGTACAGACTTTCCTTGGCTAACAGAACGGCTGAGCCATACTGACGATCTACAGAATACCGTACTTGCATCAGCAGCGGGATCACCGGGCACCTATCGCCAGGCCACCTTTAACACAGATACTGGACTGGCCAGCGAAGTAGCCAGTGAGCTCGCATTTCCAGACCCAGATTGCATTGAGGCCGGAGGGGTACTGCGTAACTCTAACTGCCTGCATATTTTTGCTGACCAAAACTCCGTTCTTCACGAAAAGCGTCAACTGCAAATCTTTGCCGAAGCAAATTACCAATTAAATGATGCCACTCTGATATTCACAGAGGTGGGCTTTAACAACGGCAGAATCAACCGTACTCGAGGGCCAGGTAATTTTAATAATGGACTGGTTGCCGACAGTGGTCGTATTTTTATACCCAGCGATCATCCATTTAATTTTTTTACAGCAGGCAGTCAACCTGGAGAGCTGATATATATCGATCCGTCGCAATGGGACAACGCCATTCATAACGCCGTTGATTTAAGCTGCCAATGCCGCGTTCTCGGCAACGAGTTTAATGGTGTCAATTCGCCGGAAGACCGAATATCAGACAACGATTTTGCAAGAGCCCTCATCGGCATTGAATATGAATTGGGGGATAGCATCAGTTTTAGTGCGAGCTACCTATATTCGAGTTCTCAATGGGATCTATCAACACCTTTTAATTACTCTGCACCCGTGGTTAACCAACTAATTCTCAATGGCCGCTTTAATCCCTTTGGCACTCGTATCGCCAGTCCTGAGCTTATCTCACCAAAAGACAACATCAGCCGGGCTGGTTTAAGTGACGATGTATTTGAGGTACTTAGAGAGCGTGACAATACCTCAACACGCCAGGATCAACAGGTTGTGGATATCTCTATTACTGGCGAGGCATTTAGCCTGCCTGCAGGAACTGCTGGCTTTGCGCTCGGCACTCAACTGCGGCGAGAAGATTTTACGTTACTTAATGACCCCAAACGCCTTAACGGCACCGGAGGGCTACGAGGCACACTCAACAATATTTCCGGCCAGCAAAGATCATGGGCTTATTTCGCAGAGCTCATGATACCGGCAGCGTCTACTTTGGACATACAACTCGCCTTGAGAGGTGAAAATTACAACCTGGAGTCGGCTAGCGACATTGGGCCCAAGGTAGCCATGCGTTGGGAGGCACAACCCTGGTTAGCCTTACGAGGTTCGTTTAGCCGCTCTTTCCAAGCGCCTTCATTGAGGCAAATCAGCGAAGCGAGATCTGCGTCTATTATCAATGATCCCGCCAGGCCCAACCCGGTGACAGGTGAACTGGAATGCACAGATTCCAGCCGTGGGGGCAATACATCCAGTCGCACTGTCGGCGATCCTGACCTGAACTCACAGCTGGCCCGAAACTTGAGCTTTGGGGCCGTCTTTACGCCAACAGACGAATCTCACATAGTGTTGGATTACTGGCAAATTGATTATCGAGACTTAATTGTTCAAGACGAAGGTGCATCGCAAATTGTCACCAACGATTGTTTGGACGACGGCATTCCCAACGACCCGCGCATTGAGCGGTCTGCGGGTGGCAACATCCTTCTGGTTACCTCAAACTTCATTAATTCCGGAGAGCTACTAGCCAGCGGTTTCGACATTTCTGCGCGCCATACCGCCACTTTATCTGGAGGAGAATTGGAACTGGGATTGGAAGCATCTCTCGTGGATGAATTTCTTTTTGATCCAGCTAACGGCGATCCTATCGTCAATGGTGCGGGCAGTAGAAACTCACTGAACCGATTCAGTTCTGTGCCTGAATTACGAGCTAATGCCAGTCTTCACTGGCACAGTGATTACATTTATTCCAGTGCCACACTGCGCTATATCTCAGACTACGAAAACGACCAAGACAACAACTCTCGAATACCCTCTTTTGTCACTCTCGACCTGCAATTCGGTGTGCAAATACCCAGTGAATTTGGTGACAGCCAGATTACATTGGGTATCAATAATGTTGCTGATCGCGACCCACCTTCTCTAGGCATTAACCAGCGTCCTGGCTACGACCCTGCCGTTCACGATATACGTGGCCGGCAGCTGCTGGTTGCCTTCAAACATAAATTCTGAAAACCCCAATCAATAAAAATCTTTATTGGTCATCTCAAAAAATTTATTAATTAAAAAATATTTTCAGGTTTTTTTAATTTGAGAACGTCCTTCAGGTGCCAGTCAGAAAAACTGTCGGCATAGGGGGAGTGGCGAAACAAATAAAACCGAGTGAGCTAAAAAAAGTTGCATTGGAATTTGGCGAACTCAACGCTTGGTTTTGCAAGCGCTATCGCTACTGTTAATGACTAAAAAATTATTATATGGGGTCAACAGTATGTCTAAATCAACACCAACGTATTTTCCACGAAAAGCTATTGCAGCGGCAGTCGGCAGTATAGTCTGTCTAACAGCCGGCCAAATCTTCGCTGAAGAAAGTGCCAAATCAGACGCGGTGCAGGAAGAAGTCGTTGTTACCGGGTCTCACATCAAACGCAGTAATTTGGAGGGCAGCGCGCCAGTACAAGTACTGGACCGCGCAACTATTTCTGCCGCTGGCGCAGCAACCGTTCAAGATCTGGTTATCGACCTGCCTGTGAACACCGGCACCATTATTAACGACGAACAAAGCAGTTTGGCGGGCACTACCCAGTTCAACTTGCGCGGTCTGGGCCTGGGCTCAACACTTACCCTGATCAATGGTCGTCGCGCCGGTAAATCCGCCGTTGCTGACGGCGGTGGTAACTTTTTCTTCGACATCAACCAGCTACCATTGGCGATGATTGACCGCATCGATGTGCAAACCGATGGTGCATCGGCTATTTACGGTTCTGAAGCGGTTGCCGGTGTTGTTAACGTAGTTACCCGCAAAGGTTTTGAAGGCTTTGAGCTTTCCGCAAATTACGAAAACGCCACCAACTCTTCTGGCTCCTTGAACCTTGCCGGTGGTGCTTGGGGGGACAACGGCGGTTTTAATATTTACGCCACTTACTACACACAGACTCGCAACAACCGCACTGACTTTGACTGGTTGCGTGAGCGTACTCTGCATGTTGGCGACCTTCAGGATACAGCACTGTCGTCAGCAAACGGGGCACCAGGCACGTATTTCCGCACAGAAGTTAACCCAGAGACTGGCGGAGTTCGCCAAGTTAGCGGAGCAGATGCTTTTCCTGACCCAGATTGTGTGGCAGCCGGAGGCATTTTACGTGGCAGTACTTGCCGCCATATTTTTGCCGACCAAAATGGCGTGATCCATGATTCAGATCGCTTCCAGGTATTCGCTGAATACGAATACAACATTACCGAAACAATGAAAGCCTTTGGCGAATTCAGCGCCTCTAATAATGAAGTAGGCCGCACTCGCGGACCAGGCAACTACAGCAATGGTTTGATCGAAAGCAGTGGCCGCATCTTTATTCCCGGCGACCATCCCTTTAACTTCTTTATCGAAGACCCCGACAACCCAGAAGCTCTAATTTATATCGGCCCCGAAGACTGGGATAACAGTATCCACACAGGTGCTGATATATCTGGACGCGCACGTATTCTTGGCAACGAATTTAACGGCCGTAACTCCCCCGCTGACCGACGCAGTGATATTCAAAACTTTCGCGCATTACAAGGTTTTTCAGTAGATATAGGGGAAAGCTGGAATGTAGAAGCCAGCTATATGGCGGCCCGTGCACTCTGGGATCTAACAACCAGCCTTGATTATGCTGCGCCAGTGGTAAACCAGCTGCTGATTGACGGGGAATTTAACCCATTCGGCACGCGGGTTGCCAATCCTACATTGGTATCGCCAAAAGATGGTGTCAGCGTAGCTGGCTTATCCGATGAGGTATTTGCGCAACTACTGGTACCTCAGACACAGTTTGCCCAACACGATCAATTCGTAATTGATGTGGTTGCTGCCGGCGAAATTATGGACCTACCTGCAGGTTCGGTAGGTCTTGCCGTGGGCTGGCAGCGCCGCGATGAGCAATTCGACTTTACACCCAGTGCACTGCGCGGCGCAGGCCTGGGCGGCCTCAGTGGTAGAGTCTTCCCTCGTTCTGGTGAGCTGGATGTGGATGCGTACTTTGCAGAAGTAGCTATCCCTGTACTGGATAACGTGGAGCTGCAATTGGCTTTGCGCTACGAAGATTACGGATTTACTGACACGACCGACCCGAAAGTTGCCGCACGCTGGGATATCAATGACTACATTGCTCTGCGTGGCTCCTTTGGTAGCTCTTTCCAGTCGCCAACCGTATTGCAAACCAGTGAAGCTCGCGGTGCAGCCATCTTAGATGACCCTGTAGGTGTAGACCCCGTAACAGGAGTACTGAGTTGCGGAGCAGAAGGCCAGGCAGGTAATACAGCGACACGTACGGTAGGTAGTGATGACTTGAGTCCACAAAGCGCTGATAACTATAACTTTGGGTTGATCATCAGGCCTACCGATGACCTGTCCATTGGGCTTGATTACTGGTCCTATGACTACACCAATTTGATTTCATCAGACGAAGGGCCACAGGCGATCGTTCTAAATGACTGTTTAGACGATGGGATCCCCAATGATCCAAGGGTTCAGCGCACCGGTGGTGGCAACATCATTTTGGTGACATCAAACTTTATTAACACTGCCAGCGTTGAAACCGATGGTGTTGACCTGAATGTGCGCTACGACATCGACACCGATGACTTGGGAAGCTTTGCCCTCGGCTTTAATATGAGCTACATCAACTCCTTCGATTTCCGCACCACTCCGACTTCTGAAGTAGAAGATGCCGTTGGCTCACGGAACTTCCTCAACCAGTTCCCATCCACACCTCAAACCCGGGGCAATATCACTATGGCCTGGAATCGGGACAACCTGTTCGGCAATGCAGCAGTACGCTATGTGGACAGCTACCTGAACGATCGCAATGACTTTACAATTGACTCGTTCACCACGCTAGATCTGCAATTTGGTGGAGAGTTCGGCCTTCTGGATGACGAAAGAACCACCACCATCACTGCAGGCATCAAGAACGTTTTTGATGAAGACCCTCCCGCAATCGGCTTTAACGAGACTACCGGACAAGCTTCCGCAGGCAGACCCGGTTATGACCCTGAAGTCGCCAATATTCGTGGGCGAATCGTTTATCTGGAACTAAAACAAAGGTTCTAAAACCACCACAAAAAATACGGCCATCAAAACAAATTTGATGGCCGTATTTTTTTATTGACATACTGGACCTC
Organism: bacterium SCSIO 12696; assembly: GCA_024397955.1. NCBI lineage: Bacteria > bacterium SCSIO 12696. The sequence continues at coordinate 2,005,135 of CP073744.1, forward strand.
GATAAAAAGGCAAAGCTTTTCAGGTTTTTCAGGCTCACTTCCGTCCTTATTTTTAGCAACAAGACCATAAGCACCGTCCTCCTGAAAGTAAGGCAAGAATATGCTTTTTACTATTCTGCCAGGTGCTATAAGCTAAAATTTTGCTACTCGGCTTTATTTCAACCTGTCACCCAAACTCTATCGGCGAATTTCATGAAAATAGTCATTCCTTTGCTTGCTCTGTTTGCTTTGTGCACTACACCCGGCTTGGCCGCCGAAAAAACCTACCTGATCGACGGCAACGATCGCGACGGCACCCGCCGCATTACCCCTCTGGATGACGGCGGCTTTGTGCTGACCGGCTGGACCAATGGTAATGCCGACAAAAAAGACGGTGAAGGCTGGCTGGTGCGAGTGGATAAAAAAGGCAAAATTCGCTGGCAGCAACGCTTCCCCAACCAACTGACTACTGGGCGTGGCTCTCAAGCCTCCGGGCATGCTGTAGACAGTGACGGTACTATTATTATGGCGTTGGAGGAATACCGCAGCAAAGGCCCTTACCGGCCCGATGGCTCCAACGGCCGCGGCACCTTAATGCGCTTCTCCGCCGACGGCAAATTGCTGCACAAAAAAGTCATGGGCAGCTCCGGTATTAACGTACTCGACATTATCAAACCCGTGGGCGACGGCACTTATCTGATCGCCGGTGAAACCACCTCCCCCATTCAAAAAGGCTACGACGGCTGGATTTTTAAAACCGACGCCGACTTTAATGTGATTTGGGACACCAAGGTCGGCGGCTTTGGCGCCGAGCGCTTTAACGATGTGCTGTTTACCGACGATGGCGGTTTTCTGGCGGCCGGGCGCACCACCACCGATGAAGGTGGCTTCCGCGCCTGGATCGTCAAGCTGGACAGCAACGGCAAAGTACAGTGGCAAAAGCGCTACCGGGAGGACCAGTACGAGAACACCATTCGTGAGATTCTGCCGGTCAAGGACGGCGGTTGGGTGTTTACCGGCTTCACCAAAAACCACCCCAGTGATCCGGACACTCGCAACGCCTGGATAGCGCGCATAGACACCCAGGGTGAATTGCTGTGGGACAAAGCCATTGGCGGCGCCGGCTCCGACGTCACCTATGTAATGACACAGACCAACGACGGCACTTATCTGGCAGCGGGCTCCACCCAAAACCAGACGGGCGGCACCCGCGACGCCTACGTGATCGCCTTTGATGCCTCAGGCAAAGTGCTCTGGGAGCGCACCTTTGGCAAGCCGGAAACCAACGAAGTGATTCGCGGCATTACCCCCTATAAAAAATCAGGCTTTGTGCTGTCGGGCAACTATCAGGATCCGCGCACTGGCCAGCAGGACTCCATGCTGATTAAAGTCGACAAGGTAAAAACCAAAGCGAAAAAAGCCGCCGCTCCCAAAGCGGATAACACCTTTTTGATCGGCGCGGAAGGCCGCGATGGTGTACGCCGCAATACGCCTCTGGACGACGGCGGTTTTGTGCTGTCTGGCTGGACCGAAGCCGGTGCTTCTCGCAAAGAGGGTAAAGCCTGGATTGTGCGCATCGATAAAAAAGGCAAGATTGTCTGGAAGAATGTTCACCCCAACGAGCTGGGCAATAACCGCGGCTCTCATATGGGTGCACATACGCTGGATGTTGACGGCAACCTGGTTTATAACCTGGAAGAGTTCCGTTCCAAGAACGGCAAACCACCGGGTATCACTGGCCGCTCAACCCTGCATCGGGCTACCCTCGACGGCAAAATTCTGCACAAGAAAATCATGGGTGGCGCGGGCACCGATATCATCGACATTATGATCCCACAGGGAGATGGCACCATCGTAATGGGCGGCGAGACCACCTCGCCGGATGGCAAGTCTTACAGCGGCTGGATTTTCAAAGTCGACAAAGACTTCAATGTAATCTGGGACCGCAAACTGGGCGGCCTGGGTTACGAGCGTTTTAATGGCCTGATTCAAACCGCTGACGGCGGCTTTCTGGCCGTGGGCCGCACCTCCGGCCGCCTGGGGCGCTACCGCGGCAAACTGTGGCGTCTGGATGCCGAGGGCAATGTGATCTGGGAACAGCGCTACCGGGAAGATGAATACTACGCCAGCTCCTTCCGCGAGGGCATTGAGCTCGATGACGGCAGCTTTATCTTTAACGGCTGGGTCTTTAACGAAGAATCCAACAGCGAAGACCCACGCAATATGATTATTGGCCGGGTTACCGCTGGCGGCACTCTGATGTGGGCGAAAACTCTGGGCGGCCCCGGTGACGACATCTCCTTCGGTCTGATCCAGACTGATGACGGTACTATTCTGGCGGCGGGTCAGGAGCAATCCAGCATCCGTGACAACGCCGATGCCTGGGTGGTGGCGTTTGATAAAAATGGCGATATCCTCTGGCAGAAACGCCACGGCTACAAAGATACCCACGATGTGATTCGCGGCCTGACCGCTTATAAGAAAAACGGCTATATGCTGACAGGCAATGCGGAAAACAAGAAAACCGGTGAGCACGACGCACTGCTGGTAGTCGTGGAAGACATCAATAAGTAAAACGCCAGAGAACAGGACAATGGCAGCAGGCAAGCAGACAACAACACTTGCCTCGCTGCTTTGCCTGCTGTCTTGTATTTCACCACTGTGGGCATCGGATAACCTGAGCGGAGAAATGATCGTCATCCCCGGTGGCTCTTTCACAATGGGCGACCTGGCAGGCACAGGGAATGCCGATGAACGCCCTCTTCGCCAAATCAGTATTCAGCCCTTTGCCCTGGCCAAGCACGAAGTCACCATCGCGCAGTTCAAGCACTTTGCAAAAACCAGTAATTACCGTTCCACAGCTGAACAGTGCCAAGTGTTCCATTTTGCGCCACAGCCCACCTGGAGCTGGAACAAGCAAACAGACTGGCAAAGCGTGAGCTTTGATAGCTGGCAGCAACCGGATAACCACCCGGTAGTATGCGTCAGCTTTAGTGATGTGATGGCCTATATCCAATGGCTCAACCAAAAAGGCGACGGCGGATTTCGCTTGCCCACAGAAGCCGAGTGGGAATACGCCGCTCGTGCAGGCAGCCAAAACCCACATTTCTACAGGGACGTAAAAAATCAATGCGACTTTGCCAATGGCGCCGACGCCACACAGTTGCCAGAGGGGGCAACCTGGAAAGAAGCGGTTGAGTGCACGGATGGTCATATCTTCACCGCACCGGTCGGTAGTTTTACCGCCAACCAGTTTGGTTTGCACGATATGCTGGGCAACGTTTGGGAGTGGGTGGCGGACTGTTATACCGATAGCTATCAAAACCTGCCTCTGGATGGCTCCGCTCAAGACAGGCCGAATTGCCAGACACGGGTACGACGGGGTGGCGGCTGGTATGAGCCGCCATATTGGCTGCGCACCGCCAATCGGGCTCCAGCCGATATTGACAAAGCCACCGCTCGCCTGGGGTTTCGGCTTGCACGAGACTTACCAACGCAACACAAAGCAATAGCAAATAAATGAATAGACTCTTGGGAAAAACGCTGCTACTCGCCACCTTATTGTGGGCTACCAGCCCTGCTGTACAGGCGGGAGAGTCTCTTGTTGCCGAAGGCGCACTGCCTGAACGGCTGGCCATGGGTTTCAGTTTTACCGAGGGGCCATCCGTAGACCGGTTCGGCAATATCTATTTTTCCGATATCCCCAATAGTCGCATTTACAAGTGGTCTGTGGAGGAAAAGCGCCTGTCTCTTTTTCACCCCAACACCCATCAGGTGAACGGCACCTGGTTTGGTCACGATGGCCGCTTGTATGCCTGCCAGTGGGGCAAAACCCGTATCGTTGCCTTTGGGCTCGATGGATCAGAAGATGTGATTGCGGATCAACACGCTGGCAAGCCCTTTAACCGCCCCAACGACTTGTGGATGGACCCGAAAGGCGGCATCTACTTTACCGACCCCAATTCCCGCGATACCAAGCCCCTGTCTCAAGACGGCGAGCACGTGTTTTACATCACCCCGGATCGCAGCCGGGTGATCAAAGCCGCCGATGGTTTCAAACGCCCCAATGGCATTATCGGCACCCGGGATGGTAAAACCCTTTACATCGCCGACCGGGGAGCCAAACAAACCTGGCGCTACCGCATTCAGCCCGACGGCCGCCTTACGGATAAAACCTTCCACGCTGCGGTGGGTTCCGACGGCATGACTCTGGATGAGCACGGCAACCTCTACACCACCACCGACGCGGTTTATGTATACGCGCCAGATGGCCGCCTGCTTGAGCGCATCGCCATCACCCCGGAAAAGCCCCGCAATGTGGTGTTTGGCGATGTGGATAGCAAAACCCTGTTTATCACCGCCGGCACCCGTTTTCTGGCACTAAAGATGAACGTGGCGGGCATGTACGGGCCTCATACCAATGACCATTAATCGATGTCAGCTCTGCCAACAAGGCGCCGCAGCGCTTGCGGCCTTTGCTACGCCGGAGCTGAATGCAATAGAGGCCGCTCCACCATGAAACTAATTTTTTCTCGTTTAAGGGGTCATAACCCTTCGCTGCAGCGAACAGCGTAAAACAACAAATTACTGACTACTCATCAACAAGAGATTCACTGAATGAAAGCCTTGACCATTATGTTACTGCGAATTTCCACCGGACTGCTGCTGGTTGTTTGGGGGGTGTACAAGCTCATTACGCCCGATAAAGCCATCAGCATATCCAACCGCTACTATTCCGGCATGATTAGTGCCGAAAGTATCCAGATGTGGTTGGGACTGGCGGAAGTGGTTCTGGGGCTTATGGTGTGCCTGGGTTTGTTGCGCCGCTTCACCTACCCACTGCAGTCCATTGTACTGTTTTTCGGTGCAGCGCTGATTTGGCAGCACCTCCTCGACCCCCTGGGACTTTGGCTGGTAGAACCGGAAAATCGCAAAATACTGTTTTTCCCATCGCTTTGCGTATTCTTTGCCACTCTGGTTCCCCTGGTTTTCAAAGGGGACGATCGCCTGGCTCTGGATCACAAATTTGGTTTGAAACTCTAGTGCCTTCTACACAACATTTTTCAACACAATGACGGTGAATAGTTGGCAAGTTATTCATGCCAGCTTATAAGAACTGTTATTCATAGAGTCGAAATGATGAAAAAAACCATTACCCTCCTATTAAGCTGCTTGCTAATCAGCGCCTGCTCTCAGGAAAGCCAGACGCCAACGCTTCTGGAAGTAGACACACTGATCGTCAACGGGCTGGTGTATTCCGGTGATATTGCTGACCCTCAAACCCTGGCAGTGGGTATTACCGATGACACCATTGTGTTCGTTGGCGACACAACCAGTCAGGCCGTTATTGCTCAACAAACCATTGATGCCGACGGAATGATGGTATTGCCAGGATTTATCGACCCACACACCCACTCTGCCGGCGACCTGAAAAGCACCGACAGAAACGCCAATCTTAACTACCTGACTCAAGGTGTGACCACGGTTTTTAACGGCAATGATGGGGGCGGCAGCGCTGATATTGCAGCGCAATTCGGCCTTATGGAAAAACAGGGAATCGGCACCAATGTAGCGCTGTTTGTGGGTCATGGCGATATCCGCGAACAAGTGATGGGGCGAGATAACCGCGATCCCACACCGGAAGAGATGGAAAGCATGAAAGCCCTGGTTGACAGCGCTATGGACGAGGGTGCATTGGGTTTATCGACCGGGCTGTTTTACGTGCCCGACACCTATTCCACAACCGCAGAAGTGGTGGAACTTGCCAAAGTAGCTGCCGCTAAAGGCGGTATTTACGAAAGCCATATTCGCGATGAAAGCAACTACAACATTGGCGTTAAAGCCGCTATTGCAGAGCTATTGCAGATTGGCCGCGAAGCGAAGATTCCGGTTCATATCGCCCACATCAAAGCGCTGGGAGTTGATGTCTGGGGCCAAAGCGCTGACATTATCAAGATGGTCGAAGAAGCCCAACAGAATGGGCAGGCAGTTACTGCAGACCAATACCCATGGCGCGCATCCGGCACCGGATTGCACAAGGCAACTGTACCAAGCTGGGCTTTGGCCGGTAGCGAAGCAGAAATCCAAGCTCGCTTTAAAAACCCTGAATTGATGCCTGAAATACGCGCGGCGATGACGGAAAACATACGCCGGCGGGGCGGGCCCGATTCATTACTTATCGTGACCGCGCTGGATGAAGCATTGCTGGGTAAAACAATCGCCGACCTATCCAAACAGTGGAGCTTGGACCCAGTGGATACCGTACTGAAAGTATTGGCGCTGGGCGTGAATAACGGTGGTGCTCGGGTGGCTTCGTTTAATATGAGCCCTGACGATATCGCAAATTTTATGGTGCAACCCTGGGTAATGACCTCATCGGACGGCACTAACGGCCACCCCCGCAAGTACGCCAGCTTTCCCACTAAATACCGTCACTACGTATTGGAAAAGTCTTTAATGGACGTTCCCACTTTTGTGCACCGCAGCTCGGCTCAAGTGGCAGAAACCTTTGGCATTAAAAATCGGGGTTACATCAAGCCTGGCTATTTTGCCGATATTTCAATTATTGACAGCGAACAATTTAAACCGGCTGCAACTTTTCGGGAATGGAATCAATTAACCCCTGGAGTTATCCATCAATGGGTTAATGGCGTTCAGGTTATCAACAATGGCGAGTATACCGGCGCCCTGCCCGGGCGTGGCCTGCGCAAAGGCCTATAGAGGAAAATTGATCGAGAGCAGAACGTTGGTTATTTGCTAAGTATTGTGTTCAAAAAAAACGGAGGGAAAAACGATGAGACATCGCTGGTTTTTACTAAGCTCACTATGGCTGTTTGCTTTAAGCCACACCTCAGCTGTCGCTGACGATGGCACCGACGAGTTGCTGACCTGGATGGATAGCCGCTATGAACAAACTGCCCATGCAGCGCGCTCTATCTGGGAATTCGCCGAGCTTGGCTACCTGGAAGACAAAAGCTCGGCTCTGTTGCAGGGCCAATTGCGTGACGCCGGCTTTGCTATCGAACGAGGAGTCGCCGGCATTCCCACATCCTTTATCGCCAGTTACGGCAGCAAAGGCCCCATAATTGCCATCCTGGCAGAGTTCGATGCTCTGCCGGGTTTAAACCAGGATTCTGTGGCCCATCGCAGTTTGATTGAAGGCAAACATGCGGCCCATGGCTGCGGTCATAACCTGTTTGGCGCAGGCTCCGTGAGCGCAGCCATCGCCGTAAAACGTTGGCTGGAAAGCACCGGGCGCCCCGGTGTGATTCGCCTTTACGGCACACCGGCAGAGGAAGGCGGTAGTGGCAAAGTGTATATGGTGCGCGAGGGACTATTTGAGGATGTGGATTTTGCCATTCACTGGCACCCCGGTAGCAGCAACAACGCCGATGCGCGCAGCTCGCTGGCCAACCGCTCTGCCAAGTTCCGTTTTCACGGTCGCTCAGCCCACGCTTCGGGCTCGCCACACAAAGCCCGGTCTGCCTTGGACGGTGTTGAAGCTTTTAATCATATGGTGAACCTGATGCGTGAGCACGTGCCTCAGGAAACCCGCATTCATTACGTAATTACCAAAGGGGGTTTAGCGCCCAACGTCGTGCCGGACTTCGCCGAAGTTTTTTATTACGTACGTCACCCGGAATCTGAGACATTGAAACAATTGTGGACACGGGTTGAGGCCGCCGCTCAAGGCGCAGCTCAGGGTACTGGGACTCAAGTGGAATGGGAGATTATCCACGGCAACCATCCGTTGCTTCCGGTTGAAGCACTATCCAAAGCCGCACACAAACACCTGACCCGAGTAGGAGGCATAACCTACGATAAAGAGGAGCGCCAGTTTGCTGAGCAAATTTACGCCACTCTGGACAGCCCAAGGCTGGCACTGGGCAGTGAACAGGAAATACAACCCTACCAATTGAAACGTGGTGGCGGCTCTACCGATGTTGGCGATGTCAGTATGGTGGTGCCCACTGTACGCCTGTCTACCGCTACTTACGTTCCCGGTACATCGTCCCACAGCTGGCAATCCGCTGCTGCTGCGGGCATGTCTATTGGCTTTAAAGGAGCACACAATGCCGCCAAGGCAATGACATTAACAGCCATTGAGCTCTATCAGAACCAAGCATTGCGAACAGCGGCGCGTAACGAATTTGATGAACGCCGCGGCCCTAACTTCAAGTATGAGGCCCTGCTAGGAGATCGCGAACCGCCTTTGGACTATCGAAAATAATTCCCACCACGTAGGGTCTCTCTGCCTAATAGAGGCCCTACTTTCAGCTCCATTTCACTCCCACCATAGCCACCTCTTATACCCAGCCTAAAAAATTGAATAAATCTTATTGTTAAGGTTTTTTTACACTCTATTCGTCTGGTTTATGGATGCCTTAATTGCTTGGCACGTTAACCAGCTGCCAATTTATTGGTATTCGTAGTTCTAATAAGTAAATTCACAACGAGGTGGGATATGTTCAAGAAGCAAAAGCTTTCTGTAGCCATTGCAGTAGCAGGGAGCAGCTTGCTGCTGTCAAATACAGCAATAGCCGAAGAAAACGAAGAAGCAGTCGTTGACGAGGAAATCGTCGCTGTCGGCACACAAATTAAGGGCGCGAATATTGAAGGTACGCTGCCTGTTACTGTACTCAGCGCGGAGCAATTAGACAGCTCCGGTATTGCAACCGGTGAAGAGCTACTGCGTTCGATCCCTCAAATTGGTTCTATCGGCTTCGGTAACTCAAGGGCCGGTTCCGTGGGTGTGAACACCGCTCGCGGTGATGTGTCTTCTTTTAACCTGCGCAGTATTGGTGAAGGCAACACCCTGGTGCTGATCAATGGCCGCCGTATGGTGTTACACCCAATTTCACAAACCAGCCGTTTCGACTCCGGCATTCCTATTGTTTCATCGAACGCTAACACGTTGCCTGTGGCCGCACTTGAGCGTGTTGAAGTACTTCGCGATGGTGCTGGTGCCTTGTATGGCGCAGACGCGGTTGCCGGTGTGATTAACTACCAGGTTAAAGACGATTACGAAGGCTCAGAGGTTACCATTCGTTACGGCGCTGAAGATGGCACTGGTCGACAGGATATTACCTTAAGCGGCGCTGCAGGTTTTTCATTCAATGACGGCAGAACAAACCTTGTTTTATCCGGCAGCTATGCCGATAGAACTGGCGTAAATTCCGGCGAATACGACTTCACTCGTGACCAGGACTTGCGCTCAAGAGCCCCTGAAGGCTTTGCTACAACTGCCTTTGACAATCGTACCGGCAGTGAAGCTCATGCCAATGTGGTGTTTGGTGGCGGAGTAGGACGCTTTCACTTGCGTCCTACCAACTTAATTGGCGACGATGGCGTCAGCATTGTTGAAGACTCGAGCGAATGTGGCGGTCGCGGCCTGGCACCAGGCTCTACCATTTTTACCGGCCCCGGCAGCCAAAGCCTATGTCTGGATGGCGGAGGCCAAAACCGCGCCCTGCGCACTAACCGTAATGAAAACCGTACACTGGTTCCAGACGTCAAACGCTTTAATGTTTTCGCCAAGCTGACTCATGAACTGGAAAGCGGTGCCGAGCTATACGGTGAGTTCTCTTACTACGATTCCGAAGCACGGCGTGAGCGTGAGCAAGGTGGCCCCCTGTCTACCGGTGAAGTATTTGTTTCAGCGGACTACTTTTTCAATCCCTTTGGCCCCACCACATTGGCTGACGGCAGTGTAAACCCCAACCGTATTCCAGGGTTGGATACTTCCATTGTTCCCGAAGCAGGTGTTGGCTTTCAGCTGGATACCATTCAACTGTCTGACGTAGGCAACCGCAGAGCTGAAGTAAATGGCGAAAGCTACCGTTTCCTGGCGGGTATTACCGGTGACTGGGGCAACTGGAACTACGACACCGCTGTTCTTTACAGTGAAGCGGACGTAAACGATACCACCAGCAATCGTGTTGATACTACACTGTTCCAGGCCCAGCTGAATAACACACCCGGAGCGTACAATATTTTCTCTGGGCTGAACCCAGCAGACGCAGGCAGCTTAGTCGACCTGACGCCTAATCCACAAAGCGCGATTGACCCATTCCTTACCAGTGTAACCCGTGAAGCCAAGACTACTTTGAGCTTGGTGGATTTCCGTTTATCCAACCCATCTGTGTTTTCATTGCCTGCCGGCGATGCAGCACTGGGCCTTGGTGTTGAGTATCGGGAAGAGGATCTTGTTGAGGACAACTCGGCCAACCTGGACGGTTCAGCACCTTTCGTCGACACACTGGGGCCCAATGGCACTGTAATCAACCCTTCTAATGTTATTGGCAGTAGCCAGCGTTTGGATTTCGCCGGTGAGCGCGATGTGTTTTCCGCTTACGCAGAGCTGATTTTGCCCATTGCCAGAGACCTTCCTGGCGCAAACAGCATTGATGTACAGCTGGCGGCGCGATACGAAGATTTCAGTGATTTTGGCAATATTACAACACCAAAAATTGCAATTTCCTGGTATCCGGTTGAATGGCTGCAATTCCGAGCTGCGTTCTCAGAGGGCTTCCGAGCACCGAACCTGGTACAAACCAACAACCCACAGAGCACCGTTTCTACTTCGACGGAAGACTTTGCACTGGGTGAACTACTGGGCACCGGTGACCTGTCCGACAGCGGTTTGGACGCCACAACCACCGTTGAGGTGCGTGGTGGTAACCCCAATCTGGAAGCAGAAGACAGTGAAAATACCAGCTTTGGTTTCGTACTGACGCCTCTCGAAGGCCTCACAGTTACCGTAGATTACTGGGAAATCGAAACTGACGGTACCGTAGGTAGCTTTAACGACGAGAACCAATCTCGCCTGGATGCATTGCTGCGCCGCTCTGGAGGTTCTAACCCCAATGTAATTCGCGCAGCACCTTCTGCAGAAAACCCAATCGGTGAAATTCAACAGGTTAACAGTATCTTTGAAAACCTGAATACACGCTCAGTGTCGGGTATTGACTTCAGTGCATTCTATAATTTCGATACTTCAATCGGGAGCTTTGATCTGCAGCTGAATGTTGCTCAATTGGATGAATTTAGCCAAGAGCCAGGCGGCCAAGCTGGCCTGTTGTTGGCAGCAGGTGCTACTCCAGAATCTGTTGGTGTTGAAGACAGGGTCGGTCTTGAAGGCTTCCCGGAATACCGACTCACCGGTACTGTAACCTGGAACAGCAATGACGATCTGTGGGGCGCATCACTGTTTCTACGTCATATTGACAGTGTGATTGACCCCAATATCGTCGTCGATGATGTACCTTTTGAAATTGACTCGTACACGACTGCCAACCTCTCTTTGGTAAGGCGCGATATTTTTGGTGAAAACAGCTCGCTGCGTCTGTCTGTTAACAACATAACGGATGAAGAACCACCACTTGCCGACCAAGCCTTTGGCTTTGATGCAGAAATGCATTCAAGCCGTGGACGCTATGTGGCTCTTACCTTTAAGAGATCGTTTGGCGCCAATTAATTTGGTCACATAACCTGTGTTGATGCCGGTCGGGATTTGTTAAAACTGTTGAAAGCAGAAAAGCTGAAATACGCTATCTGAATGAACATTTTTTTCAAATTCTGATTCGGCTGACACACAAAACTAAGTTCCAATTGCTCTATCCCTCGCAGTAACCAAAAAAATTAGAAACCATCAAAAGACGTTAAGGTTTTTCCATCCAAACACGTCTTATCTATAGCCGTAGATGATATGGCTGTCTAAGAGCATCGGGAAGGCGTTCCCCCTCGGTACCCCTTCTCGGCTGCTCTTCTCTTTGTAATCGTTTACGCACCAACTTTATTTGAACCACTCTCGAGCTGTTCAAATATTGAATGTCAATATTGGCAATTTACGCGTTATGTCTTGCTCACTATTTATTAAGGGCTTTTGATGAAAATTTTTCGCCGGTTCCTTTTATGCCTTTGCTACAGCCTACTTTTTTCAAGCCAGGTTGTGGCTGCCGACCTGAGTACCGAAGAAATTTGGGCTTTAGAGCGCCCTATCCCAGCACACGACACGGTTGTTATGGAAGACATGACCTGGATGGAAGTGCGAGACGCCATAAAATCTGGCAAAACAACGGTGATTATTCCCACCGGTGGTGTAGAGCAAAAGGGGCCATACAGTGTTATTGGCCGCCACAATCTCTCCCTAAAAGTAACTACGCAAAAAATTGCCAAAAAATTGGGTAATGCCCTGGTGGCGCCAGTAGTACCTTTTGTTCCCCAAGGCTCTATTGACCCACCCAGTCGGCACATGCGCTACCCGGGCACCATCAGTGTCAGCGAAGAAAATTTTGTTAACTTGCTGGTAGATATTGCCAACAGCCTGCGCATGCACCGCTTTGAAAATATTATTCTGCTCGGCGACAACGGTGGCAACCGAAAAGGACTCGAAAGAGCTGAGAAAATTCTCACAGAGCAGTGGCAAAACAAGTCTGCTCGGGTACATTATATTCGTGAGTTTTACGATAACCCACGATGGAAGGCTTGGCTAAAAAGCCGCGGGATTATCGAAGTTTCAGAAGGCCTACATGATGGCTTTCGCGCCAGCTCAGTTATGCTTTTGATCGATCCAATGGCAGCACGCATGCCACAGCGTATTGCCGCCGATAAATTTTCCATCAATGGTGTGAGCTTGTTACCAGTTGACAGAACCATCAAGATTGCCAAAGAGTTTGTGGATTACCGTACGGATATTACTGTAGCGGCGATCCGCAGAGAAACTTCATCGACAGACGAAACCCAGTAAAAGAGGCACCTGACTATGAATCGAAAAATCGCTATGTTCGCAGCGCTGTTTTTTTCGTCAACACTCTACGCCGCAGGTGCTGGCCACACGTTGACAGAGACCCATAAGCAACAGCGTACGGTAGATGCCTACGACACCGTATTTATTGAAGAAATGACTTGGGTGGAAGTACGCGACGCCATCGCCGAGGGCAAAACCACCGCCATTATCGCGACTGGCGGCGTGGAACAAAACGGTCCCTTTTTAGCCACTGGCAAGCACAACGTCATTTTGAAAGAAACCACCAATCGCATTGCTCGGCAGCTCGGCAATGCGCTGGTTGCCCCCATCGTGCCCTTTGTTCCTGAAGGTAACCACGACCCTGTGAGTGGCCACATGCGCTACTCAGGCACGATCAGCCTTAGTCTGGCAACCTATAAGAAATTATTGGAAGAAATTGCGCTCAGCCTGAAAATTCATGGCTTCGAAAATATTGTGTTCATCGGCGACAGTGGTGGTAACCAAACCGGGATGCAAGAGCTTACTGCCGAGCTAAATCAGCAATGGAAAAAGGAGAAAACTCAGGTTCACTATATTGCGGAATACTACGACAACCCCCGCTGGTCGAACTGGTTAGAAGCACGCAATATCGTGGAAGAAAAAGACGGCATTCATCACGATTTTCGTCACACCGCCTTGATGATGCTGGTAGACCCAATGAGTGTGCGCATGCCACAGCGCGTAAACAGCGGTGATTTCTCAGTGAATGGGGTCAGCCTGCTGCCATTAGAACGCACCTTGAAACTCGCCAACGAGCTCACAGATTACCAAGTGAATATCACTGTCGAGGCAATTAAAAACAGCATCGACAAACAATAATTGCCCTACTACCGCTGACTTACCTCAGGGTTATCCAATTGCTGCCAGCGGTTATAGCGAATCATCTGTTGCAACTCCGCCGTGTACTCGGTGCCACGTGCGGAGTACTCCACCAAACCTGCGGCCAGCGCTTCACCCTGCGGTGGAGATTGCCGGGCGCGAATATCGCGCAATTGGCGGTAGCCCGGGTGGGAATTTAAGGTTCGCATATAGGCCTGTACCGAGCCGGCAATGGATGTGAAGCTGGCGACTTCGTAAGTAGCGCCCTCTGGCCGATGTAAGGGCACCACCCCACAACCGGGGTTAAAACACCACAGGCCAAACAAGTTATTCCCCTCCCGGGCAAAACGGGACGTGCCCCAGGCACTTTCATTGGCACCCTGGGCCAGAGCCAAAGAGGGAGGCAGTTTATCGACCTTACTTAACAGCTCTTGCCAAGTGCCTTTATCATCCAAAGAAAAGCCTTTTACCCGATAATCGCCCGCCAGTTTTTGCAGCCATCGCTGTTCAGACGCAGAGAATGTTTGAGACTTGCGAAACAGGCATTGCAGCGCTTTTCTCTGTGCACCAATACGATTATTTTCTGCTTCCACTAACGGCAGCAAATAACCCACAAATGCCTGTTTGCGTTCTGTACCAGCAGGTAAACTTCGAAAGTCTGGAGTAGAAGATTGAGTCTGCGTGTGGCTATCGTCTAACGGCAAAGAAGGCAGGCATAGTGCGCTTGAAGGCCTAAGTAACAGAGCGCTAACGATGATAGACAACGGCAAAAATAGCGGAGCTAGACGAACGAATTGGGGTAGAGTAAATAAGCGAATGGCACAAATTCCTTACTTTTTATATTTATGCGCCCTATTTACCCTCTACTAGAAGAAAAAATCAAGATTCGCGGTTACGCTTTAGATACTCACACTTCTGTAGCAGTGATTCTATTTCTGCCACACCATCAGAATTTAAGTACAACTGACCGTCGATATCCTCTGAAATGTAACCTGACCCTTCATGCCACACTTCGTCACAGCGTTCACGAATAGTATTGAGCTGACGATCACGAAGAGGGGTAGACAAAAAATCTTCCCACCAGTATGCATCAATCTTCCCAGAAACCATACGCAGTAAAACCTTCTCTACTTCCTCTACAGTGGTATCTGCACCGCCGCGAAATAAACGCGCAAGCAACGCAAATGGCGCCAACAAAGGTAGGAACAGAAAAGTCAGTGCGTTTTTAATAGAGTGATTAGCATGCATCTTATTCAAAGCCTAGAAGGGTGTGGGAGCAATAGCAACTTTGCACTCAAAAAAAACTGCAGTTACCAGTACACTTCGACCACTAACGTTGAATGAGTTCATTATGACCGATCAATACGCTGTTTTTGGTAATCCTATTGGCCATAGTAAGTCACCGCTGATCCATCAGGCCTTTGCCAAACAGACTAACCAGCCCATCAACTACAACGCTCAGCTGGTGGCCCAAGACGGGTTTGAGGCGGCGGCCGATGATTTTTTTGCCACTGGGGGGCATGGCCTTAATATCACTGTGCCGTTCAAACAACAGGCGTTTGAATACGCCAATACGCTCAGCGAGCGGGCAAAGTGCGCTGGAGCCGTAAACACCCTGGCACGGCAAGAGGATGGCTCCGTACTGGGTGATAACACCGACGGCATTGGTATGGTGACGGATATTACCGCCAACCTGGGCTGGCAGATCAACGCCAAACGGGTATTACTACTGGGCGCCGGCGGGGCGGTACGTGGGGTGTTACAGCCATTACTGCAGCAGCAACCTACCTCCATCACTATTGCCAACCGTACCGTCGACAAAGCCCGCCAGCTCGCGGCTGAATTTAGCGGCTTGGGCTCCGTCAGTGGGTGTGGCTTTGAAGAATTAAATGGGCAGGCATTCGACCTGATTATTAACGGCACCAGCGCCAGTATTTCCGGCCAATTACCCCCACTTTCCAAAGAGTTGCTGGCACCAGGCTGTGGCTGTTACGACATGATGTACGGCAACGAGCCCACGGTTTTTATGAAGTGGGCAACCACTAATGGCGCAGCTAACGTGGCCGATGGTTTGGGGATGTTGGTGGAGCAGGCTGCAGAGTCCTTTGCCCTATGGAGAGGCGTGCGCCCAGGTACCGAAGAAGTCATCAATCAGTTGAGGGGTCAATAAGACGAACCACCTGGGTTTCTCGCTGCTTTTCTTCGGCAGTTCGATTTACCCGGGTATCCAGCTCGCGAGGAGGTGCCTGAAGGCGCAACTGCTCTTTAAAACCACAGCTTACGCATTCGCGGAAATTGTCATCGCCTTCTTTGTAGGCAACCACCTTATCCATCTCACCGCAACGGGGGCACACTGCCCCGGCAATAAACCGGGGCTTGGTTTTTTCAGGGGCGTTCGACATAAAAGGCTACAGGGCTAAATAGCCGTCGATTATAACCCGCTATTATCACAGCGGGCGATAAACCTGCCCGGAATAATCCGCAGGACGAATATTTTCAAAGCGCCTGACCACACGACCCTTGGCAGTAAGCTCGGTGACTTCTACAGTTACCGGTGACATCTTTGCCAAACCAAAATGCAACGGCGTATTGCTCTGCGAGCAGTAACCACTGCCGGTATCGACCATACGGGTAGCCAATACTTTGCCACTGGCACTGTCGTAAAGGCGCACTTCGGTACCCGGTTTGGCAAACTGGCCCTGTTGATCTCGCAGAGAAACTCTGAGCGAATGCCCTGCCCGCTTTTTAGGAAGCTGGTTGCGATAAAGCTGATGGGTTCCGCGCTTATGGTTGCTCGCCAGGGCAAGGTCCAGATCACCGTCGCCATCAAAGTCGCCCCAACGTATGCCGTGGTCGGCATCGCGACGGCGAATCAAGGCGCTTTTATCCGCGGGTAATACATCCACAAAGCCATTGCCAGTATTGCGGTACAGGTAATCCTGTTCGGCGAATACCCCACTGAGATAAGCGTTAACGTACAGATCGATGCGGCCATCGTTATCGTAGTCGCCCCAGTCCACACCAACCCCGTGAAAATCCCCATCCAGGCCCTGGCTGGCAGCCACTTCTACAAATTTGCCGGCACCCTCGTTGCGATACAGCAGGTTGTTGGCGTAGGTGGCCACAAACACATCCAAATCACCGTCGTTGTCGTAGTCAGCGACACCTACACCGGTGCTGCCCACATTCAACGGGCGGCGTGGGCGATCCATATTCAGCGAGGCGGCAATATCGGTAAACCGGCCGTTATCGTTACGGTAGAAACCGTCCCGGTCGCCACTTTGGTTGGCCAGGAACAAATCCAGGTCACCGTCTTTGTCCATATCAAACCAGGCGGCTCCCACACTGCGCCGAGGGTCCAACAAGCCCACGGCTTTGCTGACATCGGTAAAGCGTCCGTTGTCGTTACGGTACAAGCGATTGGCCCGGTCGCGCATGCAAATATAGATATCCAGGTCACCGTCGTTGTCGTAATCGATCCAACTGCTTTGCCGGGTGGTGCCAATCAGGTCCAGGCCAACATCTGCGGCAACATCGGTAAAACCACTGCCATTGCCATCGTTCCGATACAGGCGGTTGCGCGTCTGAGTATCGCGACCATAGCCCACGTACAAATCGAGGTGGCCGTCTGCATTGTAATCACCCCATGCAAGCACCCGGGCATCATCAATATCCTGGTGCCAACCTACCTTTTCAGCCACATCGGTAAATTTGCCGCCGCTGTTTTGATACAAGCGATTGGGGCGGTTTTTAAAGGTGACGGCCAAATCCAGATCACCGTCGTTGTCGTAATCTGCCCAGGCCACAGACTGAGCACCCGGTGCAGCAAACAAATCCGCCTGAACCGCCTCAAAGTCCGGTGTTGCGGAGCCGGCATAAGCCAACCCAATAACACTGTTCAGCAGCAGGCCTGACGCTATATGTCTTTTTGAGTAACGCATTTACTTCACCCCCACGGTTTCTGCGCCGGGTCTGCGAGTGTCTGAGTACCCAAAAAATAACCCGTCGCGATAAAGGATACTTTGCAAACTGCCCATGGTTTTACTGGCTTTCACCGGGTGGCCCATGGCTGTTAGTTTTTCGACAGTATCCGGACTGATGCCAGGTTCCAGGCTCAGGGTATCCGGCGACCACTGATGGTGAATGCGCGGCGCGTGGGTGGCATCCGCCAGGTTCATCTCAAATTCCAAGACATTCAGAATCAACTGCATTACCGTGGAAATAATTTTGCTGCCACCGGGGCTACCGGTAAGTAAAAGCGGCTTGCCATCGCGTATCACAATGGCCGGCGTCATTGAACTCACCGGGCGGCGGCCGGGGCGAATCAGGTTGTCTTCGCTGCCCTTGAGGCCGAAGGCGTCGGGGATGTCCGGGCTCAGGGTAAAGTTGCCCAGATTGTTATTCATAATGATGCCGGTACCTTCGGCGACAACACCGGAACCAAAAGAAAACATCAAGGTATAGGTGTTGGACACCGCGTTGCCGTCTTTATCCATCACCGAATAGTGAGTGGTTTCGTCGCTTTCATAAGGAGTCAAGTTGCCAGGTGCAATGTCGCTGGAGGGGCGAGCGCGCTGCAACGAGATGCCCTTAGCCAGGTCTGCCGCATAAGCTTTGCTGGTAAGCGCGGCAGTGGGAATATCCACATAGTCCGGATCACCCAGGTATTTGCTGCGATCCGCGTAGGCCAGCTTCATGGCCTCGGCCATTACGTGGTAAGCGGCAGCGCTGTTCTGGCCCATGGCCTTGAGATCAAAGTTCTCCAGAATATTGAGCATCTGTACAACATGGGTACCGCCAGAACTGGGAGCGGGCATGGCATGAACAGTAGCATCACCAAAGGTGCCGCTCACCGGTTTGCGCTCTGCCACCCGGTAGCTGGCCAAATCGTCCATGGTAATCAAGCCATTGTTAGCCGCCATATCCGCGACCATGCGCTTGCCAATGGCCCCCTGATAAAACGCCTTGGCGCCCTTTTTCGACAGCTGCTCCAACGACCAGCCCAAATCTTTTTGGCGCAGGATATCGCCAGCCTGGTAGCTGCTGCCGTCGGGTTTGATAAATATCTTGCGGGTGGATGGGTGACTGGACAGCACTTTGTGCTTGGTGCGCAGAATGCTGGCCAGGTCGTCGGTAACAACAAAGCCCTGTTTGGCAAGCTTAATGGCCGGGGCGGTAACTTGCTTCCAGCTCATGGTGCCGTATTTTTTCAGAATCCACTCAAAGCCAGCCACCGTGCCCGGCACCGCCGAGGAGCGGTAGCTAAAGTGATAGTCTTCGCGGGAAACTTTGACTTTGTTGCCGTTCTCATCAATCTCGAAAAACATATCCGAGTGCGCTGCGGCCGGCGCCGTCTCCCGGTAGTCCAGAGCAAAGGTGCGATTTTCTTCGGCGACGTGTACCAGCATAAAACCACCACCGCCGAGATTACCTGCCCTGGGCAGGGTGACCGCCAGCGCCAGGCCAACGGCCACAGCTGCATCAATGGCGTTGCCGCCATCCCGTAAAATTTGCGCACCCACCTGACTGGCCAAACTGTTTTGACTGGACACCATGCCGCCACGGCCGATAACCGGGTGGTGGCGAGTGGTGTAATCCACAATAGCGGGCTGGTGTTTGGCCTCTGCAAACACCAGCGATGGCACAGCCAGCAGCAACGACAGTGCCGTTGCAACAATGCGCTTACAAAACATATTACCTACCTCTTTTCTAATGATTTTTTCGAAGCTCTTGCTCGACCACGTTTTTCAAATAGGGATCAACCCACCAGCAATTTGGGCACCAACAGATAGCTCAGTACGCTGATGACCACAATGCCAGCTATATTCACCCAAACCCCCGCCCTGGCCATCTGCGGAATACTGACTCGGTCGGTAGCGAATACGATGGCATTGGGTGCCGTCGCCACTGGCAACATAAAGGCGCAACTGGCCGCCAGTGCCATGGGGGCCGCCAACAACATGGGATCGAGCCCGGCAACTGCGGCGATACTGCCCATTACTGGCAACAAGGTGGCGGTGGTGGCGGTGTTACTGGTGAGCTCGGTAAGGAAGATCACCAAGGTCACCAAAGCAAAAATTAAAATCAGCATGTGGAAGGTCGTCAGCGCGGCCAGGGCATCCCCCAACCACTCGGCCAGCCCGGTGGCACTGACCATACTGGCCAGGCTGAGGCCGCCGCCGAACAGCAGCAATACGCCCCATGGAATCTGGGCGGCGGTATTCCAGTCCAGCAGGCGGGTACCTTTCTCATTGGCGCAGCCGGAGGGAACCATAAACATGGCGATGGCACCGGCAATGGCAATAATGACATCACTGAGGCCATCCAAACCGGGCAGCTTTTGCAGCAGCGGGCGCGTCACCCAGGCCAGCGCGACACAGATAAACACAATCGCAGTACGGGTTTCTGGCACCGTTATCTTGCCCATTCCGGCCAGCTCATCACGTACCACATCGCCCACGTTGTCGTTGTGCTGGATATCGAATTTGAAGGCCAACCGGGTCAGCAGCCACCAAGCCAGCGGCACCAGTACCAACACCACCGGCACCCCCAGCAACATCCATTGCAGGAAGCCGATTTCCACGTTGTAGGTTTCCGACATATAGGCCGCCACCATCGCATTGGGTGGCGTACCCACCAAGGTGCCAAGGCCACCAATACTGGCCGAATAAGCAATGCCCAAAATCAGGCAGATAGTGAAGTTATCTTCTTTCTTATCGCCACCGATCAGCACCGAAGCCATAGACAGGGCAATAGGGATCATCATGATGGTAGTGGCGGTATTACTGATCCACATGGATAGAAATGCGCTAATGCCCATAAAGCCACCAATAATGGCGTAGGGGTGGTTGCCCACCTGACGCAAGATGGTCAGTGCCAAGCGGCGGTGTAGGTTCCAGCGCTGTAGGGCGGTGGCGATAATAAAGCCCCCCATCAACAGATAAATAACCGGGTGAGCATAAGGGGCTGTCGCCCCCTTCAAACTGACCAACCCCAACATAGGGAACAATACAATCGGCACCAGTGAAGTCATGGGCACCGGGATCGCCTCTGTGGCCCACCAACAAGCCATCAACAGCCCCACACCAGCGGTTACCCAGGCACTGTCGCTCATACCCTCTGGAGGCGGCGTCAATAAGGTCAGTAACAGCAGGCCAATACCCAAAGAAAAACCAATAATTCGTGCCATAAGGCCTACCCTTTTATTTTTTGTCTATGTGGATAACGTTTTTAACCGCTTTACACCTTAAATAATCGCGGCAGATTTTCACAGCGCCGGCCAATTGAATACTCCCAAGGACTTTGAAATACTGCGTTTGCCCAATCAACAGGACAATATCATGAACCCACTGCGCCCCTACCTGAATCATCGCCCACAGCTGGGCGATCGAGTGTACATCGACCCGGCCTGCACGGTGATTGGGGATGTGTTTCTCGGTGATGATTGTTCCGTATGGCCCGCCGCGGTGATTCGTGGCGATATGCATCGCATCCGTATTGGCCAACGCTGCAGCATTCAAGATGGCGCGGTGTTGCACATTACCCACGCCAGTGACTTTAACCCGGACGGCTGGCCGCTCACCCTGGGTGACGAAGTCACCGTTGGCCACCAAGCCGTACTTCACGGTTGCACTGTGGGCAGCCGGGTACTGATCGGGGTGGGCGCCATCGTGATGGACGGCGCGCTGGTACCGGATGAAACCATCGTCGGTGCAGGCTGTATGGTGCCACCGGGTAAACAATTGGAGAGCGGCTACGTTTATGTGGGCAATCCGGTAAAACAGCTGCGTCCGTTGAGTGATAAAGAACGGGCCTTTTTCACCTACACCGCGGGCAATTACGTCAAACTCAAAGACGAATACCTGACCGCGGTATAGGCAACCGCAAACAAAGGGATAAATTCAGTCAATTTCTTTTCAGGGAGGAAAAATGAAACAATTCATCACGCTGTTGATGCTGCTTTGCGTCACTTGCTGTTCTGCCCAGGCCGACAAGGGTTCGGCTTCGAAGCAACAGTGCCGCACATGGCTGCAACAACTGGACAAAGTTAACGACGAGCTGCGAGCCGGTTACAAAACCAAACGTGGCAACAAATTACGCAAACGCCGCCGGGCACTGCAATCCAAACTGCACCGCCAGTGCCACTGATTCCATACTGAGGACCTGTTCATGAAGTACCTGCACACTGCCATCGCCGCACTACTGCTGATAAGTGCCAATCTTGCCAATGCCGGGTGGACACTGAGCAATGAACTCTCCAGCGTCACCCTGGTGACCACCAAAGCCACTCATATCGCAGAAGTGCACCACTTTAAACAGCTATCAGGCTCGGTATCCCCGGGAAAGGCAAAGGTCGTGATCGACCTGGCCAGCATTCACACCAACATCGACATTCGCGACCAGCGCATGCGGGAAATGCTGTTTAATACCGCCACTTTTGCCAGCGCTACCATCAAAGCCAACGTGGATACCCAAGCCCTTGCCAGCCTCAAGGTGGGTGAACAATTGACACAAAACCTCACTGGCAGCCTCAGCTTACATGGTAAAACTCAAGATCTGGATTTGGGCCCCGTCAGCATTGTCCGCCTGACTGAAGGTCGGCTACTGGTGAACAATCAGCGACCCATTCTGGTGAATGCAGGTTCCTTTGATCTGGCAGCAGGGGTCGAAAAGCTACGCACGGTTGCCGGATTGCCCAGCATCAGCAATGCGGTGCCGGTAAGCTTCCATCTGATCTTTGAAAAGAAATAACGTCTCAGGATTCCTCAGGCCCTGCCACCCAGCATCAAACTAATTGACAAGCTGTCGGTCAGGCAGGGCCAGCGAATCAGTTCCCGGTCTATATCTCGCTGACGGCAGCGATCCACAAAGCTGGTAAGGCCGGACGTTTCACTCTCCCCCTGTTGAAGCCGGTTAACCGCCTTTTCCACGACACCGTCTAGGTGATTGGCAAACTGCTCACCGAGCAGCTGATGCACAATCAAATTAGAGCGAGTCATATCCATTGGTACCAGGGGCGCACCTAAGTGCGTCATATAACGGTCGTTGACTTCTTCGATCAGGCGGTGCGCCAGATAGGCCTCCGCCATCATTCCCATCAGACCGTCAGATATTTCCAGCCACTGACTTATTAGCTCGGGTGGGGACAGAAAAAAGTCACAGGCCGCTCCCATAACTGGCTCGATAGAACGCTCAATGCCGGCTTGCCTGGAGATATCCCCTGCGGCTTCAACAAACTCAGGCACATGCTCAATATAACGAATCACAAAGTTGAGCAAGGCAGGCACCGAGTTATCTACGGGCAACTGAATTGCCCGATGCAATTCGCCAACACGACTTTGCAGAAACTGCGATAGTCGGCCAGTTTCCACATCTTGCTCTCTGGCAACCCGAATAGCCTGCCGCAATCGGTCGATACTCATACTGTTAAGCTAGACAATAGCGACCACAAACACCAAACCAGAAGTTCATTGAACGTGACTGACACGGCTTACCAAGGTCGTAACTATTGTGTGGCGCGCTATGGGGTTTTGTGCAGGTGACGAAAAAGAAACCAACCCTGCTGTGATAACCGCCAAAAAGCCAGCCCCATAAACAAGCTGCGCGCGCCCATAAATACACAAAACGACAACCACAAACCGGTATTGCCCCAGGGTAACGTCAGCCACCAGCCGCCCAAAAATAACACCAGGGCGGCAAACATGGTGTTGCGCATTTCCCGGGTACGGCCCGCACCTAAAAACACGCCATCCAGGGTGTAGCAAACCGTTGCAAGCAGCGGCACTGCCACCAACCAAGCGTAATAAGTGTTGGCCAAGGTGGCGACTTCTGGCAGGTCGGTAAACACGCTCACAATGGCACCTTGGAAAACCCCATATAACCCGCTGGCCACAGCGGCAATAGTGACACCCCAGACTCCGCAGGCTCGACAAACACCATAAAAACGCTGCAGCTTGCGTGCACCAACCGCCTGGCCGGACAAGGACTCTGCCGCATGGGCAAAGCCATCCAGCCCATAGGACACCAGCAATACCAGCTGAATCAAAATCGCATTAGCGGCGACAACCTCACTGCCAAGGCGAGCCCCCTGAGCGGTAAAAAACGTAAACACAAACACCGCGCAGGCGGTGCGCAAAAACAAATCCCGGTTTACGACCAGCAAGCGCCTGTAACTGTGAAGCTGCAATAGTTGGCGGGGAGCCACATAACCACTGAGGTGGGCCAGCTGGTGGCGAACAAATAACAGCGCAACCGCCAATCCCAGATATTCCGCCAACAACGATGCCCAGGCCGCACCGGCGCTGTTCATCTGAAAACCCACAATAAACAAAAAGTCGAGGCCAATATTGGCGCCGTTAACCACCACCATAATGACCAGAGTTTGGCGCGCTCGCTGTAAACCCAACAGCCATCCAATGGCGGCGTAGCTGCATAATGTCGCCGGTGCCGCCCAGATGCGAATTTGGCAATACTCAAGAGCAATCCCGTAAATTTCGTCGCTGGGGCCCAGCAGCCACAGAATCAGCTGCAAAAGAGGCGCCTGGACAACAATCAACAGTGCACCCAAAGCAAAGGCCAACACCAGGGATTGCCACAACAACTCTCGACAACGCTGCTGGCTCCCCTGCCCCCAAGCCCTGGCCACCAAACCGGTAGTGCCCATGCGCAGAAACGACAACAACCACAAAACCAGAGTGAGCGCGCTGGCCCCTATTGCCACAGCACTGAGGTAACGGGCGCTGTCCAGGTGACCCAAAATGGCCGTGTCCACGACCCCCAGCAGCGGCCCACTGGCTCCGGCAATAATCATCGGCCAGGCAATCGCAATCACTCGGCGATGGATGGCGCGCTGATAACGTTGGCGAAGGCAGGAAGCAGACATATCAAGGTGGGGGGTTAAGCGGGCGAGGGATTGTAGCGGAAAGTCGGCGAAAACACCTTGTAAAAGCCGATTCTCACCAAAAATCAGTTGACTTATACGTACCAAGTTTTTGATACTCGACCCCTGTTTACTCAGGGCTATCAGAATGCCCTTGTGTGAGCAATACATAAAAAGAAGTACAGGGTGCACCAACACAAGACACCCGATATAAAAAAACAAAAAAGACAGTAAAGAACAAAAAAGATAGCGCCTCGCCGCGCTGAAAGTTCTACAACAGGAGAACGGGTAATGTTCGCACGAGCTAAACAGCTAACAATGCTGTTGCTGGGCTCTGCGTGTCTTTGGGGGGGCAGTGCCCTTGCCGCGGACAGCGCAGGCCGATCGGATGAAAACATGCCGATTGGTGTCACCCCGGTAAGCCAGACGGTTTACGACATTCATATGCTGATGTTCTGGATCTGCGTCGCCATTGGGGTACTCACCTTTGGCGCCTTGATCTTCAGCCTGATCAAATACCGCAAATCCAAAGGCGCTGTGGCCGCCAATTTCCACGAAAGCACCAAAGTGGAAATCGCCTGGACCGTTATTCCTTTTATTATCCTTATTGGCATGGCATGGCCGGCCACCACCGCACTGATCGAAGTGTACGACAGCGATGAAGCGGAACTGGACATCAAAGTGACCGGCTCCCAGTGGAAATGGCGCTACGACTACATCGGTGAAGATGTTGGCTTCCTGAGCATTCTTTCCACCCCACGAGACCAGATTGAAAACAAAACCGCCAAAGGCGAATTCTACCTGCAAGAAGTGGATGAGCCGCTGGTATTGCCAGTGGGCAAAAAAGTCCGCTTCCTGGTCACCGCCTCTGACGTTATTCACTCCTGGTGGGTGCCGGACCTGGCGGTAAAACGCGACGCTATACCCGGCTTTACCCACGAAAGCTGGGCCTATATCGAAAAAGCAGGCACTTATCGTGGCTACTGCGCCGAACTGTGCGGCAAAGACCACGCGTTTATGCCCATCGTGGTAAAAGCCGTACCCGAGGCGGAGTACAACGACTGGCTGGCTCAGAAAAAACAAGAAGCGGCGGAATTGCGCGCCCTCACCAGCAAAGTCTTTACCCTGGATGAGCTGATGGCTCGCGGCAAAGACGTATACAGCAAGAACTGTGCAGCCTGCCACCTGGAAAATGGCGAAGGGGTTCAAGGCGCCTTCCCTGCCCTCAAAGGCAGTCCAATGGCAATTGAAGCGGATCAGCTCACCGCCCACATCGACATCGTGGTCAACGGCAAGTCCGGCACCGCCATGCAAGCCTTTGGCGGCAATATTTCCGATGTGGATTTGGCGGCAGTGATTACCTACGAGCGCAACGCCTGGGGCAACAACACTGGCGAAATTGTGCAGCCCGTTGACGTTTACAACCACCGCAAAGGCGAATAGGAGAAAAGATCATGGCACATGGTCCTGCTAAAGGTATTCGCCGCTGGCTGTATACCACCAACCACAAAGACATCGGTTCCCTCTACCTCTGGTTCAGTTTCGCCATGTTTATCCTCGGCGGCGCGTTCGCCATGATAATCCGCGCCGAGCTGTTCCAGCCGGGCATGCAATTGGTGGAGCCGGAATTTTTTAACCAGATGACCACCATGCACGGCCTGGTGATGGTGTTCGGCGCCATCATGCCCGCCTTTGTGGGTCTGGCCAACTGGATGATCCCGATGATGATCGGCGCGCCGGATATGGCGCTACCGCGGATGAACAACCTGTCATTTTGGTTATTGCCACCAGCGTTTTTGATGCTGGCGGCTACCCTCTTTACTGAAGGCGGCGCACCGCAAGCGGGCTGGACGTTCTACGCACCCCTGTCCACCACCTACGCCAATCCCCTGACTGCGACCATCTTTATTTTCGCGGTGCACACCATGGGCGCGTCGTCGATCATGGGGTCTATCAACATCATCGCCACTATCCTCAATATGCGCGCACCGGGCATGAGCTATATGAAAATGCCCCTGTTCGTATGGACCTGGCTGATCACTGCCTTCCTACTGGTGGCAGTAATGCCGGTACTGGCAGGCGCGGTGACCATGATGCTGATGGACATTCACGGCGGCACCAGCTTCTTTGATGCGGCCGGCGGCGGTGACCCGGTACTGTTCCAACACGTGTTCTGGTTCTTCGGTCACCCGGAGGTGTACATCATCATCTTGCCAGCGTTTGGCGTGATTTCGCAGATTATCCCCACCTTTTCGCGCAAGCCGCTGTTCGGTTACTCCTCTATGGTGTACGCCACCGCGTCCATTGCGCTGCTGTCGTTTATCGTCTGGGCGCACCACATGTTTACCGTGGGTATGCCGCTGGCCGGTGAGCTGTTCTTTATGTACGCCACCATGCTGATTGCGGTGCCCACTGGGGTGAAGGTGTTCAACTGGATCGCCACCATGTTCAAAGGCTCCATTACCTTTGAAACGCCGATGCTGTTCTCGCTGGCGTTTCTGGTGCTGTTCACCATCGGCGGTTTTACCGGGGTGATGCTGTCCATCGCCCCGGCGGACTTCCAGTATCACGACAGCTATTTCGTGGTGGCCCACTTCCACTACGTGATGGTTGCCGGTGCGGTGTTCAGTATGTCGGCGGCGGTGTACTACTGGCTGCCCAAGTGGACCGGCCGCATGTACAGCGAACCGCTGGCTCAGGTGCACTTCTGGACCTCGTTTATCGGCTTCAACCTGACCTTCTTCCCACAGCACTTTGTGGGCCTGGCGGGTATGCCGCGACGCTACTCGGACTACGCCCTGCAATTTGCCGATTACAACATGATCTCCAGCTGTGGTGCCTTCCTTTACGGCATCTCCCAGATCCTGTTCCTGGTGATTATTATTCTGACCATCAAGGGCGGCAAGAAAACCACTGCCGACAAAACTTGGGAAGGGGCTGAAGGTCTGGAGTGGACAGTACCGTCACCGGCGCCTTATCACACCTTTTCAACCCCCCCAACAGTGAAATAAAGCCATGACCGAACACTCCACGGCAACCGACATTCACAAAGCAGGCAGCGCCAACCGGCGCATTGTGCTGTGGGCGTTGGCCATTGTCGTGGGCATGGGCTGCTTTTCGTTCGCCCTGGTGCCGCTGTACAACGTGTTCTGCGATATCACCGGCCTCAACGCCAAAATCGAAGAATCCTCCTATGAGGCCGTACCGGCTGCGGTGGACACCAGCCGCACCGTCAAAGTGCAGTTTCTGGCCACCAACAACGAGAGCATGCCTTGGCAATTCGGCCCCGCCCTTGAACAGGTGCGGGTTCACCCTGGCGAACAAACCACCATTGAATTCGTTGCCAACAACACCACTGGAAACGACATGGTGGCCCAGGCGGTACCCAGCGTAGTGCCCTTCAAGGCGGTGGATTACTTCCACAAAATGGAATGCTTCTGCTTTGAGCGTCAGCCGCTTAAAGCGGGGGAGTCGGCCAAGTTACCGATGGTATTTACCATCGACCCGGAACTCCCCAAACAGATTCACACCATCACCCTCTCCTATACTTTGTTTGACGTTACCGAAATGGATGCCAAGGCATCCAGCGGCACCATCGACTGGGGCAAAGGGTAAGTGAGGGACGATGAACATCGCGGAGAAAAATAATGTCTAGCGAAATCGCACAAGATGGCAATAACCAAGAGCATGGCGCAGCCAGCGAACATGAAAATTATTACGTGCCCGCTTCCAGCCGCCTGCCCATCCTCACGGCTCTGGGCCTCGGGGTTACCCTGTTTGGCGCCTCTCACTGGCTGGTGGGTTCAACTGTACTCGGTTTTACCGGGCAACAGATTTTTATCGTCGGCTGCCTGTTTTTTGCGGGCGTTATGGCCAGCTGGTGGAATACCGTTATCCAGGAAAACCTAGCCGGCCTGCCCAGCGACCAGCTGAAACGCTCCTACGTGTGGGGGATGGGCTGGTTTATCTTCTCCGAAGTGATGTTCTTCTTCATCTTCTTCTTCGCCCTGGCTTACGTGCGTATCTATTCCCTGGACTGGCTCGCCGCTGACCCGGAATGGGCGGGGTTTAACGCCGAATGGCCACTGATGACCACGCCAGATCAGGCGGCGAATGGCGACGACGCAAAATTCAAAGGGCCAGACGCCATTATCGACCCATGGCACCTGCCGCTGCTCAACACCATCATCCTGATTGCTTCCAGTTTTACCGTGCATATTGCCCATAACGCCATCAAAGCGGGCAAGCGCAACGCCTTTAACCTGTGGCTGGGTATTACTGTGATCTTGGGCGGCACCTTCTTGTACTTCCAAGTCGTGGAATATATCGAGGCCTATCAGGACTTGGGTTTGACTCTGGAATCCGGCATCTACGGCACCACCTTCTTTATGCTCACCGGTTTCCACGGTGCCCACGTCACCATGGGTACCATTATGCTGTTGATTCAGCTGCTGCGTTCCGTGTTTGGTAACCACTTCAAAAAGGACGATCACTTTGGTTTTGAAGCGGCCTCATGGTACTGGCACTTTGTAGACGTGGTGTGGATCTGCCTGTTCATCTTTGTGTACATCTTGTAATTGAAAGCCCGTCATTGCGGGGAGCATTGTTTAAACAAAGCTACTCGCAATGACGAATCAGTACCTGCCATGCCAGGGGGCCTGCAAACTCAGCTCCCCGGTATGCACCCCGTACACAATGGCGGTAACCAGCAAGGCTGCCAAGCCGATTCGGATACCCAGCGCATAGAGCGTGCGCTTGCGGCTTCCCAGATCTTTGAACAGAAATACCAGGCCACTAGTAAGGCTAACCACCATGGCTATTAGCAGTAGAACAATAACAATCTTGAGCCACATACTTGTTTTTATCCGTTTTTATCGTTGTTAATCGCCGGGAATAATCGCACTTCACCCCAATGCTGTCGAATCCGAATAAAAACAACCGCCACTTCGCCCCAAACTGGAAAATCCTGCTACTGGCCGCCCTGCTGCTGCCGGTACTCCTGTCCCTGGGCAACTGGCAGCTGAAGCGCGCCGACGAGAAGCGCGCCATACTCGCACAACTGCAACAGCGCGCCGCCCTGCCCCCTGCCCCCATCGAACAACTGATGGGCACTGAACAGTTTCGCTACCGGGCCACCACTGTCACAGGCCGCTACGACAACCAGCGTCATTTTTTGCTCGACAACCGGGTACGCCAAGGGCAACCGGGCTACGAAGTGATTACCCCGCTGCAAACTCCCGAAGGCAACTGGCTACTGATCAATCGCGGCTGGATAAAAGCACCGCGCCTACGCAGCCAGTTGCCCGAAATATCCACACCCGATACCACTGTCATGATAACGGCCAGCCTGTACGCACCACTGGACAAAGCCAGCAGCCTTTATGGCGCCGCAGAGGGGTGGCCCAAAGTCATACAAAACCTGAACTTCAGTGCCATGGCAAAAGACCTTGATGCTACCCTGCCCAGCTTGACCTTGCGGCTGCAAGCCAATCAGTCAGGAGCGCTGCAAACCGGGTGGCCTGTCATCACTGTGCAACCAGAGCGTCACACCGGCTACGCAGTGACCTGGTTTTCCATGGCAGTGGCACTTACCCTGCTGACGTTGATTACCTGTTTCCCCAAAAGAGCAACGAATGACTGAACCAATGCCCAAGACAAACCGTAAAGCCGTACTGCAAGGCAGCCTGGTTATCGGCCTGCCGCTGCTGGCTATGGCATTAGCCTATCTGTTCTTTCCCGCCAACTCGGAACAGCAAAAAGAACTGCTCAGCTGGCTGGGCACAACCAACCACGGCACCCTGATCGAGCCGCGGCAATCGATCAAAGGCGAGGTTTTTACGGCAGCTTCTGGCGAAACCTGGCAAGTAGGCGAAAACAGCAAATGGAAACTACTGGTGGCCGCCAACGGCCCTTGTGACGAACTCTGCCAGCAAGCCCTGTACCTGACCCGGCAGATACATACCTTGATCCCCAAACGCAAAAACCGCCTGGAAAGGGCCTACATCAGCGATCAGCCCGCCAGTGATTCCTTGCTGCAGCTGCTGCAAGAAGCCCACGCCGGTATGCCCGCACTGCTTGATAACGGCGCATTTAAAGCCCGGGTGGCAAAAACCAACGCCCCGCAAAACTGCCAGGGTTGCTATTACCTGGTAGCTCCCAATGGCGAACTGGTGTTGTTTTACACCCCTGAAAACGAATACAAAAAAGTGATTAAAGACCTCAAGGTACTGCTGTGAGCCCATCTTCAAACCGCCCTTTAGCTGCCCTGCCTGGCCGCAAGTTGGTTGTTGCCGCTGTGCTGCTGGCGGTGGTAGTGGTGGTGCTGGGAGCCTTTACTCGGCTGGTGGACGCAGGCCTGGGCTGCCCGGACTGGCCCGGCTGCTACGGCCACCTGCTGTGGCCAGACACCCCGGAAGAAATTCGCATCGCTGAACAGCGCTTCAACGAAACCGTGGAACACGATAAAACCTGGCCAGAAATGGTGCATCGTTACTTTGCCACTACCCTGGGGGCGGTCATTGTCGCGCTCACTATCGTGGCTTTCCGTGCCCGCAAACAATACCCTGACTACCCGGTGAAACACTGTATTGGGCTATTGGCACTGGTGATTCTACAGGGCGCTTTCGGTGCCTGGACGGTAACACTTAAACTATGGCCACAGGTAGTAACCGCTCACTTACTGGGTGGCTTTTCAGTGCTCGCCCTGCTCTGGCTGCTGTACTTGAGGCTGGGCAATAATGCGCCCGCAGCGCCTGACCGTAAAACCGATCGCTTTCGCGCTTGGGCCATTGGCGGCCTGGTGGTGGTGTTTATTCAAATTGCACTGGGGGGTTGGACCAGCTCCAATTACGCCGCCATTGCCTGTATCAATTTCCCCACCTGCCACGGCCATTGGCTGCCACCACTGGACATGGCTGAAGCCTTTGATATCACCCAGGATATTGGCCCCAATTACCTTGGCGGCACCATGGACAATGACGCCCGGGTAACCATCCACTTCGTACACCGGGTAGGTGCCCTGGTAGTCACTTTGTACCTGCTGGGGCTGTGCGCGGCCCTGCTAAAAGCGGGCAGTGCCAGCCTGCGCCCTTACGCCATCGCGGTACTGGCGGCGCTGGTGATTCAAGTGACACTGGGTATCAGCAATGTGATATATATTATTCCACTGCCGGGGGCGGTGGCCCACAACGCCGGGGGCGCATTACTATTGCTGACCCTGGTCACCCTACTCCACCAGCTCTATCGCTACCGACAGCAACCTGAGGGCACCCAATGAGTGATGTATCCACCGAAATCCATCAGGCGGGCTGGCGGGATTATCTGGAGCTGACCAAACCCAGGGTGGTCGCACTGATGATTCTGACTTCGGTCATCGGCATGCTGCTGGCGGTACCCAATGGCCTGCCCGCTCTGGATGTACTGATTATGGGCAATCTGGGTATCGCCCTCTGTGCCGGTGCTGCCGCTGCAGTCAATCACGTAGTGGACCGCCATGTGGACACCAAGATGATCCGCACCTTTAACCGCCCGGTGGCGGTGGGCCGCGTGGGCCCAAGCCAGGCAATACTGTTCGCCACTCTCACCGCGGCTCTGGGTATGGCCATTTTGATGTTGTTTACCAATCAACTCACTGCCTGGCTCACTCTGGCCTCGCTGATGGGCTACGCCATTATCTACACCATGTTTTTGAAGCGGGCCACACCACAGAACATCGTGATTGGTGGCCTCGCTGGTGCCGCCCCTCCCCTGCTTGGCTGGACAGCGGTGACCAATGACGTGGGCGGCCACGGGCTATTGCTGGTACTGATCATTTTCGCCTGGACACCACCACACTTTTGGGCGCTGGCGGTACACCGCAAAGCGGATTACGCCAAGGCGGGCATCCCCATGTTGCCGGTCACCCATGGGGAGGCCTACACCAAGCTGCATATTCTGCTCTATACCTTGATCCTGCTGGCAGTAACCCTGCTGCCCTATGTCACCGGCATGTTTGGCTGGCTCTACCTGCTGGGCACTCTGGCGCTGGATGTTGGCTTCCTGTACTGGGCAATGGTGATGATGCGCGGCAAAAAAGCCGACGCCGGTATGGCCACCTTCAAGTACTCCATTGTTTACCTGATGGCGCTGTTTGTACTGATGTTGTTGGACCACTACCTGATTCCAGCCCGAGTTGGGCTGGGTGGCCTGTAAAATAGCCGACCGCTGTATTGAGCGAAGTAATTTCCGGGAGCCATTGATGACTGATAACGCCAAAAAACGCAAAGACAACATTCGCCTGACCGTGATTGGGGTACTGCTGTTTGCCTTTGCCGGAGTTGGCCTGTTTTACAACAAAATCTCCACGCCACGGGTTTTATCGGAAAAAGAATTGCGCAATAACGGCGCGATCATCTTTGAAAAGCCAAGGATTTTCGGAGAAATTTCACTGGTTGACCATAACGGCCAGCCATTCACCAGCGAGCGCCTAAAGGGCAAATGGAGCATTCTGCTGTTCGGTTTTACCTTCTGCCCGGATATTTGCCCCACTGGCTTGTCGGAGCTGAACAAGATGGTCGAGCCGTTGACCGAAGATGAGAAAGCCGACCTGCAAATCATCATGGTCAGCGTCGATCCAGAACGGGACACTCCGGAAGCATTAAAGCAATACGTGCCCTACTTCAATGACCGCTTTACCGGCGTTACCGGCAACCCCCACTTTATTCGCAAACTGGCCGCAGAGCTGAATGTTGCCTACACCAAGGTCCCTTTGGAGAGCGACAACGCCGAATCCGACTACACCGTGGATCACAGTGCCCAATTGGTACTGGTAAACCCTTACGGCCACTATCACGGATTTTTTCGCTACCCGCAAAACCCCACGGAGATGCGCCTGACTTGGCGCTCTATCCGCTATACGTTTAAGGGGTAGTTGAGGGGCTTCGGGCTTCGGGCTTCGGGCTTCGGGCTTCGGGCTTCGGGCTTCGGGCTTCGGGCTTCGGGCTTCGGGCTTCGGGCTTCGGGCTTCGGGCTTCGGGCTTCGGGCTTCGGGCTTCGGGCTTCGCAGTATCTTAATTGATGTCACCCTGAGCGTAGCGAAGGGTCCCTTACTTGGTACTCACCACTTAGATCCTTCGCTACGCTCAGGATGACAAATTAGCTCCATCTGCCCGCTGCTCGAAGCTAGCGGCCCGCAGCCGTTATAAATTATCCCGCGCCCAATTACTGGCTTCGAGGCGGTTTTTAACGCCAATTTTCTTGAAGATATTGTACAAATGGCTCTTGATGGTGTGCTCGCTGACAAACAGCTCACCGGCAATAGCGGCATTGGTTTTACCGTCGAGAATATGTTGCAGAATCTGCCATTCCCGACGGGTCAGGCTAGCTGAAGAAGTGTCACTGCTGGGAATTCGGCGATTGCACTCCACAAAGCCATGAAGCAGGCGACGCGGTAACCAGTACTCCCCACGCAAAATGGTAGCGATGCCTTCCAGCAGCTTGGCATGGCCAGTGCTGTTGTAAAAAATACCATTCACTCGAGGCCACTGCATCAGGCCTTCGTGAGCACTGAATGCGGTGGCATTGAGTAGCGCCACATAAGGAGCTGGCAGCCAGTCCTGAGAGCCTTTTATGGCCTGCGCGGACTGCTCAGGTGTCAGCACGGCACAATCCAACAACAAACAACCGCCGCGAGCCAATTGACCAGGCTCCACCAACTTGCAGTGAATCCCCAACTGCTCTTCGAGTTTTTCAAGTAATAAGCTGTTTTGCAGGCTGGCGACATCAGACACCAGCACCAGGTCAGCCTCAGTTGCTACTTCTTTATTAGAAGGCTGAAATAATTCTTGATGAGTTTTTTCCATATTTGCTCCCAGCGGCCGCTGAAAAATCAGCCGCTTATGCTCCATCCCCATAGGTTTCGAGCATAAGCAGGTCAGCCTTTAGTTGCAACAGGATTCAGACAGTACGACCTTTGGCGGGCAAAAAAATCAGTCTTAATAATGACTCACAGAGCGACCGGCTGGCAGGCGACACAGTAAGCTCAACAAAAACAAACCGGTTGCGCTGATAACCACAGAAGGGCCTGCCGGCGTGTCCCAGTACCACGCCATGGCCAAGCCAGACACCACAGATAAAACACCGCACAACGCCGCCCCACAAGCCATTTGCTCCGGTGTGTGCGACAAGCGACGGGACGCCGCTGCGGGTATCACCAGCAATGCCGTCACCAGCAACGCCCCTACGACTTTCATGGCAATGGCGATGGTTAGTGCCACCAATAGCATTAATACGGTTCGCATGGCGGTCACCGGGATTCCGTCAACCCGAGCCAGGTCTTCATGGACGGTAACCGCCAGCAATGGCCGCCAAAACCACCAGAGTGTCGCCAGTACGATCAAGGCTACAGCCGCCATCATTCCCAAGTCTGCTTTGCTGACCGCCAACAGGTCGCCAAAAAGAAGGCTTTCCAGGTCCACCTGCACCTGGGGAACAAGTGCTATGGCGATCATCCCCAGCGCCAGGCCACTGTGGGCCATAATGCCCAGTAGCGTATCTACCGCCAGTTGCCTCTGGCGCATCAGTGCCACCAACAACAGCGCCAATAACAAGCACACGATCATCACCGAAATGGTAGGAACGACTTGCAAAACCACACCCAAAACAGTGCCCAAAAGGGCCGAATGTGCAAGAGTATCGCCAAAATAAGCCATTTTCCGCCAGACAATAAACGCCCCGAGAGGGCCGCTGGCAACAGCCACTGAGGTGCCCGCCAACAGTGCCAGCCACATAAACTCAGGCACTGTGCGGCCCTCCACCATCACCCTCTGGGCGATGCCCATGGTCGCAGACCACCTCACCACCCATCCCGTGGCTATGGTCGTGAACATGGTTATAAAAAGCCGTTTTTGCACCGAAAAGCTGCAAATAGGCTGGATTTGATGCAATACTCTGCGGGGAACCGTGACAGCATACGTGTTTGTTCAAACACACCACTTCGTCGGTGGCAGCCATCACCAGATGCAAATCGTGAGAAACCATAAGTACGCCGCAGCCCAATTCGTCCCGCAGCTGAACGATGAGTTGGTACAAAGCCTCCTGGCCGGCGATATCCACCCCTTGAACCGGCTCATCCAATACCAACAGGTTCGGCCTGGACAACAGCGCCCGGGCCAGAAGAACCCGCTGCATTTCACCACCGGACAGCCCCTGCACCGGACTGTTCAGTAAATGTTCCGCAGACACTCGGGATAGTGCTTGCACACAAAGGGTTTGTGCGGCTCCAGAGAGCCTGAGCAAGCGGCTGACACTCAATGGCATGGTACTGTCGATATGCAATTTCTGGGGCATATAGCCGATACGCAGACCTTTGGATCGTTGCACTTGCCCGGAAGAGGCCTTCAGCAAGCCCAACAAGACTTTGACCAGGGTTGTCTTTCCCGCTCCATTAGGGCCAATTAATGTAATTATTCGCCGCTTTTCAAGGCATAAGTCGACATTTTCGACGACGTTTTTCTTGCCGTATCGAACCCCTACCCCATTCAGATTTATCAGCACATCGTCGCTTTCAGTTACCGGCATTTCGGGCAAATTCCCATCAGTTCCAGGGACTGGGACTCAAGCTGAAAATTGGCATGCTGAGCTGCGGTGGTAATCGCATCACTGACGTTATCGGCACTGTATTCTGCCGCGGAACCGCAAATTCGGCAGATCAGAAACAGCTCTTTGTGGCTGCTGCCGGGGAAAGGGCAGCCAATGTAGGCATTCAAGGAGGCAATTCGATGAATCAGGCCCAACTCCAACAAAAAGTCCAGCGCTCGATACACCGTGGGAGGCATTACTCGCTTGCCGCGCTTTTCTGACAGCAAGTCCATAATTTTATAGGCGCCTAGCGGCTGGTGGCTTTGCCACAGCAGAGAAAGCACATCTTTGCGGGCTTGCGTAAAACGAGCATTGTGCTGTTCACAGACAGCCGCCGCACGGACAAGCGCTGCACTGATGCAACGTTCGTGGTCATGGTCGTGATAGGCAAGTTTGGAGTTTGTTATCATATGATATCACCGAAAGATCACTTCCATTTTGAGCAAAATCGCTTCATTTGAAGGGTATTTGTTGAAACTGCAAAATGTTATTATGTAACTTTCAACACCGTTGTAAAGAGACTTTTTAGTGACCCGGTACATTATCACTGTGTTGCTGGCTGTAGCCGCCAGTAACGTCTTGGCAAGCACCCCCAACAAGCCAACAATCATCGCCAGCATTAAGCCCCTGGCCCTGATCGCCCAAGATATTGCCGGTGACAACGCAGAGGTTTTACAGCTTATTCCCCCTGGTCGATCACCTCACACCTATACTCTGAAGGTATCGGACCGCCGCAAAATCCAGCGCGCGGATATTCTGCTTCATATTGGCAGCTCGATGGACGGTTTTGTGGGCAAGGTCGCCCATAAAGAGCAAGTGTTGATCAGTGCCGATCAATTACACGCTATCCAATGGCCAACAGGCGATATCGACCACGAGCACAACCACCATCACACTCAGGGCGACCCCCATCTGTGGCTTAACCCAGGCAATGCATTGGCCATTGCCTACGAACTGGCCACTCAGCTTGCACTTGTGGATGCCGACAACAGCAGTGAATACCGCAAGGCCGCCAGCCAGTTTGCCAAACAGATTTCCCGGTTCGAGCACCGCGCTGAGCACCAATTCGCAGGGTTACCCAAGCGCTCTTTTATTGTGCAGCACGATGCCTACCTGCATTTTGTCAATCGCTATCAATTACATCAGCTGGGATCATTGAGAACCACGTCCGGCGCAAAGGCTGGGGCCAAAACCATGCAACGGTTGCTCAAACAGGGAAGCGGGCAGGGCAGCGATATTGCTTGTGTGTTGATTGACCCCCAATTTGACACTCAGGTAGCCGACATCTACAGCGCCACAACCGGTATAAAACAGGTTGTCCTGGATCCTTTGGGCAGTCAGGTAACAGCAAAACCCCAGCAGCTGGGATACCTGAGTTTTCTCGATGGGTTCCTGGATGCTTTTCAGCGCTGCCTGACTGCTTCGATTTCATAGGTTGAAGCTGTACGGGGGATAACAGACCCTGGGAAACCGAAGTTGGGCCTTTGTCGACTCCCTGATAAGCTTGCCGCTTTGCCATTCACAACCAGGCCTACGTTCTATGTCTGACTCCTCCACCGCGCCTCTCGTCCTCGTAGACGGCTCTTCTTACCTCTACCGCGCCTTCCACGCCATGTACAAGGCAGACTTACGAACCTCAGCCGGTGCTCCGGTGGGCGCCGTGCGCGGGGTAACTGCCATGTTGCGTCGCCTGGTGAAGGATTACCCGGAGAGCTGCATTACCGTGGTGTTCGACGCCAAGGGCAAAACCTTTCGCGACGATATGTACCCAGAGTACAAAGCCCAGCGCCCGCCCATGCCCGACGATTTGCGCCCCCAGGTAGAGCCCATACACCACATCATTAAAGCCATGGGCATGCCATTGCTGGTGGTGGAGGGGGTAGAGGCGGACGATGTGATCGGCACGCTGGCGCATCAAGCCACAGAGCAGGGAATCGACGTGGTGGTGTCCACCGGCGACAAGGACATGGCCCAGTTGGTCAACCAGCACGTGACTTTGATCAACACCATGAAAGACCCGGTTGAGGTGATGGACATTGCCGGCGTTAAAAACAAGTTTGGTCTGCCGCCGGAGTTGATTATCGATTACCTGGCACTGATGGGCGACAAGGTGGACAACATTCCCGGCGTGCCCGGTGTGGGCGAAAAAACCGCGTTGGCGTTGCTGCAAGGGCTGGGTGGCCTGGACAGCATCTACGCGAACCTGGACAAGGTCTGTGAACTGGAATTTCGCGGCGCCAAAACCATGCATAAAAAGCTGGAAGACAACCGCGAACTGGCCTTTCTGTCTTACGAGCTGGCCACCATCAAGCTGGATGTGGCGTTGGAACAAGGGCCACAAGACCTGACCATGGAACCGGAGGATCGCGACCGGCTGCTGGCATTGTTTACCGAACTGGAATTCAAGACCTGGATCGCGGAGATAGAGGAGGGCAGCAGTGAGCACCCACTATCAGTCAAACCCAACAAGATAGAGACAAATTACACAACCATTCTCACTGAAGAGGAATTGGATAGCTGGCTTGAGAAGCTTCAACAAGCTGGCCTGTTTGCCTTTGATACCGAGACCACCAGCCTGGATTATATGCAGGCGGAACTGGTGGGTGTGTCGTTTGCGGTAACCGCTGGCGAAGCCGCTTACGTACCTTTCGGCCACGACTACCTGGGTGCCCCCGATCAGCTACCTCGCGATCGGGTGCTCGCCAAATTAAAACCGCTGCTGGAAGACCCAACGCTCGACAAGCTGGGCCAGAACCTCAAGTACGATATAAGCGTACTCGCCCGCTCCGGCATCCATATGCAGGGGGTGGCCTACGACACCATGCTGGAATCCTACGTGGCAGACTCCACCGCTGGCCGCCACGATATGGACAGCCTGGCAGAGCGCTACCTGAATCACAAATGCATCAAGTTTGAAGAAATCGCCGGCAAGGGGGCAAGGCAGCTCACCTTCAACCAGATTCCCCTGGAAGAGGCGGGCCCCTACGCCGCCGAAGACGCCGATATCACTTTGCGCCTGCACCAGCAGCTGTGGCCCACGCTGGAAAAAGACGCCCCTTTGAAATCGGTTTTTGAAGAGATCGAGTTGCCCCTGGTGCCAGTGCTGTCGCGCATTGAGCGCAACGGCGCGCTACTGGACGCGGGCCTGCTCACCGAGCAGAGCCAACAGCTGGGCCAGCGCATTGCCGAACTGCAGGCACAGGCTTACGAGCTGGCGGGGGAGGAGTTTAATCTGGCATCCCCCAAGCAGCTGGGTACTATCCTGTTCGACAAGCTCGGCATCCCGGTACTGAAAAAAACCGCCAAAGGCGCCCCCTCCACCAAGGAGGAAGTACTACAGGAATTGGCGCTGGATTACCCGCTGCCCAAGCTGCTGCTGGAACACCGCAGCCTCAGCAAGTTGAAATCCACCTACACGGATAAACTGCCCACCATGGTGAATTCCGTAAGTGGGCGCTTACATACTTCCTACCACCAAGCTGTTACGGCAACCGGACGGCTGTCGTCCTCAGACCCCAACTTGCAGAACATACCGGTGCGTACCGAAGAGGGCAGGCGCATTCGCCAGGCGTTTATTGCCCCAGAAGGCAGTGTGATCGTAGCCGCGGATTACTCCCAGATTGAACTGCGCATTATGGCCCATCTATCCGGTGACGAAGGCCTGCTGAAGGCGTTCGGTGACGGCCTGGATGTGCATACCGCCACTGCGGCCGAGGTGTTTGGTACGGCGCTGGATAAGGTCACCAGCGAGCAACGGCGCAGCGCCAAAGCCATCAACTTCGGGCTGATCTACGGTATGTCGGCGTTTGGCCTCGGTCGCCAGTTACATATCGGCCGCAACCAGGCCCAGGAATACATCGACCTGTACTTTGCCCGCTACCCCGGCGTACAGCGCTATATGGACGAAGCTCGCGCCACCGCCAGCGACAAAGGCTATGTAGAGACCCTATTTGGCCGCCGCTTACACGTACCGGAAATCAACGCCAGCAACGGCATGCGCCGCCAGGCAGCAGAGCGCGCCGCCATCAATGCGCCCATGCAGGGCACCGCGGCAGACATTATCAAACGGGCCATGATCGCGGTGGATCGATGGCTTAGCGACGAGGGGCTGGCATCAAAAGTGATTATGCAGGTGCACGATGAACTGGTGCTTGAGGTGCCCACTTCTGAACTGGAGCAAATCACATCAGGATTGAGCCAACAAATGGCCGGTGCTGCTCAACTGGCGGTGCCTCTGGTGGTGGACATTGGCAGCGGTGCCAACTGGGAGCAAGCTCATTAACGCCCATTGAAAATGGCCCGTTAAAAAAGATCGGGAAAATTTGCCTGAGCCGTGAACTTTTG
The DNA here is from genome assembly GCA_024397955.1 of bacterium SCSIO 12696. Lineage (NCBI taxonomy): Bacteria > bacterium SCSIO 12696. The sequence continues at coordinate 2,045,559 of CP073744.1, forward strand.
CTGACCCCGGGTGCTCTAAAAAGCCGTAATCAGCTTAGTAAGGGTTCCCCCTTTTACCCTCTCTGGCAAGATACATTTGGCAAAAGCAACGCTTGTTTCCCCCAAGCACAGCAACGCAACCCCTGGCCACTCCCCTATGGCCAGGGTTTTTTTATGCTTATTATGGCTGGCTAAGCGCCACACAATTTCTACCAGAGTCCTTGGCCTGGTAGAGCGCTCGATCTGCTTCCTCCATCAGCTGCAAAGCATCGCATTCGTCACTGGGCGTACAGCAGCTGACACCAATACTAACGGTTATTGTGCTCGCACCGTCCAGCTGAATACCCGGTAAATTCACTTGGCGCACGGCCTGCAAGATATTCTCCGCCACTATTGCCGCACCATTGATATCGGTGTCCGGCAATAGCAACGCAAACTCCTCACCGCCAAAGCGACTGGCCAAGTCGCTGGGGCGCCGAAGCTGGCCAGCAATGGCAACCGCCACCTCTTTTAAGCAATTATCACCGGCACTGTGGCCAAAGCGATCATTGAAGCTTTTAAAGTGGTCAACATCCACCATAAGCAGTGATATGGCAGTTTGCTGGCGCTTGCTGCGGCCCCACTCGCGCTCCAATTGGTAGTCAAATGCCCGCCGGTTGGGTACCCCGGTAAGTACATCCTGAGTAGCCAGTTGGGTTAACTTGCGATTCGCCTCCTGCAAATGCATTTTCACCTCTATGGCCTCGACCAAAGTGGCGTTGTACCTGCGCGTGGTCATCAACACACAGGCAAAGAACACCACCATGATCAATAACATCATGCCGTATTCGCTATCATCGATGCTCAACAGCGCCCAGGCGCAACTGAGGATCAGGGGGACGACAAAGCTCACAAACGCCGGGAAATACGCCCCCAGAGCCATCACTGCTCCCGCCACCACTCCCGGATAAACAATCCAGGTCATAAACTGGTGAGGCAGTGGCCAGTCGCTGCTGTACATGGAAAGCAGCAGGCCCCACAAAAGGCCATTGACAAACACCATGACCAGAAAGCTGTTTATCCACCCCTGCAGGCTGGCACTGTCTGGGTGCTGTGAAAATCGCCTGAGCCAAAGCAATCGAATAATAGCCAAAACAAGGTGTGCAGCCCCCCAAACCAGCAGTTGTTGGGCAGGGGCTACCTCCCACAGTGCGATGACCGTAAACAGCATCAAGCCTGCCGACGATACCACCGCCCCCGCTGCACTTCGATAGAGCAGGGATACCTGCTCGCGAAGAACCGATTCGCGACAGTGGCTGGAAATAAGCTCTGACATAGGCCATCCGGTGTGGTTATTGTTATAACGCGCAGGCACAACCAATATGCATAAAAGCAGGCTATACCTTCATGCACAGCGACTATTAAAAGTTCGCAATCCCGCATGATATCTGGCGTTGCAGTAAGGTTGCGCCGAAAACTACAGCTCGTCAACCACAAGCCAAATCCAGCCCAAGGGTTAAAATCGCCCTTACGCTTTTCCATCCTTGCAGGTGCCCGAAACTGCGTATATAGTCCTTGGTCTTTTCGCAGTAAGGTAAGCTTCGCACTATGTCGAACCACCCAAATGAACCCTCTACCAGCAACGATCAAGAGTCGCCCGCCAAAGAGCCGGCAGACGTTAAGGTTACCTGGCAGCCCACTGCTGCTGAAATGGGGTTTTTACAAACCTCTGATGTAGAGGCAAAAAACCGTGTGCACCTTGGCAACTGGACCGAGGGAGCACCTGTGCGCTGGAGTTTTCAGAACGCCTGTCAGATAGTCCCCAGTGCTGAAATCTACCGTGGCCCCGGTAAGCCGACCCCTTTCAAAGAGGCACCGGTCGAGCTCAATCAACTGGCTTTTACCACCTATTCAGAAGAAGAAATTACCATCGAGCAAATGCTCGCTCAGACCTATACCGACGGCCTTCTGGTGTTGCATCAAGGAAAGCTGGTCAATGAGCAATATTTCAACGGTCTTCAGCCCCACAGTAAGCACCTGCTGCAATCGGTCACCAAATCACTGGTGGGTACGTTGGCCTGCGTCCTGATGGAACAAAAGCAGCTGAACCCCGACAAGCTGGTAGAAGACTATGTACCCGAGCTGGGTCACTCCGGTTACGGCGATGCCACTGTGCGCCAGGTACTGGACATGACCACCAGCATTCTCTATCAGGAGAATTACGGGGTGGTCAGTGAACTGACCATGCATGAGGCCTCCGCTGGCTGGCGACCACGCACTGGCCAGCTGGAAGGGCTGCCAGAATCCCAGGCGTTGTTCCTGCAATCCCTGCGCAAAGAGCCAGGTCACAAACACGGTGAGCGCTTTGCCTACATCTCCTGCAACACCGATGTGTTGGGTTGGGTAATGGAGCGCGCTACCGGTGAGCGTTTGCCGAAGCTGTTCAGTGACTTGATTTGGTCACACTTGGGTGCCGAAGAAAACTGCCACATGCTGGTAGACAGCTGGGGGCTTTCAGCGGCTTCTGGTGGCATGAATGCCACCATGCGTGACCTCGGCCGTTTCGGCCAGATGTTGCTCCAGGGCGGCACCTACAACGGTCACCAGTTCCTCAAGGAATCCACTATAAAAGACATTCGCACTGGCGGCAGCCGCAACCTCTGGAAGCGCGGAGACGGCAGCGGCATTGGCTACCTGATCCCCAAAGGCTCTTACCGCAACCAATGGTGGGTCAGCGACTTTGACAGCAAAGCCTTTTACGCCATTGGCATCCACGGCCAGCACATCTATATCGCCCCGGAAGCCGAGGTGGTCATCATCAAGGTGTCCAGCCAGCCCAATGCGATCACGCCGGAATTCACCCAAAACACCCTTTATGGGTTTGAGGCGATTGTGAAGCACCTGGCAGAGAAGGGCGGCAGGGCACTGTTTGGTTAATCAATAACAAGGCTCACAACCCTAAAAAAATGCCCCGACCAAGATCGGGGCATTTTTATATGGGTCGTAGATCCACTGACTGTGTTATTCCACTGTTACCGACTTCGCTAGGTTGCGGGGCTGATCCACATCAGTGCCTTTCACCAAAGCCACATGGTAGGACAGCAGCTGAAGGGGCAGGGTGTAGATAATCGCCTCCAGGCTCTCTGGCACATGGGGCAGGTCGATTACTGTTACTCCTTGCTGGCTGGTAAAGCCGGAATCTTTGTCGGCAAACACAAACAGTTGGCCGCCGCGGGCCTGCACTTCGTGGAGGTTGGATTTGAGTTTTTCCAGAAGTTCGTTGTTGGGGGCCACTGCCACCACTGGCATATCGTCATCCACCAGCGCCAGTGGGCCGTGTTTAAGTTCACCAGAAGGGTAGGCTTCGGCGTGGATATAAGAAATTTCCTTGAGCTTTAACGCGCCTTCCAAAGCTACCGGGAACTGCACGCCGCGGCCCAGGAACAAGGCATGGTGCTTATCATTAAAGCATTCAAAGGTCTGTTCAATCTGCTTGTCCAGCTGCAACACCTGTTCACACAACTGCGGCAATTGATGCAGAGCAGCAACCAGCGCCTGCTCGCACTCTTCACCCAGCCCATGGTAGCGGCCTATACCAATACTAAACAGCTGCAGCGCCACCAGCTGAGTGGTAAAAGCCTTGGTGGAGGCAACGCCGATCTCGGCCCCGGCCATCGTCATCAGCGCCAAGTCGCTCTCCCGCACCAGGGAGCTGCTGGGTACGTTGCAGATAGTCAGGGTACCCAGATAGCCCGACTGTTTGGCGCTTTGCAACGCCGCCAAGGTATCGGCGGTTTCCCCGGACTGGGAAATGGTGACAAACAAGGTGTTGGCGGGCACCACGACTTTGCGATAGCGGTATTCGCTGGCCACTTCCACCTGACAGGGGATACCAGCCCACTCCTCAAGCCAGTAGCGCGCTACCATGCCCGCGTGGTAGCTAGTGCCACAGGCAACAATGTGCACATTCTGCACCTGTTCAAACAGCTCACTGGCCTGCTGACCAAACGCTTGGGGCAGTACGTGCTTGTCGCTGATACGACCCTGCAGAGTATCGGCCAGCACTTTGGGCTGCTCAAAAATCTCCTTGAGCATATAGTGACGATAGCCACCTTTATCAGCGCTGCCGTCATCACCAGACAATTGCACCACCTCATGGTGGCTGGGGTTACCAGCCTCATCAACGATACGGTAGTAATCGGTGGTGATCTCCACCAAATCCCCCTCATTCAGGAAGATGAAGCGATCAGTAACTTGGCGCAGGGCCATCTGGTCGGAGGCAATAAAATTCTCTTCGATGCCAATACCCAATACCAGTGGGCTGCCCTTGCGTGCACCCACAAGCTTGCCAGGTTCGCGAGCGCTTACTACGCCCAGCGCATAGGCACCTTCGAGTCGAGCAATAGCCTGCTGCAGGGCAGTCGACAGGTCGCTGCCCTGCTCACTGTAGCTGTGTACCAAGTGGGCAACAACTTCGGTATCAGTATCGGAAATAAACTGGTAGCCTGCGGCCGTTAATTCAGCGCGTAGCTCGTCGTGGTTTTCAATAATGCCGTTGTGCACCAAAGCAATATGGCCGGAACAGTGCGGGTGAGAATTGACGTCGTTGGGCACCCCATGGGTAGCCCAGCGAGTGTGAGCCACCCCTTGCAGGCCGACCGCTGGGTTGGCTTCAAGGTTGGCTTGCAGTGCCGCTACCTTGCCCGCGTTTTTACGCAGCTGGATAGCACCATCGGTATCTACCACTGCCACACCAGCGGAATCGTAACCGCGATATTCCAGGCGCTTAAGGCCCTCAACCAGAATATTGGTGACATTGCGGTGAGCCACCGCGCCAACAATTCCACACATAATTTTTCCTTTTTGTCTTCGTCATTGCGAGCGCAGCAGAGCAATCTTCAGTAGGTTACTGCCACACTGACAAGGGTTGCCGCGTTGCCTGCGGCTCCTCGCAATGACGGTAAGCGTTATTTTTTCTTAACCGGCCGCTTCCAGCCTTCAATGTTTTTCTGCTTGCCACGAGCCAGTGCCAATTGATCACTGGGCACTTCATCGGTAATCACAGAGCCAGCAGCCACCGTTGCCCCAGCACCCACTTTAACCGGAGCAACCAGAGCTGTATTGGAGCCAATAAAGGCACCATCTTCAACTTGAGTCAGAAACTTATTAATACCATCGTAATTGCAGGTAATAGTACCGGCGCCGACGTTGACGTTATCCCCCAATACCGCATCGCCCACATAGCTGAGGTGGTTGATTTTACTGCCTTTGCCCACCGTGGCTTTTTTGGTTTCGACGAAATTACCGATTTTGGTTTCGCTTTCAAGCACTGTACCGGGGCGCAGGCGGGCAAATGGGCCAATAATGGCATTAACGCCTACCTGGGTATCTTCGAGAACCGTGTTGGCCTTGATCTCTGCGCCATCGGCAATGGTGGCATTGGCAAGAATGCAGCTGGGACCAATAGTGACGTTATTTCCCAGCTGCACTTTACCTTCAAATACGCAATTCACATCGATAAAAACATCATTGCCCACAGCCAGTTCACCGCGCACATCAAAACGATTCGGGTCTGCCAGGGTAGCGCCACTGCGCATCGCCGTTTCAGCCTGCAAACTCTGGTAGTGACGCTCCAGCTCTGCCAGTTGCACACGGTCGTTAATGCCCTGAACTTCCTGCTCGGTGGCCGGCTGCAGAGGCTCTACCTGATAGCCATCGTTGCGGGCAATTTCGATCAGGTCGGTAAGGTAGAATTCGCCTTGAGCATTATCGTTGCCAATTTGGGGCAACCAGCGTTTCAAGTCGTCGCTGTTAAGGGCCATTACGCCGGTGTTGATTTCGCAGATTTCGCGCTGCGCATCGCTGGCGTCCTTGTGTTCAACAATAGCACTTACATGGCCGTCGGCATCGCGAATAATGCGACCATAACCAGTGGCATCCGCCAGCTCCACGGTCAGCAGAGCCATGGATTTTTCAGCCACCAGCCCAACCATTTTTTCCAGTGTTTGCAATTCCAGCAGGGGAACGTCGCCGTACAGGATTAATGCAACGCTGCCGTCTGCCAAGCTTGGCAGTGCCTGTTCCACGGCATGGGCTGTACCCAGCTGCTCGGTTTGCTCTGCCCAATTGACCGGATTGGCAATGGACTCTCTCACCTGTTCGGAACCGTGACCAGTTACGACGGTAATAGCGGCTTCGGGCAGCTGTGAAGAAGTATCGATCACGTGCTGAAGCAGAGAGCGCCCGGCCAGCTTGTGCAACACTTTGGGCAGCGCCGATTTCATGCGAGTGCCTTTACCGGCGGCAAGAATAACGATGTCGATCATTTAATTCGTCCTGATTGAATACGGTCACTCTGTGTCCAGCACAGAATGACATAAACACAAACAAAAAAGGGCGGCACAAAGCCGCCCTTTTTATAACACAACTGCCGGCTTATTTACCGAGCTTCTTGCGCAGTTGCTCAATAGTACGCAGTTGTGCAACCGCTTCCGCCAGCTGGGCTGCTGCACGGGAGTAGTCGAACTCGCCGCTCTGGTTGGCCAGGGCCTGTTCGGCTTTTTCCTTGGCTTCCAGAATTTTGGCTTCGTCCAGGCTGTCGGCGCGGTTGGCGACGTCGGCCATTACGGTAATACAGTTGGGCTGCACTTCCAGGTAGCCGCCGGAGAGGTAGTACAACTCCTCGTCGCCGCCTTGCTTAACGATACGCACCGGTCCCGGCTTGAGATCGGTCAGCAGCGGTGCGTGGCCGAAGTTAATGCCCAGCTCACCCACAGAGCCGGTGGCAACTACCAGCTCTACCAGGCCTGAAAACAAACCCTCTTCGGCACTTACAATGTCACAATGGACTGTCATAGCCATTATTCAAACCTCGCTCAGCGGGTTACAGGTTCTTGGCGTTTTCAACCGCTTCTTCGATGCCGCCTACCATGTAGAAGGCCTGCTCCGGCAGATGGTCGTAGTCACCCTCGAGGATTGCCTTGAAGCTGGCAATGGTCTCTTTCAGGGACACGTACTTGCCCGGGGAACCGGTAAATACTTCCGCCACGTGGAACGGCTGGGACAGGAAGCGCTCAACTTTACGGGCGCGGGCAACTACCTGCTTGTCTTCTTCAGACAGCTCGTCCATACCCAGAATCGCAATGATGTCTTTCAGCTCTTTGTAGCGCTGTAGCACAGACTGTACGCCGCGAGCCACTTCGTAGTGCTCGGTACCAACCACCAGTGGGTCCAGCTGACGAGAGGTGGAGTCCAGTGGGTCTACCGCCGGGTAGATACCTTTGGCAGCAATATCACGGCTCAGTACAACGGTGGCGTCCAAGTGAGAGAACGTGGTTGCTGGAGACGGGTCAGTCAGGTCATCCGCCGGTACGTATACCGCCTGGATAGAAGTAATAGAACCGGTCTTGGTAGAAGTAATACGCTCCTGCAGGGCGCCCATTTCTTCCGCCAGAGTCGGCTGGTAGCCCACCGCAGAAGGCATACGGCCCAACAGTGCCGATACTTCGGTACCCGCCAGGGTGTAACGGTAGATGTTGTCGATAAACAACAGTACGTCTTTGCCTTCGTCGCGGAATTTTTCCGCCATGGTCAAGCCGGTCAGGGCCACGCGCAGACGGTTTCCGGGGGGCTCGTTCATCTGACCGTAAACCATGGCCACTTTATCGAGAACGTTGGACTCCTTCATTTCGTAGTAGAAGTCGTTACCTTCACGAGTACGCTCACCCACACCGGCAAACACAGACAGACCGCTGTGCTCTTTGGCGATGTTGTTGATCAGCTCCATCATGTTTACGGTCTTGCCCACACCGGCACCACCGAACAGACCAACCTTACCACCCTTGGCGAACGGGCAAACCAGGTCGATTACTTTAATACCGGTTTCCAGCAGCTCATTGGTAGCAGATTGTTCCGCATAAGTCGGCGCTTTGCGGTGGATTGGCATACGCTCTTGCTCGCCGATCTCGCCACATTCGTCGATGGGGTTGCCCAGTACGTCCATAATACGGCCCAGGGTTTCAGTACCTACGGGTACTTTTACCGGGGCGTTGGTGTTGGCAACCGCCAAACCGCGGCTAACACCTTCGGAGGAGCCCATGGCAATGGCGCGAACCACACCGTCGCCCAGTTGCTGCTGAACCTCCATGGTCAGGTCTTTGCTCTCAACAGTCAGGGCGTCATAAACATTCGGTACCTGATCGCGTGGGAATTCCACGTCGATCACGGCGCCGATAATTTGTACGATACGTCCGCTACTCATTTCCAATGTCCTCTATATATAAGAGATGTAACTTTTAAATTCTGTTTAAACCGCAGCTGCGCCGCCAACAATCTCGGACAGCTCTTGGGTAATGGCTGCCTGACGGGCTTTGTTGTACAGCAGTTGCAGTTCGTCGATCATGTTGCCGGCGTTGTCGGTGGCGTTTTTCATGGCCAGCATCCGCGCCGCCTGTTCACAGGCTTTGTTTTCCACAACCGCCTGGAACACCTGGGATTCGATGTAACGCACTAACAGGCCGTCCAACAAATCTTTGGCGTCCGGCTCATAGATGTAGTCCCAGTGGTGCTTCAGCTCTTCCTCATCAGTCGCTTCGAGAGGCAGCAGCTGAGCCACTTCCGGCTTCTGGGTCATGGTGTTGACGAATTCATTGCTCACCAGGAACAGGCGATCAATTTTGCCTTCGTCAAACGCATCCAGAGTCACCTTGACGCTGGACAACAGGTCAGCCGCAGAGGGCTCATCACCCAGGTCGGTGACCGCAGCGGTGATATTGCCGCCCATACTGCCGAAGAAGGCAGAGGCCTTGTTGCCGACAACGCACAGATCAACCTCAACGTCTTTGTCGCTCCACTCTTTCATGGCTTTGATGGTGGCTTTGAACAGGTTGATGTTCAAACCGCCACAAAGGCCGCGATCGGTGGATACCACAATAAAGCCGACCCGCTTCACCTCACGCTCCACCAGATACTGGTGGCGATACTCCGGCGTGGCGTTGGCAATATGGCCAATCACCGTGCGGATGCGCTGGGCGTAAGGCTTGCCCAGTTTCATGCGATCCTGGGCACGGCGCATTTTACTCGCCGCCACCAGTTCCATGGCGCTGGTGATCTTCTGTGTGCTTTGCACACTGGCGATTTTGGTTTTAACTTCTTTTCCGACTGCCATAGTTCGATCCTAATGGGGACAGGACACTTTCTGTTTATAAGAAAGTCTGTCCCCGTAAAGGTGGCTTACCAGGTTTGGGTGGCGACAAACTTGTCCAGCGCCGCTTTAAAGCTGGCGGCGATGTCGTTGTTGTAGTCGCCGGTGTCGTCAACCTGCTTCATCAGCTCTGCGTGCTCTGCTTTCATGTAAGAGAGCAGGGAAGCTTCGAAGTCGCCCACTTTGGCCACTTCCACTTCTTTCAGATAGCCTTCGTTAGCGGCGTACAGAACGATAGCGGTTTCAGCGATGGACAGAGGCGAAAATTGCTTCTGCTTCATCAACTCAACCACGCGCTGACCGTGCTCCAACTGGGCGCGGGTAGCGTCGTCCAGGTCGGAGGCAAACTGGGAGAACGCCGCCAGTTCGCGGTACTGAGCCAGAGCCAGACGAATACCACCACCGAGCTTCTTGATCACTTTGGTCTGCGCAGCACCACCTACCCGGGATACGGAGATACCGGCGTTGATCGCAGGGCGAATACCGGCGTTGAACATGTCCGCTTCCAGGAAGATCTGACCATCGGTAATGGAAATCACGTTGGTGGGTACGAACGCAGATACGTCACCGGCCTGGGTTTCAATGATCGGCAGGGCGGTCAAAGAACCGGTTTTGCCTTTCACTTCACCGTTGGTGAACTTCTCAACGTAGTCGGCGTTAACGCGGGCAGCGCGTTCTAGCAGACGGCTGTGCAGGTAGAATACGTCACCGGGGTAGGCTTCACGGCCTGGCGGACGACGCAGCAACAAGGAAATCTGGCGATAGCCCCAAGCTTGCTTGGTGAGGTCATCGTAAATAATCAAGGCATCTTCGCCACGATCACGATAGTACTCACCCATGGCACAACCGGCGTAAGGCGCCAGGAATTGCATGGAGGCGGGGTCAGCAGCACCGGCGGCAACCACAATAGTGTGGTCCATGGCGCCGTGCTCTTCCAGCTTGCGCACCACGTTGGCGATGGTGGACTGCTTCTGGCCAACCGCAACGTAGATACACTTAATGCCGGTGTTCTTCTGGTTGATGATGGTGTCGATGGCGATGGCGGACTTACCCACCTGACGGTCACCAATAATCAACTCACGCTGACCACGACCGATGGGGATCATGGAGTCAACGGACTTCAAACCGGTTTGCAGAGGCTGGTCAACGGACTGACGGTCAATTACACCGGGAGCGATGCGCTCAACCGGAGAGGTAACCGCGGCTTCAACCGGGCCTTTGCCATCAATGGGCGTACCCAGGGCATCAACCACACGGCCTTCCAGCTCTGGGCCAACCGGCACTTCCAGAATACGGCTGGTGCACTTGGCTTTCTGGCCTTCGGCCAGACCCAGGTAGTCACCCAACACAACCGCACCCACGGAGTCACGCTCCAGGTTGAGGGCCATGCCGTAGCTGCCGTTTTCAAATTCGATCATCTCGCCGTACATCACATCGGCGAGGCCGTGGATGCGAACGATACCGTCGGAGACGGATACAATGGTGCCCTCATTCTGGGCTTCAGTGGCAACATCCAGGCTTTCAATGCGCTGTTTGATGATGTCGCTGATTTCAGATGGATTCAGTTGCTGCATGTGCAGTTCCTCGATCTCAGGAATTTAACGCTTCGGCGAGCTTCGCCAGACGACCGCGAACGGAGCCGTCGAGCACGGTATCTCCGGCACGGATCACCGCACCGCCCAACAGGCTTTTGTCCACTTCCACCTGCAGGGTAACGTCGTGACCCAGGCGTGATTTCAGTGCCGCTGCCAGTTTGTCTTGCTGTTCCGAGCTGACCTCACCGGCGGAGGTGACTTCCACCGCCAGATTTTTCTCCAGGCCCGCTTTCAACACCTCAAACTGGCGGCTAACTTCCGCTAGCAGGGGCAGACGGCGATTGGCTGACAGAGTGTGAACAAAATTGCGGCCGCTCTTATCGAGGGCATCGCCACAAATATCGATCACGGTCTCAGCCTGCTGCGCCGCGGTGTGAGTGGGGGAGGCCAACAGGCGCTCCACCGCATCGTGCTGGGATACCGCAACGGCGGTAGTCAGCATTTTCGACCAGTCTTGCAGTGCGCCGGCATCAGCCGCGTGTTTAAACGCCGCTTTTGCGTAGGGCCGTGCCAGAGTGCTCAGTTCAGCCATTTCAAACCTCGTTTACAGCTGCGCTGCCAGTTTGTCGAGCATGTCGCGGTTGGCGTTCTCGTCGATCTGGGTTTCGAGAATTTTCTCAGCACCCTGAACGGCAAGCGCGGCCACTTTGCTGCGCAGCTCCTCTTTGGCGCGGTTCAGTTCCTGATCGATCTCGGCTTGAGCAGCGGCTTTCAGGCGGTTGCCCTCAGCGATGGCCTGCTCTTTGGCCTCGTCTACGATCTGGTTAGCCCGCTTGTTGGCCTGTTCGATGATGCCCGCCGCTTCTTGCTTGGCTTCTTTCATCTGGTCGGCCGCCTTGTTTTGCGCCAGTTCCAGATCGCGACTGGCGCGGTCAGCCGCTTCCAGTCCTTCTTCGATCTTTTTCTTGCGCTCTTCCAAGGCATTGATGATTGCTGGCCACACAGTCTTCATGCAGAACCACACAAAGATTGCGAAGACTGCCATTTGACCGAACAGCGTAAGGTTAATATTCACGCCAGTGTCCTCAAGTTACCTAAAGAAATTCGTTGTATTGCTGTTAACAGGGCGGCTAATTAAGCGCCAACGCCAGGAGCAACAACGAAGATCAGGTACATGGCGATACCAACACCGATAATGGGGATGGCGTCGATCAGGCCGGCCAACAGGAACATCTTGCCTTGCAGCATGGGGCCCAGCTCAGGCTGACGAGCAGTACCTTCGATCAGTTTACCGCCCAGCAGACCCATACCAACGGCCGCACCCAATGCGCCCAGACCCAGCATAATTGCCGCTGCGATGATGACGAGTTCCATTTGTTTCTCCTATTAAGAGGTTTAGATGAAAGTAAAAATTAAAGGTAAATCAAAAAATCAGTGATCTTCATGCGCCATGCTGAGGTAAACCACCGTCAGCACAGTGAAGATAAACGCTTGCAGTGTAATCACCAGGATGTGGAATACCGCCCAGCCCCACTGCATAAATCCACCACTGACAAAGCTCAAACCGCCGGCGAGGGCCAGTTGAACAATCAGCAGTAAAATGGTTTTCCCGGTGGCCAACTTGCCTTTCATGTTCAGCCAACAGGTAAAAATCACCACCGCCAGCACAATCAGCCAGTACACCAAGTTAAAGGTTTCGCCAAACAGGCTCTGGAAGCCGCCACCAATAGCACCAGCACCGAAGGCGGCGCCAAACATAACGGCAATCAGAATAAAGATCATTTCACCGGCGTACATATTGCCGAACAGTCGCAGGCCGAGCGAGAACGGCTTAGCCAACAGGCCCACCACTTCCATAAAGATGTTGATCGGCAGGAAGATGGTGAAGTCCAGGTACCACTTGCCAGAGTGGAACGGATTCATGGTCAATTCTTTGAGGAAGCCCCAACCCTTGATCTTGATGGAGTAGAACAGCATCAATACGAACACACCGAGGGCCATACCCAAAGTGATGTTGGGGTCGGTAGACGGAACAATTTTCTGGTAGTGAACCCCGAGCATGGTCAGCAGGTGAGGCACCAAATCCACCGGAACCAAATCCATCAGGTTCATCAGAAAGACCCAGACAAAGGTGGTCAGGGCCAGTGGCGCAACCAGCTTGTTGCGACCGTGGAAGGTGTCTTTTACCAAGCCTTCAATAAACTCAACACACCATTCCACCGCGTTTTGCAAACCGCCGGGAATGCCGGTGGTCGCCTGTTTGGCAGCGGCGCGGAAAATTCCCAGGAAAATAACACCCAAGCCGATAGACCAGAGAATGGAGTCCAGGTGAATAGCGGTAAAGCCCATGGCCTGTACATCGGCCGCGCTGTGAGCAATGCTCCAACCGTGCTCCGGATGGTTGCCGTAAACCAGGTTGGTCAAGTGGTGCTGAATGTACTCTACGGTGGTCGGGTTTTCGCCTGCCATCAATTTTCTCGCAAATCTTCGCGTTAAAAACGAACTGTTTAACGTGCCCTGTTGAGTATTTTTGTGGCACTCAACAACTGCACAAGAATCATCACACCAAAGGAAACAAACAGCGTTACAGGTTCTACCCAGCGGGCCATGCGAAATACTATGGCAAACATCGCTGTGGTTAACAGAATCTTCCCGCTTTCCCCTCGATACATCGCATTAACGATATTCCGCACCTGACGGGCGCCGGTATATCGATAGGCCTGACGTGTAAACCAGGCCTGCGGGATTATCTGAATCAATCCCCCCACGGCAGCGGATGCTGCCAGCTCCCAACTGATTGGCAACAGGGCCAAAGACAGAAGAAGCAAAACCAACAGCTGGATCAAGGCGACCTGATGTACCGGCGGGGGCGCAATCTTGGCCATTGCTGCCAGCTCCTGTCAGCCTTTCTCTCGCTCTTCAAGCATTATCACCCGAAGCGCTACAAACCCCAGACAGACTAGTCTGGGCGGCGCAATTATAGGTAGTTCAACTCGCTTATTCAACTTGCCAACGGTGGGTTTCTCCACCAATGGCTACCCAATTAAGGGATATTCATTTGATGTGGGCCAGAATGCCATCCAGCTCATCAAGGCTGTTGTACTTGAACACCAGCTTGCCTTTGCCTTTGGCACTGTGTTGCACCATCACCGGCACGCCCACTTGTTCCGACAGCTGATCTTGCAGGCGCACAATATCCGGGCTGAGGGCGCGAGATTCTTTTTGCGCCGTGCCCTGCTCCTGCAGGCGGCGCACCAATGCCTCCGCCTGGCGCACGGTCATGCCTTTGGCCACCACAGAGCGCGCCGCTTCAATTTGCTGGCCACTTTTCAGGCCCAGCAAAGCGCGGGCGTGGCCCATTTCCAGGTCGCCGTGTTCCAGCAGGCGGCGCACCTCCTCTTCCAGAGTCATCAGGCGCATCAAATTGGTGACCGCAGTGCGGGATTTGCCCACGGCAGTGGCCACCTCCTGCTGGGTGAGTTCAAACTCGTTCTGCAGGCGGATCAGCGCCTGGGCCTCTTCAATGGCGTTGAGGTCTTCCCGCTGGATGTTCTCGATCAACGCCATGGCGATGGCGGTTTCGTCCGGCACGTCTTTGATCAGGGTGGGGACTTCCGCCAGCTCCGCCATTTGCGCAGCGCGCCAGCGGCGCTCACCGGCAATAATCTCGTAACGGTTGTCGCCGATAGGGCGCACCACAATCGGCTGCATAATGCCCTGAGCGCGAATGGAGTTGGCCAATTCTTCCAGCGCCTCCGGGTGCATATCCCGGCGCGGTTGGTATTTGCCCCGCTGCAGGAACTCCACCGGCAACTGGCGCAGCTGGTCACCACTGGCGGGAACCGCAATATTCACCCCTACATTGGGCTGTTCAACAACGGTTTGTGCAATTTCCGGGCTGAGCAGGGCGTCGAGGCCGCGGCCGAGTTTGCGTTTTACCATGACCTTTTCCCCTTATGCGCTCATGGCCTGGCGGGCTTCAGCCCGGTGGCGATTGATGATTTCCCCGGCCAAACCGATGTAGGCCAGCGAGCCTTTGGAGTGCTTGTCGTAAACAATAGCGGGCTCGCCGTAACTGGGGGCCTCTGCCAAACGCACATTGCGGGGAATGTATACCCGGTACACCTTGTCGCCAAAGTGTTTGCGCAACTGCGTAGTGACTTCGTTGGTGAGGCTGTTGCGGGGGTCGTACATGGTGCGCAGGATGCCTTCGATCTTCAGGTGCGGGTTGATCACTTTGTTGATCTGCTGGATGGTTTCCATCAGCGCCGACAACCCTTCCAGGGCGTAGTACTCGCACTGCATGGGGATAATTACCCCGTGGCTGGCGGTGAGCGCATTGATGGTGAGCATACTCAGCGCCGGTGGACAGTCGACAATGATGTAATCGTAGCGGTCGCGCACCCGGGACAACGCGTAAAACAAGCGGCTCTCTTTGTTGGCCACGTTAAGAAGCTCCACCTCGGCGGCGGTGAGATCCGAGTTGGCAGGCAACACATCGAAATTGCCGGATTCACAGCGGCAAATCACCCGGTTGATATCCGCTTCACCGGTGAGCACATCCAGCACAGTTTCTTCCAGGGCGTTTTTATCGATGCCCGAGCCCATGGTGGCATTGCCCTGAGCGTCCATATCCACCATCAACACCCGCCGGCCAAAGCTGGCCAGGGAGGCAGACAAATTAACGCTGGTGGTGGTTTTTCCGACACCGCCTTTCTGGTTGACGATGGCTAATGTGCGACTCACGCGCTATTCCTCGGTGTGAGAGATTTCAATCAGATGGCGCTCGGCGTCGACACCGGGCACCTGCAGTTGATGAGAGGCAACGACCTTATAGTGTTTTGCCAGGGCACTCAACTCATCTGTTGGCAGTTTGCCCTTCATGGCGTAAAAGCGACCATTTTCTGATGCCAGGTGATGACACTTTTCCAACATATCCGGCACGCTGGTAAAGGCGCGACTAAGCACCCCGCAGTAACCGCCGGAACGACCCTGAAACTGCTCCACGCGAATCTGTTGCTCGGTCACATTATCCAGCTTCAATTTGAGGCAGGTCTGGAACACAAAGCGCATTTTCTTGCCATTGCTGTCGATCAGCTGAAAGGTTTTTTCCGGAAACACAATGGCCAGGGGAATGCCGGGAATACCCGGGCCAGTGCCCACATCGACAAAATGCTGCCCCTGCAACAATGGCATCACCGCCAAACTGTCGAGTATATGGAGGTGCAGCATCTGCTCCGGATCGCGGATGGCTGTGAGGTTGTAAGCTTTGTTCCAGCGATGAAGTTCGTCCAGATAAGCGAGCAGCAACCCGATTTGTTGGTCGTTTAGCTCAAGACCCAGCTCAGCGATGCCAGTGCGGAGTTGTTGTTCGAGTGTAATCATTTCATATCCCCCGTCATTGCGAGGAGCGTAGCGACGCGGCAATCTCGACCAGTGTGGCAGTGGCTTGCTGGAGATTGCTTCGCTGCGCTCGCAATGACAGGTAAGTTGTTAGGCACTACGCCGCTTGGCGCTGTGCTTCTTCAGGTAAACCAACAACAGCGAAGCCGCCGCCGGAGTCACACCGGGAATGCGAACCGCCCGCCCCAGTGTTTGCGGTTTGGCTTCACTGAGCTTTTGTTTCACTTCGTTGGAAAGCCCTTTTACCCCGTCGTAATCAAAGTCGGCGGGGATAGCCGTATTTTCCTGGGCTTTGAGGCGGTCGATATCTTCTTGCTGGCGATCGATATAACCGGCGTATTTGGCGTCGATTTCCACTTGCTCTGCCACCGCTTCTGGAATTTCCCGATCCAGGTCCAGGGCAGCGATATCGGCGTAGCTCATTTCCGGGCGCTTGACCAAATCGTGCAGGTTGTACTCACGGCTGATGGGGCTGCTGAGTGTGTCTTTCAGCTGTTCCGCTTCCGCAGAACCGGGTTGCACCCAGGTGCTTTTCAGGCGCTCCTGCTCGGCGGCAATGGCGTCGCGCTTTTCGTTAAAGTGCAGCCAGCGATTATCGTCCACCAAGCCCAGTTCACGACCTTTTTCCGTCAGGCGCAAATCGGCGTTGTCTTCCCGCAGCAACAGGCGGTATTCCGCGCGACTGGTAAACATGCGGTAGGGTTCGCTGGTGCCCAGGGTAATCAGGTCATCCACCAGTACGCCGATATAGGCTTCATCGCGACGGGGGCACCAGGGGTCTTTGCCCTGCACGGCCAGTGCCGCATTGGTGCCTGCCAGCAAGCCTTGAGCAGCGGCTTCTTCGTAACCGGTGGTGCCATTGATCTGACCCGCGAAGTACAAGCCGTCGACAAACTTGCTTTCCAGAGAGTAGTTGAGGTCTCTGGGGTCAAAAAAGTCGTACTCAATGGCGTAGCCCGGCCGGGTGATATGGGCATTTTCAAAGCCGCGAATGGAGCGCACCAGTTCCAGCTGCACATCAAACGGCAGGCTGGTAGAGATGCCATTGGGGTACAGCTCGTGGGTATTCAGGCCCTCCGGCTCCACAAACACCTGATGGCTATCCTTATCCGCAAAGCGAACAATTTTGTCTTCGATAGAGGGGCAATAACGCGGCCCCACCCCTTCGATCACGCCGCTGTACATGGGGGAGCGATCCAGACCACTGTGAATAATCTGATGGGTGGTTTCGTTGGTGTGGGTGATGTAACAGCACACCTGTTGCGGATGCTGTTCGCGACTGCCCAGGTAAGACATCACCGGTAAGGGCTGGTCTCCCCACTGTTCCTGCATCACCGAAAAATCCACACTGCGGGCATCGATACGCGGCGGGGTGCCGGTTTTTAAACGCTCCACTCGCAGGGGCAGTTCCCGTAAACGCTGAGCCAGGGAAACCGAAGGCGGATCGCCAGCGCGGCCACCGGAATAGTTCTGCAACCCCACATGAATCTGGCCGCCAAGGAACGTGCCGGCGGTCAGCACCACGGTTTTTCCGTAAAACGACAGCCCCATTTGGGTTTTGGCGCCCACCACCCGGTCGCCGTCCAAAATCAGGTCGTCCACTGCTTGCTGGAAGATCGACAGGTTGGGCTGGTTTTCCAGAATCTCGCGAATTGCTGCTTTGTACAGCGCCCGATCCGCCTGGGCGCGGGTAGCACGCACCGCTGGCCCCTTGCGAGCATTGAGTACCCGAAACTGGATACCCCCCAAATCGGTGGCAGTGGCCATGGCACCACCCAGGGCATCCACCTCTTTCACCAGATGGCTTTTGCCAATGCCACCAATGGCGGGATTGCAGGACATCTGCCCCAAGGTTTCGATATTGTGGCTTAACAGCAAGGTACGGCAGCCCATACGAGCCGCCGCCAGGCAGGCCTCGGTACCCGCGTGGCCGCCACCAACCACGATGACATCGAACTTGTCCGGATACTGCATGGAGCAATCACCACTGTTAAAAGGGGTGGCAATTATACGGAACTTTTGTTTTTTTAGTTAAATAAGCTGAATAACGTATTTTTTATATAGGTATGTAGAAAGGTTTTTATGTTAGTAGTTATTATTTAAGCCAAGAAATTCTGTTAATAACTCATTTTTTTTATTTTATATCAAATAGTTATCCCTATTAAAAGGCTGCGGATAAGGCCCCAAAAAGCCAGGGAAAAGCCCCTGTAAGGTTGTGGACGGATAGGGGGGTTATGCACAGGGGAACAAAAAACGTCTTTTTATCCACATTTATCCACAGTTCTACCCCCAGCTTTCGCCCGTGGTTTTACCGGCTACTATCGACAGCTTATTCACAACCTGCCCTATATAAATGAATAAAGAGACCCTACCTACAGGTTGAGTAAAATTTCATTTGCCACACTCAGTGGTTTTGTTTAGAATCCCCGGCCCTTTGAGGTCAACTGCCTCGTAGAATTACTTTGCAAAGCTGTTTTACAACGGCTGTTTTATAACGGTATTAGTCATGAAAAGAACATTCCAGCCCAGCGTTATCAAGCGCAAGCGTACTCACGGCTTCCGCGCCCGCATGGCCACCAAGAACGGCCGTTTGGTAATCAATCGTCGTCGCGCCAAGGGTCGTAAGCGTCTGGCTGCTTAATTCAGCTGCAGACAGCTACTGTCAGGGCGGCAGTGTGCCCGAGCCAACCCAGGTTAATCAGTCTGGCAGCGATTTCAGCCGGTCGAAACGATTACTGAATGGGGTCCAGTTTCAGCGTGTCTTCGATGGCGCTGAATTCAAGGTTGGCCACTCGCACTTGCTGCTACTGGCCACTCCAAACTCTCTTGACCACCCTCGCCTGGGATTGGTCGTTGCCAAAAAAAACGTTCGCCACGCCGTTGACCGCAACAAAGTCAAACGGGTCGCTCGCGAGTGCTTTCGCCACAGTCAACGATTGTTGGGTTCACTGGATATTATTGTGTTAGCCCGACGTGGCATCGGTGAACTGGATAACCGCCAGCTGCATAAACTGTTTGAAGGTTCTTTTAAACGCCTGTCTAAAAAGGCAATGGGAGCGAAGCAGTGATAAACAAGCTGCTTACAGGGCCTATTCGTGGTTACCGGCGCTTTATCAGCCCACTGCTGGGCAGCAACTGTCGTTTTCACCCCAGTTGCTCGGAGTATGCCCTTTGCGCCATTGAGCGCCACGGATCCCTAAAAGGGCTTTATCTATCGGGGCGACGCCTTATAAAATGCCACCCTTTTCACGAAGGTGGTTACGACCCGGTTCCCGGTGACGATAAAAAAGCTTCCACTTCCCCAAAACCCGAATTGACTGATACTGAGAATTAAAGATGGATTGGCAACGCACCTTACTGTTGGGCGGCATAGGCATAGTTGTGGTTATGTTGTTTCAGGAGTGGAACAAGTTTGAGCAACAACACAAGCCAGTGGAAGATACTCGGACCATTGTTGAGACGGTGACGCCAACAGAGACGCCGGATGTACCCAGTGATCAGCCTCCAGCCTCGCAGGACGATGTGCCTTCAGTGGCCACTGAGCAGCCCCAGGTAACGGCCCAAAACACAGATCACCAGCTTATTGCGGTGAATACTGATGTCTTGCAAATGTTGATTAACCCTCGTGGTGGCGACATTGTTAAGGTGGCTCTGCCCGAGTACCTCAAGCAGCTGGATTCCGAAGAACCCTACATTCTGCTCAACAACACCAATAGCCACACCTACATTGCCCAGAGTGGCCTGGTGGGCAAAAACGGTACCGATAAGAGCGGTGGTATTCGCCCGCTGTTTAGCAGTTCATCCAGCCGCTACGATATCAGCGGCGATGAGTTGGTGGTGGACCTCAACTACCAGCAGGGCGAAGTGGCAATTACCAAGCGATTTACGTTCCGCCGCGGCGACTACCTGGTGGACATCGACTATCTGGTTGATAACCGCAGTGCAGAGCAATGGCAGGCAAATATCTACGCTCAGATAAAGCGTGACGCCAGCAAGCCAGACAGTGACGCGGGTTTTGGTATGCAGCCCTATGTGGGCGCGGCGATCACCACCCCGGAGGAAAACTACGTCAAACTCTCTTTCGAGGATATTCGAGAAAAGCGCTTTGACGAAACTTATACCGGTGGCTGGGTTGCTATGCTGCAGCACTACTTTATGAGTGCCTGGGTACCGCAGCAGGATGACAACAACAACTACAAACTGCGTCAGCTGAGTAATGGGGATTACTCTCTGGGCTATGTAGGCCCAAGCCAATCGGTGGCGGCTGGACAAAACGGTGTTTTAAAAACCCGCTTCTATGCAGGCCCCAAAGACATTAAACAGCTGGAAAGCATTCACCAACATCTGGACCTGACCATCGATTACGGTTGGGCCTGGTGGATATCCAAGCCGCTGTTCTGGCTGTTGGACTTCCTGCACAACTTTGTCGGCAACTGGGGTTGGGCGATTCTGCTGTTGACCCTGTGTGTGCGTATTCCCATGTATCCGTTGTTTGCCAAGAGTGCCCGTTCGATGGCGGGGATGCGCAAGATCCAGCCGGAGATGCAGCGCCTGAAAGAGCTCTACGGCGACGACCGTCAAAAGATGTCCCAGGAAATGATGGGCTTGTACAAAAAGCACGGCGTCAACCCCATGGGCGGCTGCCTGCCGATGCTGTTGCCCATGCCGATTTTCCTCGGCCTGTACTACATGCTGTTTGAAAGTGTGGAACTGCGCCACGCGGACTGGCTGTGGGTGGCCGACCTGTCGGTAAAAGACCCGCTGTTTATCCTGCCGCTGATTATGGGCCTGACCATGTGGATTCAGCAAAAACTCAACCCACAGCCCGCAGAAGCCAGCATGGCCACTGCCATGAAAATCATGCCGATCATGTTTACCTTTATGTTTATGTGGTTCCCGGCTGGCCTGGTGCTGTACTGGACCGTGAATAACGTGTTCTCTATTGCCCAAAGTTGGTTTGTGAATAAAAAACTCGGTGTTTAAATAAAGCAGTGAGTGAAAGGGCGGCGTTAGCCGCCCTTTTTGTTTGTGCTCTTAGTATTATGCTCACTGCTTTTCCGTGGGCCGTCATACTTTTAAAATGCTTTGCCATGACTGATCAAAACCCTATGACCACTATCGACACGGACACCATTGCCGCTATTGCTACCGCCTCAGGTCGCGGCGGGGTCGGGATTATTCGTATCAGTGGGCCGCGCACCCGGGAAGTTGCCGAACAGGTAATTGGCAAGGTGCCCCAACAAAGGTTGGCCAGCTTTGCCCGTTTTAAAAATGCGTCGGGAGATCCTATTGATGAAGGTGTGGCACTGTTCTTCCCAGGACCCAATTCCTTTACCGGTGAAGATGTGTTGGAGTTACAGGGCCACGGCGGCCCGGTGATTCTGGACACCTTGTTGAATACGCTCACCGAGCTGGGTGTTCGCCTGGCGAGACCGGGGGAGTTTTCCGAGCGCGCCTTCCTCAATGACAAACTGGATCTGGCCCAGGCGGAAGCCATTGCCGATTTGATCGATGCCTCTTCCGAACAAGCGGCCCGCTGTGCGTTGCGTTCCCTGCAAGGAGAGTTTTCGCAACAGGTTCACGCCCTTGTTGAAGGCTTGATCCAATTGCGCATTTATGTGGAAGCGGCGATCGACTTCCCGGAAGAAGAAATCGATTTTCTGGCCGACTCCAAGGTAGGCCAGGACTTGCAATCATTACTGGATCATTTGGCAGCTATTTTTACCCAGGCTCAACAGGGGGCATTGATTCAGGAAGGCATGACCGTGGTGATTGCCGGTAAACCCAACGCCGGTAAATCCAGCTTGCTGAATGCTCTGTCCGGAAAAGACAGCGCCATTGTTACCGATATTGAAGGTACTACTCGCGATGTTCTCCGTGAGCGTATTCATATCGACGGTATGCCATTGCATATTATCGACACCGCCGGTTTGCGGGACAGCGAAGACGCGGTGGAACAGGAGGGCATCCGCCGCGCCTGGAAAGAAATCGATAGCGCCGACCGCATTCTGTTTGTTATCGACAGCAGCAAAGATTACTCGCTGGATGCCCGGGCCAATTGGCCGGAGTACTTTGCTCGCCATCCAGAGCGGGACAACATTACCTTTGTGCTCAACAAGGTGGATGTTTCCGGTATTGGCACGGAAACCAGTGAGGATCAGGGCCACCCGGTGATTCGCTTGTCCGCCCGTCAAGCCCTGGGTATTGATACCCTCACCGACCACCTCAAACAGTGCATGGGGTTTGCGGGAGTAGGCGAGGGCAGTTTTACCGCTCGCCGTCGCCATATTGTGGCACTGGAAAAAGCCCGGGAATTTATGCTCAATGGCCAGCAACAATTGAATCAGGCGGCTGCTGGTGAACTGTTGGCGGAAGACTTACGTCAGGCTCAGCAGGCGTTGGGGGAAATTACCGGTACCTTCACCAGCGACGATTTGCTGGGGCGGATTTTCAGCAGCTTTTGTATTGGTAAGTAGATGCTTTGCACCGCTCAGACCCTCAAAACAGAGGGTGGATTTTTATGACTGGCCGATACTGGCAAGTCAAAAAAATACCAGGTATGTAACTGCTAACCTGCACAGCTTTAAATTGCGTTTTTTCGACAGATAATCCCCATAAAAAACACAGCTTATCCACAGGATTTTTATTTTTCTGGTTGTTTTTTGTTCAATATAAATCCGTTTTTCTGTGAATAGTTTTACGCTGTTAAAAATCAATAGTTGTTTGATTTTTAATAAAAAAAAGTCTTTTTCGTTGCATTGTAAAAATAAATTTGTGGTGTGGATAACAGGCGAAACAGGCGTTAGACTGGCTGACCTAAAAATGAGGTTGGGGATAACTGGCTGTCGGCAGCTCGCTGACTTTGTCAGATTCTAAAGCTGTCAGGCTCTAAAACTGCCAGGTTCTAAAAATAGTCTCAACAGAAACAATAAACACAGAATATAAGGGGGAGCGGCATTGGCCCAGGTTCTTTGGGATAAATGTCAGAATTATCTTCGTGACGAATTGCCCGATCAGCAATTCAACACTTGGATTCGACCACTGCAGGTGGATGCCACCGCCTGCCCGAAAACCGCAGATACCATTCGCCTGGTAGCGCCCAATCGCTTTGTCCAAGATTGGGTTTCGGACAAATTTTTACATCGCATTCGTCAGTTGCTTCAGGAAGTGGGTGAACACAATTACCAGGTAGTGGTTGAGTCTCGCAGCTTGCAGGCCCCGGCTTTTGTGCATACGCCCCAGCAGCAACCGGTGAATAACAAACCACTGGACAACGACGGCAGCCAAACTGCTGATACCTTGGCAGAACCCAGTGCTGGAAATACGGTTTTGGCCCCTGAGTCAAAGCTACAAAAGCCAGTGTTGCAAAAACCAGTAGTGCAAAACGACAGTGCCGATATTGATGATGTTGAGGTAGAAGGCGGCCTGCGCCACAAGAGCAACCTCAATGGGACTTTCCGGTTTAACTCATTTGTCGAGGGTAAGTCCAACCAGCTGGCTTTAGCGGCGGCTCGCCAGGTGGCGGAAAACCCCGGTGGCTCTTACAACCCGCTGTTTATCTATGGCGGTGTTGGCCTGGGTAAAACTCACTTGATGCACGCGGTGGGCAACGCCCTGCGTCAGCAAAAACCCAACGCCAAAGTGGTGTATCTTCATTCTGAGCGCTTTGTGGCCGATATGGTGAAAGCGCTGCAGCTGAATGCCATTAACGACTTTAAACGCTTCTATCGTTCCGTAGACGCTTTGCTGATTGATGATATTCAGTTTTTTGCCGGTAAGGAGCGCTCCCAAGAAGAGTTTTTTCACACCTTTAATGCCTTGCTTGAAGGTGGGCAGCAGATGATTCTCACCTGTGATCGCTACCCCAAAGAAATCGACCAGATGGAGGAGCGCCTCAAGTCTCGCTTTGGCTGGGGATTAACCGTCGCGGTTGAGCCACCGGAACTGGAAACCCGGGTGGCGATTCTGATGAAAAAGGCCGATCAGGCAAAGATGAATCTGTCTTCCGAAGCTGCCTTTTTCCTCGCCCAGCGGGTTCGCTCCAATGTGCGTGAGCTAGAAGGTGCGCTTAAGAGAGTGATAGCAAGTGCTCACTTCACCGGTAGGCCAATCGATATTGATTTGATTCGGGAATCCCTGAAAGACCTGTTGGCCCTGCAAGACAAGTTGGTGACTATCGACAACATCCAGCGGGTCGTGGCTGAATACTACAAGCTGAAAATGTCGGACCTTTTGTCCAAGCGCCGCAGTCGTTCAGTGGCCCGTCCGCGACAGGTGGCGATGGCCTTGGCCAAGGAACTGACCAACCACAGTTTGCCGGAAATTGGTGAAGCCTTTAATGGTCGCGATCACACCACAGTGCTTCACGCCTGCCGGAAAATCAAAGAACTTCAGGAAACTGACCGCGACATGAGTGAAGATATGAAACATCTGCTGCGCCTGTTGACCACTTGATTTATTATTACGGGTCTGGCTGTTGCCTGCCTGGGTTGCGCAAGTCAGGTATTGGATAAAACTATAAATCTACCAGTTTTCATAAAGAAGGGCATCATGAAATTTACCGTATCCCGCGAAACATTTCTGAAACCGTTACAGTTGGTGTTGGGTGTGGTGGAGCGTCGTCAGACCCTACCAATTCTCTCCAATGTCCTGATGGTTTTGGACGATAAAAAACTCTCTCTGACAGGCACCGATCTTGAAGTAGAAATTGTCGGTCATATTGAATTGGAGCAGAGTGCCGAAGGCGGTGAAATTACGGTGCCAGCTCGTAAGCTGATGGATATTGTTCGTTCTCTTCCCGAGGGGGCGGAAATTAAATTGTCGGAAAAAGATGGCCGTGCGATTCTGCAAAGTGGCCGCAGCCGCTTTACCCTTTCCACGTTACCGCCCAGCGATTTCCCCAGTGTCGATGAGGGACAGGGTCGTCTTGAACTGAACGTGTCGCAAACCGAACTGAAGTACTTAATTGACAGTACTGCGTTTGCCATGGCCCAGCAGGATGTTCGCTACTACCTCAATGGTATGTTGTGGGAAGCGGATGGAAAAACCCTGCGCGCAGTTGCCACAGACGGTCACCGCCTGGCCATGTCTACACGCCCACTGCAATCTTCCGCGGATGAAAAAATTTCTGCCATTGTGCCTCGCAAAGGCGTGATGGAGCTTTCCCGGTTGCTGGGAGAAGGTGATGATGTCAGCGTGGTCATTGGCAGCAACCATGTTCGCATCTCTGGCGATGACTTCCGCTTTACCTCAAAACTGGTGGATGGCTCTTACCCGGATTACGAACGAGTCTTACCTCGTGGCGGCACTAAAGAAGTGATTGGTGATCGCGCCGGTCTCAAGCAGGCATTTAGCCGTGCGGCAATCCTATCCAATGAAAAGTATCGCGGAGTGCGTTTGATGCTCAGCAACGATTTGCTGAAAATTGTTGCCAACAACCCAGAGCAGGAAGAGGCCGAAGAAGAGATAGCGGTTAACTACGAAGGAGATGAGTTGGAGATTGGTTTCAACGTCAGTTACCTTCTCGACGTACTCAACGTACTGCCCGGCAACAACACCCGCTTTACCCTGTCTGACTCGAACAGTTCGGCGTTGGTGAATGATCCGGAAAATGAAGACAGTGTTTACGTTGTTATGCCCATGAGATTGTAAGTTTGATTCGTCATTGCGAGCGCAGCGAAGCAATCTTCCAACGTAACGACAAACTCTAAACATCGTATGTATATCAAAAAGCTGGATGTGCACCGGTTGCGAAACCTGGAGCAGATCCAGCTTTCTTTTTGTCCGTCTGCCAAC
Organism: bacterium SCSIO 12696; assembly: GCA_024397955.1. NCBI lineage: Bacteria > bacterium SCSIO 12696. The sequence continues at coordinate 2,071,452 of CP073744.1, forward strand.
CTTATCTACGGTGTAAACGGCAGTGGAAAAACCTCTCTGTTAGAAGCACTGTATTTGTTGGGCCGCGGCCGCTCATTTCGCAGTCGCAATATCCGCACAGTTATTCAACACGACACCAGTGATTGCGTTGTGTTTGCTCAGCTGTTTGATCCGCAGTCGGAGCGAGCAATTCCTATCGGTGTTCAGCGTACACGAAAAGGTGAGTTCCACTTTAAGGTGAATGGAGAATCTGTACCTACCGCTGCGGGTTTGGTGGAAGAACTGCCCATACAACTGCTCAATAGCCAGAGCTTTGATCTGTTGGAAGGCGGTCCATTACAGCGCCGTCAGTTTTTGGATTGGGGTGTGTTCCACGTGGAACATGATTACCCAGGCCTTTGGAAAGCCCTTCAACGTTGCCTCAAGCACCGCAATTCATTGCTTCGGCATGATAGAATGGGCGGTCGTCAAGAAGATAGAGCACTGCTCGAAGAGCTGGCTGTTTGGGATGCTGAATTTTCCCGACTGAGTGAACAGGTAGACGGGAATCGCCAAGCCTATTTGAGTCAGTTCAAGCCGGTTTTCCAAGATATTCTGCAACGCCTTACCAACGTTGCGGACATCGATTTTGCCTATCAACCTGGGTGGGATCACGGGCGTCCGCTGCTGGACGTGCTGGCAAGCAGTAGAGAGCGGGACCTGAAAAACAGGACAACTCATTATGGCCCTCATAGAGCGGATGTACGCCTTAAAGTATCGGGCTGTCCAGCAGGAGATGTGCTATCACGGGGGCAAATAAAAACCGTGGTTTGTGCATTGCGTATCGCGCAAGGGTACCTCTATCACCAGATAACTGATAAACAATGTGTTTATCTTCTGGATGATTTGCCCGCTGAGTTGGACAGCGAACACCGCAAGCGAGTAGGGCAATTACTGAATGAATTAGGCGCGCAGGTATTTATTACCGGCGTTTTTAAAGAAGATTTGCAGGCCGCATGGCCGCAGGATGGGGAATTTGCCATGTTCCACGTGGAACATGGGGTGGTTTCACCGCAATAAAAGCCCTGGAATCAACGATTGGAAGGTAGCAGCAAGCAATGAGCGAAGAACAGGATTACGGCTCCGATAGCATTAAAGTACTAAAAGGCCTTGATGCCGTGCGCAAGCGCCCGGGCATGTATATCGGCGATACCGATGATGGCACAGGCCTTCACCACATGGTGTTTGAGATTGTTGATAACTCCATCGACGAGGCTTTAGCGGGCCATTGCAGTGAAATTCGCGTCACCATCCACCCGGATGAATCGGTCTCTGTGTCCGATAATGGCCGGGGTATTCCCACCGATGTGCACGAAGAGGGTGTATCTGCGGCGGAAGTCATCATGACCGTGCTTCACGCTGGCGGTAAATTTGATGACAATAGCTACAAGGTATCCGGTGGTTTGCATGGCGTGGGTGTATCGGTTGTTAACGCCCTCTCCAAAAAGCTGCGCCTGACCATTCGCCGCAATGGCCAGGTACACGAACAAATCTATCGCCACGGTGTTCCCGATGAACCACTGAAAGTCATTGGTGAGACCAGCGAATCCGGCACTGAAGTACAGTTTTGGGCATCAGAAGATACCTTCAGCAACATTAACTTCCACTACGATATTCTGGCCAAGCGCCTGCGGGAGCTGTCGTTTCTGAACTCTGGGGTACGTATCGTCCTCGCGGATGAGCGCAGTGGTAAAGAAGAAGTGTATGAATACGAAGGTGGTTTGAGTGCCTTTGTTGAGTATCTCAACAAGAATAAAAACCCGGTAAACCAAGTATTCCACTTCACCAGTCAGCGCGAAGAAGACGGCATTGGCGTGGAGGTTTCCCTGCAGTGGAATGACGGCTTCCAGGAAAATGTGTACTGCTACACCAACAACATCCCCCAGCGAGACGGTGGTACCCACATGGCGGGCTTCCGCGCCGCTTTGACCCGTGGGTTGAATAACTACATCGAAAAAGAGGGCTTGGGTGCCAAAAGTAAGGTCTCCACCACCGGCGATGACGCTCGTGAAGGCCTGACAGCGATTATTTCCGTAAAAGTGCCGGACCCCAAATTCAGCTCTCAAACCAAAGATAAACTGGTGAGTTCAGAGGTTAAATCCGCCGTAGAGCAGGAGATGGGCGAAAAATTTGCCGATTACCTGCTGGAAAACCCTCAGGAAGCCAAGCTGGTGGTTACCAAAATGATTGAAGCTGCGCGCGCTCGTGATGCTGCTCGCAAGGCACGTGAGATGACCCGTCGCAAAGGTGCACTGGATATCGCGGGCCTGCCAGGCAAGCTGGCAGACTGTCAGGAAAAAGATCCGGCACTTTCTGAAATCTACCTGGTGGAGGGTGATTCTGCCGGTGGCTCTGCTAAACAGGGCCGCGACCGTCGCACCCAGGCGATTCTGCCCCTCAAGGGTAAAATCCTCAATGTGGAAAAAGCCCGTTTCGACAAGATGCTGTCCAGCGCAGAAGTGGGTACGCTGATTACCGCTCTGGGCTGTGGTATCGGCGCCCAGGAGTTTGACCCGGACAAAATTCGCTATCACAACATTGTGATTATGACCGACGCCGATGTGGATGGCTCACACATCCGTACCTTGTTACTGACCTTCTTCTTCCGCCAGATGCGTGAGTTGATTGAGCGCGGTTACGTATACATCGCCCAGCCGCCACTGTACAAAATCAGTAAAGGCAAGCAGGAGCAGTACCTCAAAGACGAAGCCGCCCTGGAAGCCTTTTTAACCAATTCTGCTATGGAAGGCTCCAGCTTACACGTTAATCCGGAAGCGCCCGGTATAGCTGGCACGGCACTGGAGACCATGGTGTCCCACTACCGCAAAGTGAACGGCATTATCGAGCGCATGTCGCGGGTGTACCCGGAAGAAGTGCTGCAAGAAATGGTCTACCTGCCAGCGGTTTCAGAGGATATGCTGAAAGATAACGACGCAATGACAGCTTGGTGCCAGAGCTTGTCTGAGGCCGTAGCGGCTGAAAACAGTGCTGGAAGTCATCGTTATAATATAACAGTAGCTAACGACAGCGAGCGCGGTTTGTTCCTGCCGCAGATCGAAATCATTGCCCATGGGGTCCCTCATCAGTACCGCATCAGTCAGGACTTTATTGCCAGTGGTGAATACGCCGCCATTGTTGAACTGGGCAAAGAGTTGCAAGGGCTGTTGGAGGACGGGGCCTTTATCAAGCGTGGTGAGCGCACACAGGCGGTTACCAGCTTTGCTGAGGCATTGGCCTGGTTAATGAAAGAATCCAGCCGTGGCTACAACATCCAGCGCTACAAAGGCCTCGGTGAGATGAACCCCGACCAACTGTGGGAGACCACCATGGACAAGGAAAACCGTCGCCTGCTGCAAGTGTCCATTGAAGACGCCATTGCCGCTGACCAGATGTTTACCTGCCTGATGGGCGATCATGTAGAACCGCGTCGGGAGTTTATTGAAACCAATGCCTTGGCTGTGACTAATCTGGATGTGTAAGTGAGTACTTACTTTGATTGGGTGCCTTGCTATATAAGTGACTAAGCTTATACACCACGGACAATGCCACTGCGGGGCTGTTGCCTTTGAGCTAAGCGACAGCCCCGAAAAACTGGTGGACTGCAATTGCTCCATCTGCCGCCGTATAGGCGCTCTTTGGGGGCACTTGCCCGTTGGGCATGTTCGGATATCTGCGCCTGATAATGGCACCATCCGTTATGTGCAAGGTGATCAAACTCTGGCTATCCATAGCTGCAAAACTTGTGGTTGCACTACTCACTGGGAAAATTTACAGCCTGGTGGAGAACATATGGCGGTTAACTTCCGCATGTGTCATGCCAAGGTGATTGCCCAGTTTAAAATTAGACAATTTGATGGAGCGGATACTTGGGCATTCTTGGATTAACCGCTTTACCCCAAATACCTCTCTTCATCAAAACTCCTCACCCAGTGTGGGCAATACACCGTTACCCCCGAAATAATCATCCCGTTAATAAAGCCCTCTGGAAAAGTGATTAACAACATCCAGGGTAAGTAGGTATCGGCGATTTTTACCAGCGCAGGTTCATTGGAGACCACCATTAATCCATACACCAAAAGCGTGGTTATTAACCGTGCCGCAATGGCGCCAGCAAAGCCGACGCCGAGCATATAAGCAAACAAGTTTTTTTGTGGCAACCGGCTAACGATCTTCAGGCAGGCGCCGCTGGCCAGTATCGGCGGCAGCAGACCCAGGGAGAAATTAACGGCGTAGGTAGACCAACCGATAGCTGGCTCGATTAAGGTGTACAACACCAAAGCCAGGGCACTAATGATCAGTGCCGGACTAACCCCCACCAACATCACTACAGCGGTAACGGCAAACAAGTGAATGCCGAAGTCGTAATCCTGCAGGCGAGCAGCCAATTTCCATATCAACACCAATGCAATCACAGAGCCCAGTACCAGATGCTGGCGAAGTGGCACTGCCAACACCTTCCGTAACGGGAACTGCCAAATAGCCAGGCCGCCGCAGAGTACCAATAGTGGCCAACAGAGCCAGTGCCAAAACCAGGGGAGAATGTCGGTATAAAACGTCACGATATCGGCTTTGTAGAGCGAGTGACGCTATTGTAATGGCGTTTACTTAAGCGTTGGTGATAAATCGAGATTCGCGCTCTTAAACCGCTTTTTAGAGAGAAGTGTAGACTCAGAGCAAGCCTTCCCTGGCTTGTAAAACGTATTAATCAGTCCCTGCTATGACGACTTGAAACGATACTCAGGCTTGCAGTGGCTCCAGCGCAGATCTGCACCACTGAACCGAAAAAAGCTCGCACCCCACGGGATTCCCGTGAGGTACGAACAGGGGACAAACTTGTCACAGGCTTACTCTTCCAGCTTGGCGACCTGTTTTTTGTCGTCAGTGCTATGCAAGTCACTGGGTTTGGTGGCGATGGCGACAGAGTTACCTTGGTCGTCTTTTACCAACGTTCCCTCAGAGGCGCCTCGAGCGTAGAAGCCCAACCGTTGTGCGGTTCTCAGTGGCAGGGTTTTATCGCCAGGGTTATATACCTTCAGTTGCCCGGTGTGGTCTGCCAGGTAAAATGGCAGGTTCAATTGCTCAGACACATTTCGGTCGGAGGGTGAGAAATAACGGTTGTAATGGCTAACCCGGCCGTGTGTTTGCCACAAGGCAACGGCGTTGCCAAAGGACTCATCGGGCAACAGCGTGGTAATTTCGTCGTGGCCACGAGCACCGACAGTGTAGGTGTAGTAAAACAGGCCATCCTTTTCCAAGATGGTACCCATGTACTCTTTATCTTTGCGAATGGAGTTTGGGTTAAAGCGGTTGGCGGCAGCGGTAACTGCGGCCACCTCGGTAGCGTAAGGTTGAGTAACCATACGAGTTTCATCTGCGAAGCTGCTGCTGGCAAATGCAAACAGTGCAATGGTCAATGCGAATAAGCCGGTGGTTTTTGCTGGGGTGCGTTTCAGAGTAGTCATGGTCAGTTTCCTCCTGGTATCGTCTCTCTGTGGCTATATAGACGCAGCGAAAAACAGTTTCGGATGCGGAAAATTAAAATTTTTTTAAAACCGCTTTAAAAATTTTCTATTCAGGTGGAATCCGCGGTCTAACTTACTGATATCCATCCATTTCCTTTGTTTGTTAAGAAACGTAAAAACAAAATGGCGCAACTCTACAGCATTGGCTATGCCACCAAGCCACTGGATACATTTTTGGAACAACTGGCGGCGAACCGTATCGCCGCTGTTGCCGATGTGCGCTCTGTGCCTTACAGCAAGCGCTTTTATGACTATCACCGGGAAGCCCTGCAAGCCACTTTGCGAGCTCGAGGTATTTACTACATCTATATGGGGGAGGAGTTGGGCCCACGCTCCAAAGATGACAACCACTACGATAACTGCGGTCAGGTGCAATTTGATCGCCTGATGACATCGGCGCTTTTTCAAAAAGGCATTGAGCGTTTACAAAATGGGTTGAGCAAGGGCTTGAACATTGCCCTGTTGTGCGCAGAAAAGGATCCAGCGGAGTGTCATCGCAGCTTGTTAGTGGGCTACTATTTAAAAAGTCGGTTGGCGCTTGAGGTCACACATATCGGTCACCACGGAGAGCTTGAAAGCCAGGCTGCCATGGAAGATCGTCTGGCAGAGCTACACGGTGTCAAAGGGGATTTGTTCTTGTCAACGGAGCAGCAGCTGCACTCTGCCTGGAAACAACAGTGTCAGCGGATGGCGTATACGAGGCCTGCTACTGATGAGTAAATTTACCACTATTGCCAGGTTTGATTTTCCCTTTCAAGCGCAAATTGCAAAGTCTTCTCTTGAGTCAGCAGGTATTGAGGCATTTGTTTTAGATGAGCACACAATTAATATGAACTGGTTGTACTCTAATGCCATGGGCGGTGTTCGTTTACAGGTTTTTACTTGCCAAGCAGAAGAGGCTAAAGCATTACTCAGTGAAGACTACTCCGAAAAAATACCAGAGGATAAAAAAGAAGCCTGCCCTGAGTGTAAAGAAAACCAGTGGGAAATTTTTACTCAAGGAAAAAAGCCCGCATTTATTGTATTTTTACTCTTGGGGTTTCCTCTTTTCTTTTATAAAAAAACACTCCGCTGTTCGTCTTGTGGCTATATAAAGAAAAGCCAATCATAAAATAAACGATGAATAGAAAAACTCTGGTTATCCAATCCCATCGTTCTCCACTGCCTTATTCCTGGCTGAATGTTTGCTTGGAATCGGTAAAAAATTGGTCTGAAAAAAATCACTACGATTACATTTTTTTAGGCGATGAATTTTTTAAATTAATGACTACGGAGTTGTTGGAAAAAACAAACCGTCAAAAAGTGATTGCGACCGACTTGGCGCGCTTAAAATGGATGCAGAAGTTTTTAGCAGAGGGTTATGAGTCGGTTGTTTGGTGTGATGCGGATTTTTTGGTTTTCTGCCCAGATCAATTTATTTTACCTGGCACAGAAAATCTACCGGAAGGCTATGCGTTAGGTAGGGAAGTGTGGGTGCAAAAAAATCAGCAGCAAACGGGAAAATTAAAAGCGTACAAAAAAGTACACAACGCATTTTTGTTGTTTCGCCAGGGCAACCATTTTCTCGACTTTTATTGCGCCCATGCAGAGCGCCTATTGCAAAACACAACGGGCCCAATGCCCCCGCAGTTTATCGGCCCCAAATTACTGACGGCGTTGCACAACACCATCCAGTGTCCGGTGGTTGAGTTCGCTGGCATGCTTAGCCCAGTTGTTATTCAGGCGATTAACCAGGGCGGTGGTCCGGCTGTCGATGCAATGACAGCGCGTTCCTCATCCCCACTGTATGGCGCCAATCTTTGTACCTCTATGGCGGAGCGGGGTGAACTGAATAATAACGATATGGAGCAAGCGATAGGCCGCTTACTTGACAACGGCATACCTGGGTTCAAGTAACCGCGTTTAAAAATTAACCGCCCAGTTTGTGCTTGCGGTACAAGCCACGGAATTGGTGATAGGTGAGCCCCAGACTTTTTGCGGCTTTGCCCTGATGGAAATGGTTAGTCTCCAGGGCTTTCTGCATTAACTGCGACTCGAATTGCCGAGTGGCCTCGGTAAAGTTGGGCAGCTCGCTATTACCGGCAATGGTTTGATCCAGCTCAGTAGCAAGGCCTGTGGTATCCGTGTCAGCGGCAAATGGATCGATCACTACCCGGTCAATGGCGTCTTCGGGGTTGCCCCAGCGGTACACCGAACGTTCGACCACGTTTTTTAGCTCGCGAACATTGCCGGGCCAGGAATAATCGCGCAGCTGGCGCATGGCTGAGGGCGAAAAACCGGGAAAGAAATCCCAGCCCAACTCATGGCCCATGCGCACCGCAAAATGCTCGCACAGTGGTTGTATATCCCCTTGCCGTCGGCGCAGTGGTGGCAGATGCACCACATCGAAAGCGAGCCTGTCCAGAAGGTCGTGGCGAAATTGGTGGTTATCTGCCATGGCTTTAAGGTCGGCATTGGTAGCAGCGACAATGCGTACATCCACGCTAATGGCTTCCTGGCCACCAAGGCGCTCAAATTCACCGTATTCAATAATGCGCAGCACTTTTTCTTGAACTCGGTTGGGCATCGTGCCCAGCTCATCCAGGAACAATGTGCCACCATCGGCTCGCTCAAAATGGCCTCGGTGCAAGCGGGTGGCCCCGGTAAAGGCGCCGGGTTCATAGCCAAATAACTCAGATTCCAGCAGCCCGTCGGTGTAGGCGGCGCAATTGATTTTGATAAACGGCTGATCCCAGCGCGGCGACAGGTAATGCAGCCGCTCTGCCACCAGCTCCTTGCCGGTACCCCGTTCCCCCAAAACCAGTGCGGCCCGGTTGATTGGGGCCAGTTGGGATACCTGGTCCAACGCCTCTACCCAGGCGGGAGACTCACCAATAATACGTTGTTCACTCATAATTAGTTAAATTTACCAAATAATAAGCGGCTTAAATAGCTAAATATAAGTTTTAAAGGCCACATTAGATTTGCTCTAAAACATAAAATTCAATAAAAACAAATGCTTATGTTTTTGGCACGGTAGTTGTAATGCAATAGGCAACACATTCAATATGCATCAACAGGAGAGCAACACATGGGCATCTTTTCTCGAATGGCCGACATCATTAATTCCAACCTCAATGCCATGTTGGACAAGGCCGAAGACCCTCGCAAAATGATCCGCTTGATTATCCAGGAGATGGAAGAAACCCTGGTGGAAGTGCGCAGTTCATCGGCACGGGTTATTGCCGATCGCAAAACCGTCCAGCGTCGCCTGGATCGAGTGCGCTCCGAGGTGGACGAATGGGAAAGCAAAGCCCGTTTGGCAATCAGTAAAGGTCGCGAAGATTTGGCTCGCGCTGCACTGGCTGAGAAGCAAGCAATGTCTGAGGAGTGTGTTGCCATTGAAGAAGAGCTGATCGCCCTTGACGAACAAATGGAACACCTGAATGACGAAGTGGCTCAGCTGCAGCAAAAGCTCAACGACGCTCGCGCCAAGGAAAAGGCCCTGCTGCTGCGCAACAAAACCGTCAATGACCGCATGCGGGTTAAACGTCAGGTGCACCGCGAAGCACTGGACGAAGCCTTTAACCGCTTCGAGCACTTTGAGCGCAGAATGGATCAACTGGAAGGCCAGGTAGAAGCCATGGACCTGGGTAAAGAGCCCAAACCAGACCTGGCTACGGAAATCGACAACCTGCAGCAGGACGAAAAAGTCAACGAAGAGCTGGAGCGCATCAAGGCAGAGATGTCCGGCAATACCGAAGGTGAAGGCAAGCAGCACTAATCCCCCCGGTGGTAAACTTTGGATCTATTCCTTTTTTAGTACCAGGGCCGGAGCTCATTCACTATGCAATCATCACATTTATTTGTACTGGCGCTCGTTTTTATGGTCGTGGTGGTACCGATGCTGATTTCCAGCAGAAACCGCCACACCAAGTCCATGGAACGCACCGCGGGGTCGCCCTTGGATCAGCAAGATCGCGAAGTGGTGGAAGAAATGTTGGAAACCATCGACACCTTGGCTGACCGCATCGAAGTGTTGGAATCCATACTGGACGATACCCACCCGAATTGGCGCAAGGTTAAAAAGCGCAGCGCTGGGGAATAACGGAGAACACATACTATGTCACAGCATCACAATGACTGGCAGAAAACCAAACGTAAATTTAATAACTCCCGTGAGTCGGGCTGGAACCGCGATCTGTATCGCAACAAAAAAGAGGGTGTTATTGCCGGTGTTTGCGCGGGCCTTGCCGACTACTTCGGTTGCGCCACCTGGATTATGCGCCTGGGTTTTGTTCTGGGCTTCTTTATGCTCTCGGGCACGGCAATAATCATTTACCTAATTGCCTGGCTGGTGGTGGGCAAGCGCCCAAAGGAAGCCTATGAAAACGCGGCTTCAGGCACGCAAAAAAAGGCGACCGAAGCCCCCAAAACTCGCGAATACAAAGTGTCATCTATTCGCTTGCGCCGGGCACAGGAACGCTTGAAACGCGCCGTTAGCCGAGTAGAAGGAATGGAAGCTTATGTGACGTCCCGACAGTTCGAACTCAATCGCGAGTTCGCCAAAATGGATTCTTGATGGATACCCAAGGGGGAGGGGAACAATGAACAAACTAACTACTGCACTGCTATCCACGCTACTACTACTGCTGCTGCCTGTGCTCAGTACCGCTGCGGATCGGGAAGTGAAAAAAGCATTCACAGTGAATCCCGGTGAACAACTGGTGGTGGATTCTGAAAGGGGTGCCATCAACGTGGAATCTCACTCAAAAGACACCGTAATAATACGAGTGGAGATCGAAGGTCTGGATGATGACGAATTCCAGGTATCCATGGACTACCGCAACGGTGTTGTGGAGGTTGTTGGAGAAATGGAAAAGAAACTGCTCAATTGGAGCTGGGGCAACCGTCGAGTACGCTACCACCTGGTGGTACCCGAGCAATTTGATGTCGACTTAAAAACCCGCGGCGGCGCCATTGATGTTCGCGACCTCGAAGGCGATATAGAGGCGAAAACCGCCGGTGGCAGCCTCGGCTTTGATGGCATTACTGGCAACATCAACGGCAAAACCTCTGGGGGCAGTATTCAGATTGCGGATGTCTCCGGTGATGTCACAGTGAAAACCTCCGGTGGTGCCATCAGTGCCAAGAGGATTGAGGGTGATCTGGAGGCGCGTACCGCCGGTGGCAGTATTCAACTGGCAGGCATAAGCGGCTTTGCGGAAGTGGCCACTTCTGGTGGCGGCATCAACGCAACCGGTGTGCATGCTGGCTTGAACGCAAAAACCGCTGGCGGCAGTATCAAGGCGGTATTTAATCATCAGCCCAGTGCCGACTCTCGCCTGGCCACCAGCGCTGGGAGTGTCACTGCATTGATCGCATCGGGAGTTGCACTGGATATAGACGCCAAGGGCTCGCGGGTTCGTTCAGAGCTGTCACTGGAAAACACCACCAGCAACCGCAAAAAATCCCTTAGCGGTACTCTTAATGGCGGTGGCCCACAGTTGAAAATACGCACCAGTGCCGGGAATGTGCGAATTCTGAAATCAACGGCACAGCGGCAGGCGATTAAAAGTCACTCGCCCCGCCGGTTTTCAGGCATTGCCCTTTAAACAACCACCAGCGCGACGCCCGGCAATCCCAGCAACAACCCAAACCATTGAACCGGCCGCAACCGCTCCCCCTTGATGGCGGCAATCACCGCCGCCATCAGCGCACAAGTCACCAACAAGGTTTGGGCAACACCGGCTGGTAGCTCTTTAATGGCCAGCTGCAGCCCCCACAGAGCCACGAAAGTACCCAGCACAATCGCCCAGAACAGCAACCAGTATTGGCGGTTGCTGGGGCGACTTTTGGGCACAAGGCTCACCCGGTTCACCGCCATCAACAACAGCACAATGGCCAGGCCACCGAGCAGCCGCCAAAAGGCGCTGGCTTCGGCACTGATGTCCTCGGTGGTAAAAACGGCCCTGGAGATAATAACGCCGATGGCCTGACACAATGCCGACAGGGTAGCCCAGCCAATGCCGACCCGGTTAAGCACATTGCCGCTATTGGTTGCGCGCAGGCCCACCACCATATCCACAGCGGCAACTACCACGACCATGCCAATGATCTGGCGAACACTCAGCTGTTCGTTGAGGAAAAACCAGGCGGCGATAACCACAAAAGCAGGGGCAAAGGTCTCTGCAATCATCAAGCTGCGAGACTCCCCCATCTGCATCAGGGCGCGGAACAGCGCGGTATCCCCAAGGCCGATGCCAATCGCCCCGCTGAGTATCAGCCAAACAATGGCCTCACCGAAGTTATTGCCAAAGCCGCTACCAAACACAAGGATCCAAACAGCGAACATCACGCTGGCAACACCGCTCTTGATGCAAGTGAGCACCAGGGGTGGCCACAGGCTGCCCATGGCTCGATATATGCGGGTGGCGATGGCCCAGCCCAGTGCGGCAATCAGTGCGGCAAAAACGCCCATAGGGTATCTATCTGATGCTAAAGGAGCGCCAGTTTAGGGGGGTATGGGGCAAATAGAAAGCGGCTAGCAGCGCGGAATCCGGTGTAAACCAAAATCCGGTAAAACCGCGTTGCCAAGTAACGCTTAAAATTGAAGGTTTGTAAGTGCTTACTACGGAGCGTCGTGCCAGTACTCGTGATCACAGTCTCGTCGGCCTGGGCCAATACGGCGATCCGGTTTGCCGGGCTCGAAGCGAATATCCTGGCGCCGATCGGCCAGGGTGCGGCGTTTTATCTGGCGGCGCTCAGGGCCAGTATAGGGGGTGTTGGAAAGCATGGCTCGGGTCCCTTATGAATATGCTTACACCGTTAAATGTAGCAATAAAAGGCCGTGTTGAGCCACAACAATCTGTGGGAATCTAAGCTACAGGATTTCCAGTTTTACCTGATAATCACGCATGTCGAAATCCTCTTTGCGGCGGCCGGCGTTGGTGCGCCGATCGGCCTCAAAGCGAATGTCCTTGCGCCGGTCACGCTGGGTACGGCGCGGCCCCCGGCGGCGGTCAGCCCCGAAAAATAGTTTTCCGTCTTTGGTTCTGCGGCAATTGTGCGCATACACCTGACCGGTGGTGTCTTCTTCAACCAGTTTCATACGTATCAGTAGGTAATTAATGCTTTGGCGTGAACAATCGACGCCAAAGCTCAGAGGTTGGCGATAGCTTTATCGCCAGTAAGAATTATAAAAGTGTGAACTGGTTAATACTTTAGTTGTGAGACAGCTGGTACTTATGGGCGATCAATCACGGCTTGTTGCCGTTCAATCCAATTTTCCACCCGTTCGGTGAGCTCTTTGCTGGTTAGCCCTTCGGTGGTGATGGGTTCGCCAATCACCACTTTAATGGTGCCGGGGAATTTGAGAAAACGGCGGCCAGGCCAACACAGGCCCGCATTATGGGCCAAGGGCAGTACCGGAACACCGGCCTCAATGGCCAGTGCGGCGCCGCTGCGGGCGTATTTGCCTTTCTCACCGGGGTCGACTCGGGTGCCCTCTGGGTAAATGACCACATTGTTGCCCTCCGCCAGGCGCTCCTTGCCCTGCGCCATAATCTGTTTCATGGCGGCGCGGGGGTTGTCCCGATCAATGCCAATAGGGTGCAACTTGTTGAGCCCCCAGCCGAACACGGGTATCGACAGCAGTTCTTTCTTGAGAATGGTGCTCACCGGCCGGAACAGCCGCTGCATATGGTAGGTTTCCCACGTAGACTGGTGCTTTGCCAGCACTACCATGGGGCCTTCGGGGATATTCTCTTTGCCCGTGGTTTCGATTTTTACCCCACAGCACACCCGCAGCCAAAAGTTGGTGCATGTGGTGCCCAGCGACACAATGTCGTGACGGGTTTTGTAGGGCACCAGCAGGCCGATGGTAAAACCACAGCTGGAGAAAAACGTCATACAAGGCACGTAAGTGATGTAAAACAGTGCGGAACGTATGCCGTAAAATGCTTTTTTCACTGGGCTCATAGTTTATGGCTCATTTTCGTTGCTCATGTCGCCCCCACAACAGCGGGGGTAACTCATGAGTGAACAGTCGTAACCTGATGGATTTCCGCCCTGGCGGAAAACCGGTTCTATTTTGCTGGAACCAGCAGTGAAATATCGGCGATGTCCAGGAACAGCTTGCGAAGCTTGGTGAGCAGGGCAAGTCGATTGTTCCGCAGTGCCGAATCGTCGGCCATGACCATAACATCGTCAAAGAATTTGTCCACACCCTCACGAAGCTGGGCCAACTCACCCATGGCATCGGCGTAATGGCGCTCTGCCAACATCGGGGCAATGGTGGGTTCCAGTCGCTCTAAATCGGCGGCCAAAGCCTGCTCGGCGGGCTCTTGAAGTAAACCCTTCTGAATCTCACCAGCCACGTCACTACCCTCCAGCTTAGCAAGGATATTGGACACTCGTTTGTTGGCGGCAGCCAGTGCGGCGGCGGCTTCCAGTTGACTGAACTGGTGAATGGCCTGCACCCGCTGATCGATATCCAGTGGGTTGCTGAGCTGTTTGGCGACTACCGCCATAAACACTTCGGCGGCGATGCCCTGGTCAACATATATAGCGCGGAAGCGATCTGTCATGTAAGTAAGTACTTGCTCCACAACGCTGTCGGCCTTTGGTAGCCCACTGTATAACTGAGCCGCCTGAGTCAGCGCATCGCGCAAATCCAGATCGATGTCGTTCTCCACCAACAGGCGCAACACACCCAGGCTGGCCCGGCGTAACGCAAATGGGTCCTTGGAGCCAGTAGGGGTCATCCCAATACCAAAGATGCCCACCAGAGTATCGATGCGGTCTGCCAATGCCAGGGTGGTACCCACCTGAGTTTGTGGCAACCGGTCTCCGGCAAAGCGGGGCAGGTACTGCTCGAACAGAGCTTCGCAAACGTCGCTTGGCTCGCCATCGTGCTGGGCGTAGTAGCGGCCCATCAAACCCTGCAGGTCGCTGAACTCCAGCACCATTTCCGACACCAGGTCGGACTTGCTTAACTGCGCCGCCCGATTCGCTTCTGTGGGGTTGGCGCCAACGGTGGGCGCCAGCGCTTCGGCCAGCTTGGCCACCCGTTCGGTCTTTTCGAAAACCGTGCCCAACTGCGCCTGGAAAACAATTTTTTGCAGCTTCTCGCGGCGATTTTGCAATGACGTCTTTTTATCGGTGTCGTAGAAAAACGCAGCGTCCGCCAGCCGTGGGCGAATCACTCGTTCGTTGCCAGCGATTACCTGAGTCGGGTCTTTCGACTCAATGTTGGCAATGGTGATAAACAGTGGCATCAGCGCGCCGTTACTGTTCACCACATGGAAGTACTTTTGGTGTTCCTTCATAGAGGAAATCAGTGCCTCGGCGGGCACCTCCAAAAAGCGCTCTTCAAAGCGGCCCAACAGTGCAGTGGGCCACTCGTTCAAGGCGGTCACCTCATTCAACAGGTCGTCGTCAATTACCGCCCGGCCACCGGCTTTTTCAGCGGCGGCTTCCACCTGGCTGCGAATCAGCTCCCGGCGTTCGTTAAAGTCCGCCATCACGTAGCCACTGCGCAGCAGCTCCAGGTAATCAGCTGGGCTATTAACGGTGATATCGCCGTCGCTGTGGATGCGGTGGCCACGGGTAGTGCGGCCAGATTCAATACCCATCACGCTGCCATCAATCACCTGGTCGCCATGCAGCAGCACCAACCAGTGCATGGGGCGAACAAACTCGGTGCGCGACGCCCCCCAACGCATACGTTTGGCAATGGGCAGTGCCTTTAGGCTGCTTTCAATAATGCCGCCAATCACCTCGCGGGTTTTGGCACCCTCCTGAGTAGCTCGGTGGCACAATTTGTCTTGCTTGCCGTCGTTCTCAACTTGCAGAGCAGACACCTCAAGGCCGTTCTTCTTGGCAAAGGCTTCGGCGGCTTTGGCTGGGTTGCCCTCTGCATCGAAGGCAATTTTTGCTGGTGGCCCCCAGGCGACAACCTCTTGGGAGGGGGCCTGTTCAACCAGGCCCTTTACCAACACCGCCAAGCGGCGGGGCGAGGCGTAAGCCACGCTGGACTCAAAAGCCAATTGCGCTTCTTTCAAACCGCGGGTTATGCCGTCGTGAAAGCCGTTGGAAAGTTGCAGCAACGATTTGGGTGGCAGCTCTTCAGTGCCAATCTCAACCAGAAAATCTGCGCTCATGGCTTGTCTCCTTCTGGCTGGTTGGCAGCAATCACTTCATCCGCCAGGGCTTTGGGTGCCAGCGGAAAGCCCAGAGCCATTCGCTTGTTGAAATAGCTGGTGGCGGCATCTCGGGACAAGGCCCGCACCCGCAAAATATAGCCCTGGCGCTCGGTAACCGAGATCGCATGACGAGCATCCAACAGGTTAAAAATGTGCGATGCCTTCATCACCATTTCGTAGGCGGGCAAGGGCAGGTCCGCAGCCACCAGCTTGGCGCACTCGCGCTCGTAGTGGTCAAACTGCTGGAATAAAAAGTCCACGTCCGCCTGTTCAAAGTTGTAGGTGGACATCTCCACTTCGTTTTGGTGGAAAATATCCCCGTAAGTTACCGGCGTGCCGTCGGGGCCGTGGGTCCACACCAAATCGTAGATGCTGTCCACGCCCTGCAAATACATGGCAATGCGTTCCAGGCCGTAGGTGATTTCGCCAGTGACCGGGTAGCATTCCAGGCCACCGGCCTGTTGGAAGTAGGTAAATTGGGTGACTTCCATACCGTTGAGCCACACCTCCCAACCCAAGCCCCAGGCACCCAGAGTGGGTGATTCCCAGTTGTCTTCCACAAAGCGGATGTCGTGGATTTCGGGGTCAACGCCCATGGCCTGCAATGAGCCCAGGTACAGTTCCTGAATATTGTCAGGGGATGGCTTCATCACTACCTGGAATTGGTAGTAGTGCTGCAGGCGGTTGGGGTTTTCGCCGTAGCGGCCATCGGTGGGGCGGCGGCAAGGTTGTACGTAAGCGGCGTTCCAGGATTCCGGGCCCACAGCGCGTAAAAACGTGGCCGGATGGAAGGTGCCGGCACCTACCTCCATATCCAGTGGCTGCATCACTACACAGCCCTGAGCACTCCAGTAATCCTGCAGTGCACTGATCAGCTCCTGAAAGGTGCCGGGAAAAGTCTGTTTGTCTGCCACGTTAGGAAACTCCGCAGGCATTATAAAAGCGGGCCATTATACGGGGCACCGATGGTCTGTGACAGAGTGGCCGAGCAATTTGATTGGGGTGTGCTTCAAATTCCGGTAAGCTCTGGCCCCATTATTGGCACAGCGTTTTTTTATGAAAACCAAAATAGCTCTCGCTCTGTTCCGCTTTGTGGGTTATTGGCCTCTGGGTGTGGCCCGTGGCCTGGGCACCTTGGTGGGCCGCATCATGTGGCGTAAGCAAACCCGCGAAGCGCGCATTACCCAAACCAATATCGAGCTGTGCTTCCCGGCCCTGAGTGCGGATCAACAAGCCGAGCTGGCCAGAGCCAGTGTGATCGAATTGGGCAAAACCTTTTTTGAATTGCCCCTGGTGCTGCAACGCAACCCCCAGTGGGTGTACCGCAAAATCAAAAAGGTTCATAACCAGGCGTTGCTGGACGAAGCGCTGGCCAGCGAGCGGGGCACACTGATCGTCAGCCCTCACCTGGGCAACTGGGAAGTGATCGGCTTTGAAGTGGGCCGCCAGTGCCACATGACTACTATGTACGAACCGTCCCGCTACCCGGAAATGGACGCCATCGTTAAAGAATCCCGCAGCAAATTGGGCGCCGATCTGGTACCCACCGACAAACGCGGGGTAATGGCGTTGGTCAAAACCCTGCGCACCGGTGGAACCGTGGGAATTTTGCCCGACCAGGAGCCCGACCTGGAAAGCGGCGACTTCGCGCCTTTCTTTGATACCCCGGCTCTCACCATGACCCTGCTAAATAAACTGGTGCAGCGCACCGGTGCTCGTGCCATTATTACCTTCAGCTTACGAGTGCCCGGCGGTTTCGAAATGTTTTACCAAGAGCCGGAGGCCGAGTTTTACGGCGATGATGAAAAACAGGCGCTGGCCGCGCTCAATCGCAGTGTTGAAGCGGCGGTATCAAACGCGCCAGCCCAGTATCAGTGGGAATACAAACGTTTCAAGCGGCGCCCGGATGGGCTGCCACCTGTTTACTAATTTACCAATGTGGGTTTATTGAGCTTTTTACAAAAAGCTTGCCCAACACAAGGAGCTACCATGCTGACAAGAGCACTACTGTTATCTGCTGGCCTGTTACTACTGGCCGGCTGCGAAAGCGCTTACTACAGCGCCTGGGAAAAAGTCGGCGTCCACAAGCGGGATATTTTGGTGGACCGCATCGAAGATACCCAGGAAGCCCAGGAAGACACCCAGGAACAATTTCAGGATGCCCTGGAAAAATACCGCTCGGTGGTTAACTTCGATGGCGGCAACCTGGAAAAGCTCTATAACCAGCTCAAGGGTGAATACGAAGACAGCGAGGCCGCTGCCGCCAAAATAACCGCGCGCATCGACAGTGTGGAAGACGTGGCCGAAGACCTGTTCGACGAATGGGAAGAAGAGCTGGAAAGCTACACCAGCGATCGCCTGCGCCGTGACAGCGCCAGCAAATTGCGCGATACCCGCGCCCAATACCAGCGCCTGGTAAAAACCATGCGCCGTGCTGAAAAAAGCGTTGCCCCGGTACTCAATACCCTGCGCGACCAAACCCTGTACCTGAAGCACAACCTCAACGCCCGTGCCATCGATTCCCTGAAGGGCGAGCTAAAAACCATCGATGCCGATGTGGGCCGACTGATCTACCAAATGCAGCAGTCCATCGAGCAGGCCAACCAGTTTATTAACAAGATCAAACAGGGCTAAGAGCGCTTCTTACGCGTTCTTGCCTCCGCGCCTTTGCCCGGCAAAGGCGATCAAAACCAGCACCAAACAGAGGAATTGCCATGAATCACAAGCACACACTCGGGGGAATACTGCTAGCGTTATTGCTGTGCGGCTCGGCCTGGGCTCACAACAGCAAAGTGGAAAACCCGGCCCCCACTTGTGGTTTTGGTGACCTGCGCATCGACAGCGACTTTCCAATGGGACGGGTAAGTGAGTGCTCACAAATTGGCAAGAACGAATACAGCATTAGCGTTAAGCCAGAGAACCGACCCATCAACCACTCTGCCTGGTACGCCTTCAAAGTTTACGCGGCGAAAAAGCGCACCATCCGTATTTACCTGAACTACGACCACTCCCCCCATCGCTACCCGCCCAAAATGAGTCGCGACGGTCGCAACTGGGAACTGTTGCCAGAGAAAAACCAGCAGCTGCTGTACGACAACAAAACCCTGAAACTGACCTTGAAGGTTGGGCCTGAGCCCCTGTGGATATCCGGCCAGGAAATTATCAGCAATCAGGACCACATCAACTGGGCAGACAACGTGGCAGCCCGGGGCCTGATGCAAAAGACCCTGTTGGGTGAATCCGCCGAAGGCCGCCCCATCTACAAGTTGGAATCCAACACCGCCGAGCGCCCCGGCTATGTGGCCATTGTGGGCCGCCAACACCCTCCGGAAGTTACGGGTGCACTGGCACTGATGCCGTTTGTGGAAGAAGTGATGGGCGATAGCGAACTGGCCCGTCAGTTCCGCGACAAATTCAACGTACTGGTGGTACCCAATCTCAACCCAGACGGTGTGGAACACGGCCACTGGCGCCATGGTACCGGCGGTATCGATCTGAACCGCGACTGGGGGCCGTTCACCCAACCAGAAACACAACTGATGCGCGACGAACTGGCTCGCTTTAAAGGCGAAGACGGCGACTCCCTTTACCTGTTCCTGGACTTTCACTCCACCTACGAAAACATTTTCTACACCCAGCCAGACGACAAAAAGAACTTCCCACAAGGGTTCACCAAAGCCTGGCTGGAAGCGCTGCTAAAACGCATTCCCGGCTTTACCATGAAGCGCAATCCCGGCCACAACCCCGGGCTGCCTACCTCGCGCAACTACATGCACGAAAACTTTGGGGTAACCGCGATCACCTACGAAATGGCGGATAAAACCGACCGGGAAGAAATCAAAATCATCGCCGAGCGCGCCGCTCAGGAAATGATGAAACTGCTGCTTTCCAGCTATCAGGAATAAAAGCTGCCATCCCCGCGAAGGCGGGGGCGGGGATTCACTGTTTTAAACCGGAGGGAGAACCATGAAAAAAACCGTACTCGCAGTGGCGGCACTGGTTGCATCCAGCGTTACCTTTGCTCACAACCACGACCGCTTTGCCAACGTAAAAATAGAAAGCACTCAAGTGACCGACGGCATCTACATGCTGAAAGGGGCGGGCGGTAACCTGGGCCTGTCGATAGGGGAAGATGGTACCTTCCTGATCGACGACCAATTCGCACCCCTGGCAGATCGTATTGCTGCAGCCATCAAAAAGCTCGGTGGTGACACGCCCAAATTCCTACTCAACACCCACTGGCACGGCGACCATACCGGTGGCAACGAACACTTTGGTAACGCGGGCAGCATTATTGTGGCCCACGACAACGTGCGCAAACGCCTCACCACCGAACAGTTTGTCAAAGCCTTTAATATGAAGTCGCCACCACAGCCCAAAGCGGCGCTGCCAGTGGTGACCTTCTCACACACCATGACCTTGCACTGGAACGGTGACGAACTGAACGCCGTGCACGTAGGCAACGCCCACACCGACGGCGACAGCTTTGTGGTGTTTAAAAACGCCAACGTGATTCACACTGGCGACCTGTACTTTGCCGGTATGTACCCGTTTATTGACCCGGACAGCGGCGGTTCCATCGCCGGTGTGGTTAAAGCCGTGGACAAAATGTTGGCTCACAGCGACGACAACACCAAAATTATTCCCGGCCACGGCCCGCTCTCCAACAAAGCGGAACTGCAAAAATACCGGGATATGCTGGCCACTGTTCACAAGCGCATCAAAGCCCTGAAAGACCAGGGCAAAACCGAAGAAGAGACAGTTGCGGCAAAACCCACTGCGGATCTGGACGCTGTGTGGAATGGCGGTTTTTTAAAAGCGGATAACTGGGTAGGAATTATTTACCGGGGTATTTAATACCCGAACCATACAAGGCTCCCGCCCAAGAGGGAGCCTTGTCTCAAAGGAGTGAAAAATGGGAATGTGCTTGGCGCTTCACAGCGTATCCGATAAAAACATTGAAAAAATCCTGAACCAGCCAGAGCTTATATGGCAGCTCATTGCACCAGACGACCCAGAAATTTACCAAGACGCTATTCAGCAAATACAACAACCGGGCTTTCTGGCCCGGCTATTTGGTAAAAAGCCACCCGCCCCCGTTGAACCCCAGCAACTGAACCTGGCAGAAGGCGAGGGCGTTGAAGATGACCTGGATAAATCCTGGCATGGCATCCACTTTTGCCTGAATAAAACCGACTATGACGCACAGCCGCCTATGGACTTTATTACCGTGGGCGGCCTAAGCGCTGGTGATATTGATGTGGGCTACGGCCCCGCAAGGCTTTTTCACCACGACACAGTAAAAACCATTCACCAGCACCTATCGGAAATATCCACGGAAGGCCTACAGGCCAACTACGACCCACAGAAAATGGACGAACTGGATATCTACCCCAATATTTGGAAGCGTGATAGCGATGAAGGTTTTGAATACATCGCAGACTACTTTGATAACCTTAAAACCTTTGTTGAAAAGTGCGTAAAAAATAAGCTGGGAATGGCGGTGTATTTGTGTTGAATATCCGTTACGAACCGTAATCGGTAGCACAAAGAAGGCGCTGGTAAATTTGTATTTAACGGTAACATCCATTGATAAACAAAAATAAGGAACGTTATGACGGATAATAACTTGTATAAATCTCCAGATAGCGAATTGGTAAGCACTTCTTCAGCTGAAGATATTGCTACCTATCGAAAAAAGCTAATACCGAAATGGATCAAAGTATTTGGCTGGATATTTATTGTGATAGGTAGTTTGGCGCCAATGATAGCTATTTTTTCAGCAATGACTGGAGTGAATGGCGAGTTCGCCCTTTATGGGTTAGAAACTACCGGGTCGATACTTTCCCCAGTAGCGATGCTAATTGTAGGACTTTTTTTGGCCCATGGAATTTGCGCATTTGGCCTACTGTTTACAAGATCTTGGGGTGTTAGCTCTTGTATGGTGTTGGGGTATATCAGTGCAGGAATATGCGTTTATACAATGTTTATTGGTGATGGCCTATTCATTCGCTTGGAATTAGCTGTTCTCATCCCGTATATCGTTAAGTTGCACAAACTAAAACCAATTTGGTCAGGTAGTTAAAAGGTCGGCAAGTTTAAAAACTGTTAAAAGCACCCTAAATTTGAGGCGAAAAATTTAACAATGAACATCTACCTCGCCATAAAAACTCTCCATATCCTGAGTTCCACCGTGCTGTTTGGTACCGGCATAGGCATAGCCTTCTTTATGTTTCGCTCGATGCGAGCAAACAACCTTCACGAAAAACTTTACGCTGCTAAAAATACCGTATTGGCTGACTGCCTGTTCACCCTGCCCGCAGTGATTATTCAGCCGTTATCTGGAATCGCACTGATTTATCTGGTGGGCTATAACTGGAACGATTTTTGGTTAACCACCACCTACATTATTTATATTCTGGTCGGCTTGTGTTGGCTGCCGGTAGTGTGGATTCAAATACAACTGAAAAAAATGCTCGCTTTGGCCATAGAAACAGAGGAACAACTTCCCCAGCGTTATTATCGGCTATTTAAACTGTGGTGTGCGTTGGGTTGGCCAGCCTTTATAGGTTTGATGGCAGTGTTTTACCTGATGGTGGCCAAACCGGTATGAACGAGTTTTCCGCAGAAGGCGTTTGGTTTATCTACGATGGCGAGTGCCCAATTTGCAATCAGGCTGCCCAGGCCCTGCGTATCAAAGAAAAGTACGGCGCACTACATTTATTAAATGCTCGCGAAGAAAAAGGACATCCTCTTCTACAAACAATTACACAAAAAGAATTTGACCTGGACGAAGGCATGGTGATCTACACTGATGGCCGCTTTTACCACGGCAAAGATGCCCTCAAATTTATGGCCCGCCATGGCGAAACCAAAAATCCGTTTATGGCGTTTTGCAAAAGCCTGTTCTGGTCAGACGGGTTGGCCAAATTTTTATACCCGCCCATGCGTGCAGTACGCAACTGGTTAATCAATCGTAAGGGCGCAGGGCGTATCGATAATTTGCAGTTAAAAGAACAGCCGATTTTTCAATCTATCTTTGGTGACAGCTGGCAAGCACTGCCACCAGTAATGCACAAGCACTACCGCAACCGGCCCTACACAAACGACAAATATTTGGTGCGCGGACGTCTGGATGTAATGTGCAAACCCCCCCTTACTTGGCTAGCACCGCTGATGCGTTTAATGGGGCAAATCCCCACCCGCAACGCGCAAAACGTACAGACAACAGTAGAGTTTCAAAGTGAGATAAAGAGTAAGGCATTTCACTTTTACCGCAAATTCTATTTCACGGCTGACAAGCCCTATATCTTCCATTCAAAAATGCTGCCGCTAAACGATGGCGAAGTCGTGGAACTAATGGCGTTTGGATTGGGCTGGAAATCCAAATACAGCTGGGACGGCGAAAAGGTGATTCTGGCGCACAGGGGTTATGTACTGCGTTTGTTCGGCTGGCTTATGCCACTACCTTTGCATTGGTTTATGGGCAAAGGCTACGCCGAAGAGCGCGCCATAGACGACAATCACTTTGAAATGGAAACCCATATTCGCCACCCATGGTGGGGCAAAGTGTATGAGTACAAAGGAAAGTTCGAGGTGGTCGATTGAGTGGCCCTATAAAGCGTGTATTGATTATTGGTGGTTACGGCAACTTTGGCCGTTTTATCGCCAAACGACTGGCTACCGATGCCAACCGGCAATTGATCATTGCCGGTCGCTCACTGGAAAAAGCCCAAGCACTGATTGCCGACATGGAGGCGGCCAATCAGCCAGAAGCAATAGCCCTGGATATTCACCAAAACCTTGAACAGTCATTACAGGCTATAAAGCCAAATATCGTGATTCACACCTCCGGCCCCTTTCAGGGGCAGGGCCACGATGTGGCGAAAGCCTGTATCCAATGCGGCGCACACTATATTGACTTGGCAGATGGTCGGGAATTTGTGGCAGGCATTGACGCACTCGACGCTCAGGCAAAAGCCGCCGGAATAACTGTAATCAGCGGTGCCAGCTCTGTTCCCTGCTTAACCTCGGCACTGATGGATTACTACCAAGATGACTTCAGTGAAATGGAATCGCTGGATTACGGCATCACCACCGCCCAGAAAACCACCCGCGGCTTGGCCACCACAGCAGCCATACTTAGCTATACGGGCAAACCGTTTACTACACGGATAGAAGGCAAAGAGCGCTCTGTCTATGGCTGGCAAGGGCTAAAGCGAAAGCACTTTAAACAACTTGGCTGGCGCCTGCTGGGCAACTGTAATGTGCCTGATCTGGCGCTGTTTCCCAAACGTTACCCAAGCCTAAAAACTATTCGCTTCTATGCCGGGCTGGAATTGCCATTTATTCATATAACTCTATGGTTGCTATCCTTTTTGGTACGAATCGGGTTAATTCGCAAATTGGAAAAGTCCGCAGGCTTACTACTAAAAACCTCCTTCCTGTTCGACCGCCTGGGCAGTGCCAATAGTGGCTTTTATATGCAGCTTTCAGGTAAGGGGAAAGAGGGCAAGCCCAAAACCATAGAATTTGAGCTTACCGCTAAAAGTGGCGATGGGCCCTATATTCCCTGTATGCCAGCTATATTGCTTTGCGGCAAATTAGCACGAGGGGAGCTGAATCAGGCAGGGGCTTATCCCTGTATTGGGTTTATCAGTAAGGAAGAGTATTTAATGGCTTTGGAAAGTATGGATATTTCTTGGGAAGAAAGCACCTCCTAACCCCTCCCCGTCATTGCGAGGAGCCGAAGGCGACGCGGCAATCTCTCTCAGAAACCGCCTATCTTCAAGTCGACATGGCCTGTTCACATCAAATGTTAAATAAAGCACTATAGTGCCTATACAGCTGGCAGGATGTGCGGCAGGGGGTATTCAGGGTTTCCTTTCTAGTTTGTTTCTTGTCGGCTAATAATGCTCTTTTGAATAGAGTGTCTGTTTTCGAACCAAAGCGGACACTGGAACCAAAAATCGAACGAATAAATAAATTTAAGGATTTCGTCATTGAAAGCTAAATTAGAATTGGAAAACGATCTAAGAGATATTGTTTCTCGCATAATGTCTCAAGTATCCATAGCTTCAAAGCAAACCCGAACAGATATCAATCTAGCCTCTGAGGATGCATGGATACCGATCCTGAGGGAGGTATTTCAGGCGTCTAAACTTGAAAATTTAAATCGCCATCAAAAAAATTATCCCGGGATTGATCTTGGAGATACCGAAAATCGCATTAGCTTTCAAGTAACGGCAACAACTAACCTCGACAAAGTAAAAGATTCAGTAACCACATTTATTGACAAGCAATATTACAATACTTTTGATGACCTCTATGTGTTTACCCTAGTTAAACGGCAAAAAACATACTCGCAAGAAGCAATCGATAAGATAGTTGGTGAAATGCCGTTTCATTTTTCTACGAGTGAACACATTGTTGATCCAGAAGTAATAGTGGAAAAAATTACGAGCATGCGTTTTGCGACGCAGCAGAGATTACTTAGAGAGTTAAAGGGCGTCGCAGGAGATATTGATGCCAGAATTAACAGTTTGGATACGGATGACAATGTTCCATATGTTTTTGTATCTAACTTAGCTCAAGTGACTTTCCCAACTTCGATCTATAGTGCAGTTCCAGAAATTGATAAAGATGGCATTTGGGAGACTGCAAAAGAATTCTTGACATATCTGCCTAAAAAAAAGACGACGCGATCATGTTTGTATCTAGGGTTAGAGTTAGCTGGGTACTCACACGCTCAATTTGTACTTCACGAAAATAAAGTATTCACATTTGAAAACTTGGAAGAGTCTTCTCCTTTCTCTGGAATGATAGATGAGGGAACAATCGAACGGTTTGATGTTACAGAATTTTTCAATAGCGAATTCTCAGAATATGAAAATATTTTTAAACAACTTTTGAAGTCCAATATACAAGAGACTCTAAAAAAGGATGAGGTTTATTATCGGAGAAAAGATAGACTTTTCTTGTTTATGCCAAAAGAGGAAGGCGATAAAGCGAGAAAAGTAACTTGGAAAGATAAGCGGAAGGCGACGAGAACTGTTTATGATCAGATAAAGTCTTCTAAAGATGAATATAAAATATACGCACATAGGCACTTTGGCTTTGATTTAACTTTTACCATGATTGAGGATGAATGGTACTGCATGATATATCCATCGTGGCTGTTTACATACCAACTAAAGCGCACACATTTAGACAATCATAAATTGGTATCAGATAAAAAGAAGCTTGAGAAAAATCATTCTGTCAGGGATCACATTAGATTCGTATCCAGTTACCTAGGTGAGCTGACATCAAAAAATGAATCATTTGTAAAAATAAGCAGCCCTCTGGAGTTTGAATTCAAACACTCAGAGATCGTTGATTTGTCCGACGAGGAAGATTTGGAGGGAGAAAATGAAATTCAAAATATTGGATGAGCCCAAATTAACTTTTGGTAGAGGCGATCACGTTTGCCCTAAAACTGGAATTGAGTCTCTTGGTGTTTACGATATCAATGACGAGCTTAGAAAGTCAGAATTACGAGTTGGACTTGTGGGGCGACCAAAAGGAATAGATGATTTGAATGGATGGTTGCGTCATTGTCAATCATTTATAGAAGGTAAAGAAAGCAAGCTGCCTAACTTGTTTCGAGGGTTTGGCGGGTTTTCAGATACACATGGTTATTACTGTAAGCTGCTCTATGGGGATAGATCAACTCGTCCTATTGAGAATTCGAAAATCCAAAAAATACAGAAGATAAAAGATATTGAAGAGCGTATTAATTCTTGTGTTCAGCTTTATTTCGAAGAAATTCGCTTCTTAGCCGAAAATAGGCCTGTGGATGTTATTGTTTGTGCGCTGCCAGATGATTTATTTTCGGCCGTTACTGAGAGCCCATCTTTAGAAAAAATTAAAAACAATGAAGATATTTTAGAAGATCGGCTAGGTGAGCAAGCTGATGAGGAAGCTACCCAGCTAGAATACAATTTTAGGCGTCTTCTAAAGGCGAAAACTATGCCGTTCGGTGTTCCGCTCCAACTTGCGAGAGAGAAGGTGTTCTGTGTTGGAAAAAATCCGAGAGATATTGAGGATGAGGCTACGAGAGCTTGGAATTTTTGTACAGCCCTTTACTATAAAGGTATAAAAACTATTCCGTGGAGATTAAGAGAAGACGTTAATAAACCCAGAACATGTTATGTTGGAGTAGGGTTTTATAAGAGCCGTGATAAAAAAACAATTTCTACAAGCTTGGCGCAGGTTTTCGATGAATATGGTCATGGTGTTATCTTAAGAGGCTCTCCAGTTTCAATAGACAAAGATAATAAACGACCGTATATGGATAAACAGCAGGCATTTGATTTGCTGTCTAATGCTTTAGATGAATACAAGCGCGCTTTAAAGCAATCTCCTGCTCGTGTTGTTGTTCATAAAAAAAGTAACTTTAGAAAAGAAGAGATTGACGGATTTAATATCGCACTCGAATTGAAAGGCGTTCAGCTAAAAGACTATGTAACTGTTATGCCGTCCTCTATTAAATTATTCAGTTACGAATTATTTCCTCCACCTAGAGGAAGCTTTTTAGCATTGAGTGATGATCGAGCTATTTTATATACTCGTGGTTTCATCAACTACTATAAAACTTACCCTGGCGGTTATGTGCCCACTCCTATAGAGATAAGAGCTTTTGAAAACGAATATTCAATAGAAAATATCGCTACGGAAATCCTGGGCCTTACAAAGATGAACTGGAACAATGCCCGCCTAGATGGAAAATGGCCAATTACCTTGGAGTGTGCGGAACGAGTTGGTGAAATCCTAAAGTATGTGGAAGACAAGCAGACGCCTCAGGCGAGCTATGCATTTTATATGTAGTAGTGTGTAAATATGCACAGCATGAAATGTCCGCTCTTGGCCGAAGGCATACATAATTTTGCCACTTGACACAAATCTCAATCTCGCTATCATTCCCACCACTCAACCCTCGCTGCCAATCAGCCACCCAAATGAGGAGCACTTAAATGTACCAATCAACAATTCGGAAAAATAAAAAATAACCTTTTAAGTGCTGATGCCTGGAAGGTTATTCAAAATACCTTCCAGCCCGAAAACCGCTTTCTATAAAGCCCTGGCTGGTACTGCCGGGGCTTTTTCGTTTTTGCGTTAACAATCCCGCTGGAAGGTTTAATCAATAACAGCATGCCCGAAACAGGGCAGGGGTTTGTTATGCCTGTAAAAATGGAACTCAATGCCGGCAATAACGGTTTTAAGCCGGTAAAAAGTTATACGCGGGATGTGGATAACACCGCGTTGACGCAATTAAAAAATTTGTCGCAATTGTCTTTTATTCACTCCCATGTGGCCGCGATGCCAGATGTGCACGCGGGTATTGGCGCCACGGTGGGCTCTGTGATTCCCACTAAGTCGGCAATTATTCCCGCGGCGGTGGGGGTGGATATTGGCTGTGGGATGGTGGCGGTACAGCTATCGCTGAATGCGGCGCAGCTGCCAGATAATCTGAAGCCCATGCGCGATGCCATTGAGCGTGCGGTGCCGGTGGGTGCCAGAGCGCACAAAATGGTGAGCGCTCGTGATTCCGCATGCCGCTCTTTGCAAGGCGGTGTCAGTTGGTTGTTGGAGAAGCACCCAACGCTGCAAAAAATGCTGAAAAACCCACAACAAACCTGGGTAAAGCAGCTGGGCACGTTGGGCAGTGGCAATCACTTTATCGAGCTGTGTCTGGATGAAAGTAACGGCGTGTGGGTGATGCTGCATTCCGGCAGCCGGGGCATTGGCAACGCTATTGGTCGCTACTTTATCCAGCTGGCTCGCAAAGATATGAGCGGCCATATGCACAATTTGCCAGATCGTGATTTGGCCTACTTTAGCGAGGGCAACCCACACTTTACAGACTATATGGCGGCGGTGGAGTGGGCGCAGGAGTACGCGCGCATCAACCGGGAAGAGATGTTGAATCTGGTATTGCGGGCCATTCGCCCACTGTTGCCGGCGTTTACTTTGATGGAAAGCGCCATTAACTGCCATCACAACTACGTGAGCCGTGAACATCACTACGGCGAGGACGTATACGTGACGCGCAAAGGCGCTATCCGTGCTGGTGAAGGTGAGTTAGGCATTATCCCCGGCAGTATGGGGGCGCGTTCTTACATTGTGCGCGGCAAGGGCAGTGAGCAGTCGTTTTGTTCCTGCGCCCACGGTGCTGGTCGCACCATGAGCCGCAGTGAAGCGCGGCGGCGCTTTAAGCGCGAGGATTTGGTGCGTCAAACCCAAGGTGTGGAATGCCGCAAGGACAAGGGCGTGCTGGATGAAATCCCCGCCGCTTATAAGGATATCGATGTAGTGATGGATAACCAGAGTGATCTGGTTGAGGTGGTGTACACCCTGAAACAAGTACTTTGCGTTAAAGGTTAGCGATTTAAAAGAAACATTCCTGAGGAGGAAGCCAATGAAAACCATTCCCGGTTTTAACACCGAACGAACGACAACACTTTTTAGAAAAAATTTTGGAAAGAACTATGGACACTCAATTACTCGACGAAGTAATCGCTTGTCTGTCTGGAGAGCGTTATCTGTTCCCCTACAACGATGATCGCTATGCGGTCGCGTTGTTGCAACGCCTGTTGCGCAGTGGTGAGCAGAGAATATCCGACTTAAAGCGTACTCCCTACGGCAAGCTGTTAAATAAACCGGCCATTCAGAAAATGGTGGCCACAAAAGGTGATGGCAAACTCAACCGCCAGGATTTGGATTGGTTGGCGATGAGCAGTAACCCCTATGTGCTTACCTTGGGTCGTTGGGGCGGCAAGCCGGATTACCGTTGGAGCCAGATTTCCCGCCCCGGCGAAAACCTGGTATTGCAGCTGAATTTTAATCGCGGTCACGATCAAGACTTTGAGCACTCCCTGACTATTGATCGGGAGGAATTTAACGGCTGGAGTCACCCCACCAGTGATAGCGGCAGAAGCACCCTGAGTTGGGCACGAATCGATCTGGATCTGGACAGCGGCCAGGCGCTGATTGAGGAAATACAAACGGACTGGTACCGGGATGTGCTGCGTTTGTATCGCCGCAAACAGTGGGCGGAAAACCAAAAAAGGGAGCAGTTTTTCTTTTGGGGTTATGAACTGTCCGTTAAACAGGTTCACGGTTATTGCATGCGCACATTGGGTGCGCACCAAAAGTGGAACGAAGCCATGCTAACGGCGGCACTGACGTTTTTGTGGGAGCAGGTGGGCATTAACGACATTTACTACCACAGCTACGAAACTGGCCGCATGCTGAAAAACATTGGCGAGTACAGTGGTCCGCCCCGTTCCCTGTACACTGATCTACCCAAGCGCTTTTGTTTTCAGGAAGTAGAGCAAGGCCCGCAGTGGATCGAAAACTGCACACCGGCGCGGCGGCGGTTAAAGAAAGTGAAACAACCGAAGTGGTTTCGGTTGTGCATTTAATCCGGTTCGTCATTGCGAGGAGCGAAGCGACGCGGCAATCTCCATCAATGCACTGCCATGCTAGCTGAGATCGCCGCGCTTCGCTCGCGATGACGAGAATTAAACGTGGGATCACAATAAAGGAGGAACCATGCCTGATAGAAACCACAACAATCGGCGCACTCAGCGTCAAGCCACGGGCAATCCCATTGCCCAAAATCCTTTGCTTCGCAAAGGTGGCGTGCACGAAAAATCCAATAGTGCCAAACGCCAAAGCGCCAAGCGCGACCTGAAACAGCGGGTTCGCGCCTGGCGCAATTTTTTAAAAACTTTGCCTGCCTAGCTTTTATATACTTAAAATTAACAGCCAGCTGCTTCACTATAAGACCAAGTATAAGTTCTCTGCTTATACCTTTATATTTACTTATCAAGCAGTGTAAATTTATATACTGCTGGCGTAATTTCCCCAGAAAAATACTCATCTGAAACATTAATTTCTATAAAAAGGGATTTCGTAATGATCAATATTAAAATACTCGTTGCTTCTATTTTATCTGGCCTTTTGTGTCCAGAAGTAGCACCCGCGTGTGAACGCACCTTACAGTCATATGGGGCAGTTGGTGATGGTGTCACTGATGATACTTTTGCATTGAATGCAGCTTTTTCGGACGTCTGCGATCTTGATGGCGAGTGGCTAACTTACGTTACTACTTCTGAATTAAGAATTGAGAACGATATACATGTTAAGAATTTTGAATTGAGGCTATCAGAGCTGGCTTGTACGACTGAATGTTATCCAAGCCTGTCTGCTGTAGGTACTGATATTCTGACGAAGTATGGGGGCACTGTAAGCCTTAAAAATGTGACAGTGAATCGTGGCGCAAATTTAGCGAATGGAAGAAGCCCAGACTCTACTGCAGCGATCCTCATAAGTGGGGTAACAAGCGGTCTTCTTGAGGACGTTTCGGTCACGGGCGATGGTATTGGTTCTGGAATTAGAGTAGTCGATTCAGATAATGTTGAATTGAATGGCGGTCTAATACATGACATGAAGTTTTCTTCAGAAACACCACTGGATGCTTCTGGAGAGCACGAAAGGCTTCAGGGTATTTTAGTTCAGAGGTCAACTAACGTTAGAATTTTGGGTACGAAAATAGAAAGATTGCACTCTACAGATGATGGAGGAGTAACTTATTTGCCATTTCAAACAGATGGCATAACAGTATCCGGTACGGATGGTCTGTTTATTCTTAGTGTAGCAGTTGAAAGTGTAGGTGAAGGTATCGACTTGACTGGCAACCTGACTATTCCTGGTGGAAGTGGTTTAGTTGGAAATAGGAACTTTGAAATTGCGCACTCTTCGGTTTTTGATGCTCACTCATGGGGGTTCAAATTTGCCAATACGGCTCGTCATGGGTTGGTGCGAGATTCGACCGCCGTACGGTCGGGCTATGCAGGCTTTGTGTTCTCAGGGCCATCTAATAGCAATACAATAGGGGCTGAGGCAACACAGAATATAATTGCTGATAACTGTCTTGCAAAAGATACGGGCTACAATAGTTCTTGGCCTGCTGCTTATGGCTTCTTGGTTTTAAAAAACGACAATTTTTTTTCATCATATCCAAAAAAAATAGTCATCCGAAATAGTGTCGCTAAAGACGATCAGGCCATTCCTACCATGAATTATGGCTTCTTTAGTCAAAACCCGATTAACGTTGTGAACAACGTCGATTCTTATCACCATATTATCGATGGAGCTAGTGGGTTCGACTCTGCAGCGTACACTACTTCTACAATCGAAGCCCATCATCAGAACATACTTGGCTGCGCCGTAAAAGATACAAGCTTAGAGTGGTGGTTTGAAAAGGGCGCATTTGGTGGCTGGGACGAAGCACGTTTGGTTGCAGACCTTAATGATCTTCTTAACAGACATGATTTTGGCAGCTGTCAGTAGGTAAACACTGATGGCGATCACTTTTGCAAAGAACACAAACGCCAAAGCGCCAAGCGCGACCTGCAGCAGCGGGTTCGCGCCTGGCGCAATCTTTTTATGGTTTTTGTATAACGCGACTATCCAGGTAACCCGCCTCAACCAATTGCTTGAGTAACTCCTGACATTTTTCTCGCACCCGATCTCGCAACAACCGTACCGCCGGAGTGATGGATTGCCGACTGGGGCAAATTAGCCACAGTTCCGTAGAGCGGGGCTGGTAATCCGGCATCACGGTAACCACTTTGCCTGCCAACAAGTCCGCCGCCATATCCAGGCAAGACTTTATCGCCAAACCGTGTCCGGCCACGCACCAGCGTCGTACCAGGTCGCCATCGTTAGAAGCGCGATTGCCTTTCATTTTTATTTTGTGAGTTTTTTCTTTGTTGGCCCGCCCTCTATGAGTAAAGGCCCAAGTGTCGTGAATCACATCGTGCAGTTGGTAAAAAAGCCCATTGTGGGCGGCCAAGTCTTCCGGCTTTTTGGGCGTGCCGTGGGTTTGTAAATACGATTCTGTGGCGCACAGCAGGGCGGGCACATCGCAAATTTTAAAACCGTACAGGCTGGCGTCGTTGGGGGAGCCGTAGCGCAGGGCCATATCTACCGAGTCCCGATAAAAGTCGATATTGCTGTCGCTCACATTGAGTTTCAGGCTCAGGTTTGGGTAAGTTGCGACAAATTCATCGAGCCAGGGCGTCACCAGATTGCGCCCCAAATCCGATGACACCGCAAGGCGCAGCTCACCGTCCACCACGTCCAGGTCGTCTTTCATGTTTTGTTTGGCCTGCTCCAGCACCTGAAGTGCTTGCTGGCACTGAGGAATGTACTTTTCCCCGGCGGGAGACAAACGCAACTGCCGGGTGGTGCGGATAAACAGCTCCGTGCCCAGGTGGTTTTCCACCCGTTTAAGGGCGGCACTGGCGGTGGCGGTGCGCATATCCAGGTTGGTCGCGGCTGCGGTGATGCTGCGAAACTCCGCGACTTTCAAAACCACTTGCAAGTCTTCTACTAACATATTCTCAAATTATTTTTGATAATTATTCAAAGATTACGCTGTTTAAGGGTGTGCTGGCAA
Organism: bacterium SCSIO 12696; assembly: GCA_024397955.1. Lineage (NCBI taxonomy): Bacteria > bacterium SCSIO 12696. Next base: position 2,104,685 of record CP073744.1, read on the forward strand.
ATTCTAAGATGCCTCTCGTTGCTAACGAATTGGAGAGAGCCCATGAAAGCCATGATCATCAACGCCTACGGCGACAGCGATGTGTTTGAAGCCGCCGATATCGAAAAGCCCGCGGTAAAACCCGGCCATATTCTGGTTAAAGTCGCCGCCACCAGTGTCAATACCGTGGATACCATGATTCGTTCCATGGGCGAAGAGCTCCCGTTGTCACCGCCATTGCCCGCCGTACTGGGTATGGATTTCGCGGGGACGGTGGTTGAGGTGGCGGATGACGCTACCGGGTTCAGTGTGGGCGACGAAGTCTACGGTTGTGCGGGAGGCCTGGCCGACCTGCAAGGGTCTTTGGCGGAATATATGTTGGCGGATGCCAAACTGGTTGCCCACAAACCCAAATCACTGTCCATGCGCGAAGCGGCGGCATTGCCACTGGTAGGTATTACCGCCTACGAAGGTTTGGTGCGCGCTGGTGTTGGCCAGGGCCAGAAAGTGTTGGTTCACGGTGGCGCTGGCGGTGTTGGCCATGTGGCGGTGCAACTGGCCAGGCACATGGGAGCAGAGGTGTACGCCACCATCGGCCGCGACGAGCACGTAGCGTTGGTTGAACAGTTAGGGGCTACGCCCATTAACTATCGCACGGTAACCGTGGCGGATTACGTCAATGAACATACCGCGGGTGCGGGCTTTGATGTGGTGTTTGACTCTGTGGGCGGCGCCAACATTGTGAATTCTTTTGAAGCGGCGGCTTTAAATGGCCAGGTGGCCACCACCGTATCCATGTTGGAATTGGATCTGACACTCGCGCACTTTAAAGGCTTGTCGTTGCATGTGGTGTTTATGCTTATCCCTATGTTGCATGATTTTAAACGGGAACAACACAGTTCGATTTTGGCCGATATTGCAAACATTGCCGATGCGGATCACCTAACGGCAATTGTTGATAAGCCGGAATTCGGATTGGATGAAATTGGCAAAGCCCATGACCGGCTGGCCAGTGGTCAGGCGACTGGGAAGGTGGTTGTGTCTGTTAAATAAAAGTAGTCCGTCATTGCGAGAAGCCTTTCCTGTAAGGAAAGGCGACGCGGCAATCTCAAGAATTTGGCACGTTGTAGAATGAGATCGCCGCGCTTCGCTCGCGATGACAGCTCTGTGATTGGCGTAATATTTTCAAACTTGCCCGGATTTAATATGCAAATCCCGCTGTGGGTAAGGAATGGAAATACCTTCCCGGTCAAACGCCAGTTTTACATTTTCCATCGTGCCAAAGTGCACATCCCAAAAATGCTCTGACTTGCACCAGGGGCGCACCAGAATATTGATAGAACTGTCGGCATGGGCGCTGACAAAAATATCCGGGGCCGGTTCTTTTAATACATTTTCGTCCGCTGCCAGCACATCGGCGATCACTTGTTTGGCTTTGCCAATATCGTCTTCGTAGCTGATGCCGTAGGTCATATCCACCCGGCGAGTGGGCTCGGCAAAAATGTTTTTCAGACAACCGTTGGATAAGTTGCCGTTGGGAATCACAATTTTTTCGTTGTCGCGGGTCAGCAGAATGGTGTTAAAAATCTGAATTTCCTGCACCACACCGCGGTAGCCCTGTGCTTCAATTTCATCCCCTGCTTTGAAAGGTTTGAAAAACAGAATCAGCACCCCACCGGCAAAGTTGGCCAGGCTGCCCTGCAACGCTAACCCCACCGCCAAACCTGCGGCACCCATAATGGCAATCAGCGACGCGGTTTCCACGCCAATGGTGGTGGCGAAAATCACCAGCACGATCATCTTTAAAATAATACCGACAATGCTCCGCAGGAACTTCACCAGAGTGGGTTCGGCATTGGTGCGTATCAAAGTGCGATGCATTAACTTAACCACCCGGTTGCTCAGCCACCAACCAATAACCAGTACCAGTAAGGCCAGCAGCAATTTGGGGCCGTGGGTCATGGCCAGCTCAACCGCTTTGTCGATGTATTCTTGTTGGTTTTCCATCAAGCTTTCCATAGTTCCTCCAGAGTTAAAGTCGATTGCATTGTGTTGGATATAGTCTGTCTTTAGTATGGTTGCCACAGATTTTTTACATTCAAGTCCTACGGGCACCCCTAAAAATGCACTATTTCCCCGATAGCTGCGTTGGCGTCGTACTCGCCTCCTCATGTATGCCTTATACACTGCGGGTCTGCGTGCGCCGCCGCCTTGCTATCGCAAAAATATCACTATTTTTAGACGTACCCTTACATTAAAGAGAAGCAGCATGACCGAAGTCGCTATTTTTGTCGACGTGCAAAATATCTACTACACCACTCGCGAGGGTCACGGGCGCCGTTTTGATTACAATCGTTTTTGGGCTCAGGCGACCGAGGGTCGCGAGGTCGTTGCGGCCTACGCCTACGCCATTGATCGCGGCGACGAAAAACAGCGCCAGTTCCAGAATATCCTCCGCGCTATCGGCTTTGAGGTAAAGCTAAAACCGTTTATTCAGCGCAGCGATGGTTCTGCCAAAGGGGATTGGGACGTAGGCATTGCCATTGACGTGATGGATCACTTGGCAACAGCCGATGTAATCGTGCTGGCCTCCGGCGACGGCGATTTTGATTTGCTGCTGCAGCGTGCTGAGGAACAGGGCACTGCTACAGAGGTCTACGGTGTACCGGCGCTAACCGCTGCATCGTTGATTAACAGCGCCGGTGAATTCATTCCTATCCAGGGCGAGCTGTTGTTGTGAACTTGGTAAAAAAGGGCTCGGTAAAAAAGTGGGTTGTGCGAAGCCTGATTGTTATCGGCACGGTTGTTTTTGTGCTGGCAGGTCTTTTTGTGTTTCGCCAACCGGTTGCCACTTTTACCCTTGAACGATTGCTGGCCGATACCACAGTCACGCTCGAGCAGCTGGACGGTCTGGATATTGGCTGGAGCCAGATACAGATTAAACAGTTGGCGTTGCGCACAGACAGCTTTCAGCAGCCGATTCGCATACGCGGCCTGAAGGTGGGCTTTTCAGCGTTTGATGGCAAGCTGAAAGATATCGCTATTGATCGCCTTTTTATTCCCGCTTACCAGCAAAAACAAACCTCGCCTGAGGAAACATCACCACTGCCCGGCTTGGGTGAGTCCATCCGCCAGTTGCACGAGTTGCCTGTGCAATCGCTGCGAATTCACCAGGTCAGTGGGTTGCCGCAGGGCGAGCTGGAGGATGTGCACTGGCAGCACAAGCCTGGTCAGCAATTATTGCACCTCGAGTACAAAGACTTGCTGCTGGCACTGGATCTGACAACTACGGTAGAACCCTCGGTGCAGATGCTGGTGGAGGCAAAGCTGCGCAGGGAAAAACAGGATGTGCTGGCGTTACAGATTGCATTGACCCAGCAAGAAGACAATTACCTGGGTAAGCTGGTTCTGGAATCATCTTTTCAAAATTGGGCGGCTGAGTTGGCGTTATTGCAACAGCAGATTCCCAGCTTGGCCGCAATCAGCGATGTTCACGGCCAGTTGAATTTATTGCTGCAAACGGAGCTGACCGACAACCTCGACCAGCTTTTTCAGCAAGCGCTTTCGGTAACAGTTATTCCCGATATGGATAGCACGGCGCAGTATGCGGATGCCGCATTACCCAAGTCGCCACTACAAATGGCTCTCAAACTGGATCAACCGATAGCGCTAAACATCAAAAATCAGGAAGCGGCTAACCTTAGCCTGGCGTCTCTCAAAATATCGCTGTCTGATATGAACGATCAGCTGACTGCCAACCTGGATTTGTCCGCCATAAATTGCCAATGGCAATCCACCTTAACCTGCAATATGGCTTTGAGCGCTGCGCTGCAGGCAACGGCACTGTCGGTGCAAGATGTTCAAGTGCAGTCTGTTGAAGCCAACACCAGAGGCACGTTGATGGTTACCGATCAACAAGTAGTTGCGGTATTAAATGCCGGTCAGTTACTGCGAATGGAAAAACTTCAGCAGGAAGAAATTACTCTGCAAGAACTGGCCTTGAATAGCCCCAAGCCAATACAAATCACCTTGGACAGATCGAGTAACGAGATTGCCCTGATAGCAGATACGTTGCTGGCAAAAGTTAAAGATGCCCAGTTGCCACAAGCTGAGTTAAGTACCGAACTGGTATTTAACAAGCTTCGCTTAAAACAAACGGATCAACTGGCTTTGCAAACCGCGGTGTCGGCCATGCCCATTAATGTGCGAATCCCCGAACAGCCTCTGCCGGATTTTGGTTTTGTGGGTGACCTCAGCTTACAAGATGAAACATTGGCAATCTCCGGCTCCCTGAGCAGCGATTTGGCAAAACCGCTGGTGGAGGTTAAAGGTGAACACCGTATCGACGAACAAGATGGAAACCTTCGCCTGCGTTCGGCAACCGTACCCTTTGACCAAGCCGCCAATAGCCTGTCAAAGCACTTTAGCAACTGGCCCTGGAAGTTCGATATTGTGAGTGGCCAGTGGCTGATGAATTCAACCCTGGCCTGGCAACAACAAGGGGATGAGTTTGCGGTTAGTGGCCAATTTTCTCAGACACTGGAGCAGCTGGCGGGCAACTACCAGGATATCGCCTTTAGCGGATTGCAAAGCACGCTGGATACTCAGATTAAAAGTATCGACAGCCTGGTGAGCGCGGCACCAGCGACCCTGACTATTAAGGCGATGGATATGGGGTTGCCGGTATCCGATATTCAAGTGCGGGCCTCTTTTGATAGCAGTGCACCGCAATTACATCTGCATCAATTTGATGCCCGGTTACTGGGTGGCACCGTGTCCGCTGAAGATATTGTCTACCGGCCCGGCGAACAGGAAACCCCGGCCCCTGTGACCATAGCCAATATCGATTTGGGGGAGCTGGTGCGTTTAACCTCCAGCAAGGAGATTTCCGTCACCGGCAAACTCAGTGGCGAGTTGCCTTTGGTGATTGGCCCCGACGGCCCCTATATGGCGAAGGGGCTGCTGGGGGCGCTGGAGCCCGGTGGGGTTCTCAAGTATCAACCGGATGCCGCCACCCAGCAGGCAATCGCGGAAAACCCCGCCACCCAGTTCGCTTATCAGGTGCTCGGCAACTACCACTACTCGACGCTGGATGCCGAGGTGAGCTATCAGCCCGACGGCCAGTTGGTGCTCAGCAACCGCATGTACGGTATTAACCCGGATTTAAATAACGGCCAGCCCATAAAACTTAACCCGAAAATAGAAATCAATGTATTGGATACCCTGAAAAGCCTGAGGATTGGCCGTGCGGTGGAAGATTTTTTTGAACAGCAGCTGGAAAATCCCTGATCTCCTGTTCAGCTGGTGTTAATCTTCAGTGCAGTACCATTGAAAGTGAACCTAATAGCCAACGAGATTGCGCCCATGACAAAAACCTCTCTCAAAGTGACGTTGCCAGTGATGTTGTTACTGCTGACTGCAGCGTGCACTCCCACGGTGAAAGTCGCCGTGCCGGACAAGCCCATTGAAATCAATCTCAATGTCAAAATCGAGCACGACATTCGCGTTAAGGTGGATAAAGAGCTCGACGAACTCTTTGAAGAAGAAAGTGACCTGTTCTAAGGAGTCTGCAATGTTTAAGAAATTACTGTTAGGCGTGGTGTTAGTGGTTGCCGGTATTGCCCCGGCACTGGCGATGGATTTGAAACAGGCCAAAGACAGCGGCCTGGTGGGCGAGCGCAATGACGGCTACGTGGGCTATGTGGTCAAGCCGCCCCGCAATGAGGTGGTGGCCATCGTCAAACAGGTGAACAACAAGCGCAAAGCCAAATTTGCATCTACCGCAAAAAATAATGGCATTACCGTGGAGCAGGTTGCCGCCCGTTTTTACCAGCGTGCGGTGGGTATGACCAAATCCGGTAATTACTATCAGGACGCCAGTGGCCGGTGGGTGAAAAAATAAAGGCATTGGAAAAAGCCATCGAGGCATTTGATGGCAAAGACATTTCCAATCTGAAACAAGCCGCCGCCTTGGTGGATGTAAAGGTGGAAGCAAATAAGGCCGCAGTAGACGGCCTTATTTGCTACTGTCAAAAAGACTCAGACACTTCCGCACAAGGTGCCAGTTGGGTATTAAAATTTTGGTGGGAAAAAGGCTGGGCGTTTAGTTCATCTCAAGCCAACAAGCTAATAGATAGTTTAATCAACGCGGAAAGCTGGCAATTGCGACTGCATATTTTGCAATTGCTTTCCGGATTGACCATTGCTGAAAATCAAACCGAAAAATTGCACTACCACCTGCGACACTGCCTGTGTGACACCAATAAATTTGTGCGCGCCTGGAGCTATAACGGCTTGGCAGAATTGGCCAAGCAATACCCACGGTATCGGGATGAGGTGAAACAGTTGTTTGAACTGGCGCAGAACGATGATGGTGAAGCGGCCTCAGTAAAGGCGCGGATTCGGAATATAAAGATATAACCCGGGTGGCGCGGTGCTCCACCCGGGTTATTAGACGTTTAGCCTTCGCCTTTAATCTTGGTGGCAAACATCCAACGGTGGCCGTCCCAGTCACTGATCAGTGCGGTGCGGTCGCCCCACGGAGAATCCATGGGTTCTGCCAGAATATAAGCACCGGCTTCGCGGGCGCGTTCGGTCAAGGCGTCCACGTTATCCACATACACGTACAGGTTAACGGCACTGACAATGTGATTGTGGGCTGGCGTAGCAGCAATACCGCCAAAAGCACCTTCTGGAGCGAACATGGCGACAATCTTGCGCTTGTACATCATCTCTGCGTGAATGGTCACGCCTTCCGGACTCTGAGTGCTCTCACCCACGGTAAAGCCAAAGGCCTTCTGGTAGAAGTCCAGGCTGGCATCCGCATCGCGCACGGTTAAGTAAGGCGTCAGCCAGTTGGCCTTGGCGGGCTTAACATCGGCAGAGGTAGGTTTTTTGGGAGCGGCTTTCTTAGGGGCGGCTTTTTTTGCAGGTACTTTTTTCTTTTTGGCCGCAGGTTTTTTTGGGGCGGGTTTGGCGTCTGTTTTCTCAGCCATCACAGGGTCCTCGGTTATTTCAAGTGGGGCTATCAGCGCGCATCAGACAACAACAATGGCCTGGAAAACATACCCTTTACGCAGTAATCGGTGAGTGCTGTTCGAGGTTTTGAAAAATGAAGACTGTAGGGCGGATTACGCTGCACTAATCCGCCCTACAAGTGTGGTGATTATGGGCGAACTACTACGCCTTCATTGGTCAGATATTCTTTCAGTTCACCAATATTAATCACCTGGCGGTGAAACACGCTGGCGGCTAGAGCGCCGTCTACATTGGCTTGCTGGAATACGTCGCGGAAGTGCACCATTTCGCCAGCACCGCCAGAGGCAATCAGTGGCACCTTGCAGCGCTCGCGAATTTTTGCCATTTGGTCAATATCGTAACCTTTGCGCACGCCGTCCTGGTTCATGGCGTTCAGTACAATTTCTCCGGCGCCGCGCTGTTGCACTTCGTCGATCCAGTCCAGGGTTTTGCGGCCGGTGTTGCTAGTACGCTTTTCGTCACCGGTAAATTGGTACACCTGGTATTGGCCTTGCTCGGCGTCGAAGTAGGAATCCACCCCCACCACAATGCACTGCACGCCAAAGGCGTTGGCCAGGTCGGTAATCAATTCCGGGTTACTGAGCGCCGGGCTGTTGACCGACACTTTGTCGGCGCCGTTTTCCAGAATACGGCGGGCGTCGTCCAGAGTTTTAATGCCGCCTGCCACGCAGAAAGGAATGTCAATCACTTTCGCCACTTTGCTGACCCAGCTTTTGTCCACCACCCGGTCGTCGGAGCTGGCGGTAATGTCGTAAAACACCAGTTCATCGGCGCCTTCGGCGGCGTAGCGTTCCGCCAGCGGCACAATGTCGCCAATAATGTCGTGGTTGCGGAACTGCACGCCCTTGACCACCTGGCCGTTGCGAACGTCCAGGCATGGGATTATTCGCCTTGCCAGCATGCGATAGCCTCCTCGGTGGTGAATTTGCCTTCCAACAGAGCGCGGCCAACAATCACGCCGCTCACGCCAGTGCCGCGCAACGCGGCGATATCGTCCAGGCTGCCAATGCCGCCGGAGGACTGCCATTGAATATCCGGGTATTCGGCGGTCACTTCTTTATATAAGTCCACGTTACTACCCGCCAGGGTGCCGTCCCGGGAAATGTCGGTGCACAACACATGGCGCAGGCCAAGAGGTTGGTAGAAGCGAATCAGGCTTTCCAGGGTTTCCTGGGAATCTTCTTGCCAGCCGGAGACTGCGACGCGTTTTTCGCCGTCGATAATATTCACATCCAGCGCCAGTACGATTTTCTCTGGGCCAAACTCCACAAACCACTTGGCCACTTCGTCTTTTTGTTTTACCGCACAAGAACCCACTACCACGCGGGCGGCACCGGCAGCCAATAAGTTGCGCACATCATCGGCTGAGCGCACACCACCGCCGATCTGGATTTTGGCGGGCACGCCATCCAGCAGCTGACGAATCACATCGAGTTGGCGACCGTCTGGGTTTTTAGCGCCATCCAGATCCACCAGATGCAACCAGTCTGCGCCGGCGTTGTGGTACAGGCTGAACTGCTGTTGTGGGTTGTCGCCGTAAACGGTTTTCTGGGCGTAGTCCCCCTGGTAGAGGCGGACGATATTGCCGTCGATTAGATCGAGAGCGGGGATAATCATATTGGTTTTCCTAAAGCCTGCGTCATTGCGAGGAGCCTTTTGTTTTAAAGAAAGGCGACGCGGCAATCTCAGCCAGTTTGGCAGTGAACTGATGGAGATTGCGTCGCTGCGCTCGCAATGACGGCGGTGGTTACATCTCTAAAAAGTTCTTGATCAACTGCGCCCCAGCTTTGCCGGAACGCTCCGGGTGGAATTGCACCCCATAAAAGTTGCCCTGTTGTACGGCGGCGGTAAATGGCGATCCGTAGTCGCAGGTGGCAATGGTGTAGTCACCTACTGGCAGGGCAAAGCTGTGGACAAAATAAAAGTAGTCACCGGATTTAATACCCTTAAATAGCGGGTGCTCGCTGGCTACTGCGTTCCAACCCATATGAGGCAGTGGTAATTCACCGGTTTCCATTTTGTTGACATTGGCGTCTACCAGGCCCAGGCATCTTTGTTCGCCTTCTTCTGAGAAAGTGGCGAGCAATTGCATGCCCAAACAGATACCCAGTACCGGCTGAGTCAGACTGTTAATCAGCTCCGGCAACTGGCGCTCTTTCAGGTTGTTCATGGCTTCGTTGGCAGTGCCCACGCCCGGCAGCAACACCTTGTCGGCGGCGTGCACCACATCCGGGTCGCGACTGACCACTGGCTGGTAACCCAGCCGCTCCACCGCGTAACGCACTGAGGCCAGGTTGGCGCAGCCGGTATCGAGAATAACCACGTTCATTGTTTACAGGACTCCCTTACTACTGGGCAGCTCATTGCCTTCCACTCGAATGGCCTGGCGCAGGGCGCGGCCAAACACTTTAAACAAACCTTCCACCTGATGGTGGCCGTTGCCTTTATCCACCCCCAGGTGCAGGCTGCAGCGCAGGCCATCTGCCAGGGAGCGGAAAAAGTGGGGCACCATTTCGGTGGCCAGACCGCCGACGGTTTCCCGGCTGAATTCCCCTTCAAAGCGCATAAACGGGCGGCCAGATAAGTCGATGGTGCAATGGGCGCGGCACTCGTCCATGGGCAGCACAAAGCCAAAGCGGCCAATGCCGCGTTTGTCGCCGAGGGCCTGAGCCAGCGCATCGCCCAGTGCGAGGGCGGTATCTTCCACACTGTGGTGGTCGTCGATATGCAGGTCGCCCTTCACACTCAAATTCATGCGAAAACCACCGTGGGTGGCGATTTGATCGAGCATATGGTCAAAAAAGCCGATGCCCGTCTCTATTTTGCTGCCGCCGCTGGCGTCCAGATCAACCGCCACCTTGATGTCGGTTTCCTTGGTGGTGCGCACCACTTCCGCCGTGCGGGGAGTGGTGGTGAGCTGGCGCACAATGGCGGGCCAGTTCAGGCCGTCCGGCGAATACTGAAGGCCCGTAATACCCATATTCTCTGCTAGCTGCACATCGGTGATGCGGTCGCCGATCACGTAGCTACTGGTAAAATCCACTTTGCCTTGTTGCAGGTACTCTTTCACCAAGCCCAGTTTGGGTTTGCGGCAGCTGCAGTTGTCTTCGTCGAAGTGGGGGCAGATCAGTACGTCGTCAAAGCGCACGCCCTGGCTTTCGAAGATGTGCATCATCAGATCGTGGGGGGCGTCGAAATCCGCTTGCGGAAAGCTGTCGGTGCCCAGACCATCCTGGTTGCTCACCATCACCAACCGGTAACCCGCATCTTGCAGGGTGAGCAGGGCAGGGATAACGCCGGGCTCAAAGGCCAGCTTGTCGAGGCGATCCAGTTGCTTGTCTACTGGGGGTTCTTCCACCAGAGTGCCGTCGCGGTCGATAAAAAGGATTTTTTGTTTCATGTTTTGCTGCTCTTTAGTACGTCTACTGCCCGTTCCAATTCTTCCCGCTTACCCACAGTAAACCGCAGGCAGCCATCCAGGCCCAGCTGTTTGCTCTGGTCGCGCACGATGACGCCATTGGCACTGAGCGCGGCAAAGGTTTTGGGAGCGTTGTGAAAGCGGGCCAACAAATAGTTGCCGGCACCGGGGTAGGCGGCGGCCACGTCTGGGCATTGTTCCAGCTGCTGCAACAGCCACTGGCGGTTGTCATTCAGTTCTGCCACTCGTTGCTGCATGGCATTAATACCGGCAGGGGTCAGCGCTTGCGCTGCCAGGTCAGCTATCGGTACCGGAATGGGGTACGGGGCGATGACTTTTAGCAGCAGGCCAATGATCTCGGCACTGGCCAGGGCAAAACCGCAGCGCAAGCCCGCCAGGCCAAAGGCCTTGGACAGGGTGCGCAGTATGGCCACATTGTCGTATTGGTTAATCAACTCAACGCAGTTGGCCTCTGGTGAAAATTCGATATAGGCCTCGTCAACCACCACGATGGCGCGGCCTGCACAGGCCTGAATCACCGCTTCAATATCTTCCCGCTTTAGCAGGTTGCCGGTGGGGTTGTGGGGGGAGCAGACAAATACCAGTTTGACGTTATCCAGATTAGCTTTGATGGCGTCCACATCCAGCTGCCAGTCTGCCGTTAGCGGCACGGTTTTAATACCCACGCCGCAGGTTTGCGCGGAGATGGTGTACATGCCGTAGGTGGGTGGGCAATAAAGAATGTTGTCGTCGCTGCCGCAGAAAGTGCGGATCAGCAGTTCAATAGCTTCGTCTGCACCGCGGCTTACCAACAGTTGATCTGTGCCAATACCTGCGTACGCTGCGTAGTTGGTAAGCACTTGCTCCGGCTGTGGCTCCGGGTAGCGGTTAAGGGCGTCGTCAGAGAGCGTCAGGTTGGGTGCCGCCGGGGCTTCGTTGGCGTTAAGCCATACGTCGCCATTGCCGCCAATGCGGCGGGCAGATTGGTACGGCGTCAGTTGCCGCACATTGTTTACTGCTAATTTTTCTATATCGCTCATGGCTGCTCCCCTTTACTCTCCCCTTTGCTCAGGGCATCCAGGCGCAAGCGTACGGCGTTGCCGTGGGCGGCCAGTTGTTCCGCATCTGCCAGGGTGGCCACGGTGGGGCCCAGCTGGCGCAGGCCGTCGGCGCTGAGTTCTTGCACGGTAAAACGCTTCATAAAATCCGCCAGCCCAAGGCTGGAGTAGTTGCGGGTGTAGCCGTAGGTGGGCAATACGTGATTGGTGCCAGAGGCGTAATCCCCCACCGATTCCGGTGACCAGGGGCCGAGGAAAATAGAGCCGGCGTCGCGCAGTTGTGGCAACAGGGCGCGAGGGTCTGCAGTTTGCACAATCAGGTGCTCAGGGCCGTAGTAATTACTTACTTCGATGGCCTGCTCCAAGGTATCTGTGACAATCAGGCGGCTGTTGGCCAGTGCCTGAGCGGCAATCTCCGCCCTGGGCAGTTGTGCCAACTGCTGAGCCAATTCGGTAGCCACAGCATTGGCCAGAGATTCGCTGGGGGTGGCCAGAATCACTTGAGAGTCGGGGCCGTGTTCTGCCTGGGATAATAAGTCCGCAGCCACAAACCCCGGGTTGGCGCTGTCGTCTGCCAACACCAATACCTCCGATGGCCCGGCGGGCATATCGATGGCAGCCCCGGAGATGTCGTTGCTCACCTGGCGCTTGGCTTCGGTCACAAAGGCGTTGCCAGGGCCGAAGATTTTATCCACTTTGGCAATGCTGTCGGTGCCGTAGGCCATGGCGGCGATAGCTTGCGCGCCACCCACTTGAGCGATGGTTGTCACACCACACAAGCGTGCCGCATAGAGGATTTCATCGGCTACCGGTGGCGGTGAGCACAGAGTAATCTGTTGGCAGCCGGCAATTTGTGCGGGGATGGCCAACATCAACACGGTGGAGGGCAGCGGAGCGCTGCCGCCGGGCACATACAGACCCACCGAGCGCATGGCCACGCAGTGTTGTTCACACACAACACCTGGCTGGGTTTCCACCTGAATAGGCTGGGGTTTCTGGGCTTCGTGGAAGCGACGTATGTTGCTGGCGGCCTGTTGCAGGGCTTGCTTTACATCATCCCCCAGGCGGGCTTCGGCATCATCAATACTGCTGGCGTCTACCCGCAGCTGTTGCAGTTCAACCTTATCGAACTGGGTGCTCAGTGCCTTCAGGGCGTTGTCGCCCTCAGAACGAACGCGCTGGATAATCGCGGCAACTGTGTCTGCCAGGCTGTCGGCATTAGCCAGCGCCGGGCGCGACAGCAATTGACGTTGCTGGCTGCTGTCTAGTTCGCTCCAGCGAACCGCTTTTGGTAACGGCGTAGTCATGGTCAGCCCAGCATTTTCTCAATGGGCAGCACCAGAATAGAGCTGGCACCCAGGGTTTTCAGTTCTTCCATGGTTTCCCAGAACAGGTTCTCGGTGCTGACCACGTGCACGGCCACCTGATCACTGGAGCCTTCCAGCGGCAGGATGGTGGGCTTTTCTGAGCCGGGCAACAGTGCGGTCACTTCCGCCAATTTGCTCACCGGTGCGTGCAGCATGATGTATTTGCTTTCACTGGCCTGCATGACTCCCTGTGCGCGGGTCAGCAGTCGGTCGATCAGCTGAGCCTTGTCGGCGTCGATTTCGCCGGTGCGTTGGATCAGGGTGGCGGTAGAGCGGTAAATCACTTCCACTTCCTTCAGGCCATTGGCTTCCAGGGTCGCGCCGGTGGATACCAGATCGCACACTGCGTCTGCCAAGCCAGCGCGTGGAGCGACTTCCACCGAGCCGGTGAGCAGGGTGTGCTTGATGGCAATGCCCTGTTCATCCATAAAACGCTTGAGCAGGCACGGGTAGGTGCTGGCGATGCGCATATTGGCTAGGTCGGCGGCACCGGTGTAGTTCATCTTCTGCGGCACTGCCAAAGACAGGCGGCAGCCACCAAAATTGAGCGGGCTCAGCTCGGTGTAATCCGCAGGCAGGCCGTTGTGCATGCGGGTCATGGACTTTTCTTCCAGCACGTTCTGGCCGACGATACCCAGGTCAACCACGCCATCCATCACCAGGCCCGGAATGTCGTCGCTGCGCACTTTGAGCAAATCCAGCGGCATATTGGTGGCGTGGGCAATCAGGTTATTGTCTCGCAGGTTCAGCTTAACGCCACACTGCTTCAGCAGTTTGTAAGCGTCGTCACTGAGGCGGCCTTTTTTCTGTACGGCGATGCGCAAGCGCTTGCTGTTGTTCATTTGTCTCTCTCGTTGCACTTTCGTTTAAGCACGTTAGTTAAGCCTTGGTGCGGCGAACGTAAAAAACCCCCGGAAGAGGTGTATCTACCGAGGGTTTGAGAATTCTGTTTGCCTGACCCGGAAGATACCTTTCTATCTTCCAGCAGCACACTCACACTGGAAGACTATTCAGCGTGGTGATGGTGATGCACGGATTGTGCGTAAACCTGTGTGCAGTTGGTCATTTTGTGGTCACCTTGTCAGGAGGTGGCAAGTTAACCAGAGGGGGGGTAAAAATGCAAGAAAAACGCCCTTCAAAAGGGCTATCTGACGAACTTGGTTTCCAGGATTACCGATGAATTGGTGCGCTCAATGCCCTCCAGGTTGCCAATCTTGTCGATCACCTGATTCAGCTCTCCCGCAGATTCCGCACTCAACACCGCAATCATGTCGTATTCGCCGCTGATGGAATAAAGCGCACTGATCTGGGGGATTTTTTGCAGAGCAACAAACGTGGGGCCGGTGAGCTTTTGCACCAATTGCAGCATGACGTGTGCCTTGAGTAGTCGCTTGTCGTACTCTTCATTAAACTGAACCGTGTAGCCGCTGATCACCTTGCGAGTTTCCAGGCGTCGCAGCCGGCTCTGAATCGTGGAGCGTGAGATATCCAGCTGGCGAGCCAGTTCGGAGGTGCTGAGGCGGGCGTTCATGCGCAGTAATGAAATCAGTCTTCGGTCGGTATCATCAAGCATACTGTCAGCGCCTTTGGTTAAATTGCATTTTTGGTAAGTAATTTTGCTAATTTTAGCCCTTTATTTTGATGGTGCAAAGACTGACACTACTGGGCAAATTTTTGCGTGTGCGGAGTGCTTTTTCCGCCCCAATGCCTACAGCAAGCGATACAAGAGAGTCTGACTATGAGCGTTCAAAACCAGTTGAGCAGTGCCCTGGGGTCCATGGGTGTGGATATGGCGGTGATCAACAGCGGCAGCCTGGCTGTGTTTTCCCCCACCGACGGCTCAAAACTGGGCTCGGTTGTGCCACACAGCGCTGCTGATGCAGAAGCCAAGATTGCTCGTTCGACTAAAGCGTTTAAAGCGTGGCGCAGTGTTCCGGCCCCTCGTCGCGGCGAGCTGATTCGCCTGCTGGGCGAAGAACTGCGGGAGCATAAAGAGGCGCTGGGCTCTCTGGTGACATTGGAGTGCGGCAAGATCTACCAGGAAGGCCTGGGCGAAGTGCAAGAGATGATCGATATCTGCGATTTTGCCGTGGGCCTTTCTCGCCAGCTCTATGGCCTGACCATCGCCTCCGAGCGCCCCGGCCACAAGATGAGCGAGTACTGGCAGCCCATTGGCCCGGTGGGCATTATCTCTGCGTTTAACTTTCCGGTGGCGGTGTGGGCGTGGAATGCGGCGCTGGCGCTGGTGTGTGGTGATAGCGTGCTTTGGAAACCATCGGAAAAAACCCCGATTACCGCCATTGCCTGCCAGCACTTGCTCGGTAAAGCCATTGCTCGCTTTGGTGAGGACGCACCGGAGGGGTTGTCTGAACTGCTGATTGGCCACGCCGATATTGGCCAGCAGCTGGTGGATGACAAGCGCGTACCGGTGATTTCCGCCACCGGTTCCTGTGCGATGGGCCGCAAAGTTGGCCCTCGTGTCGCCGAGCGTTTTGGCCGTTCTATTCTGGAGTTGGGCGGCAACAATGCGATTATTGTCGCCCCATCAGCGGATCTGGATATGGCGGTGCGCGCCATTCTGTTTGGTGCGGTGGGTACTTGCGGCCAACGCTGTACGTCTACCCGGCGTATCTTTGTGCACGACGATATTTACGACAAGCTGGTTCCAGCTCTAAAAACCGCTTACGGCAAGATTTCTCTGGGTGATCCTATGGACGCCAGCACCTTGGTTGGCCCGCTGATTGATGAGGATTCCTTTAACAATATGGAGGCGGCGCTCGCTCGTGCTACTGAAGGTGGCGGCACAGTAGTGGGTGGCGGCCGTGCCCTGGCGGATCAATACCCCAACGCTTACTACGTGAACCCGGCCATTGTGGAGATGAAAGGCGAAGCCAATAATGTGCAGGAAGAGACCTTTGCGCCAATCCTGTACGTGTTCCGCTACAGCGATCTGGAAGAGGCCATTGAGCGCCAGAACGACGTGCCTCAAGGGTTGTCTTCGGCCATTTTCACTCTCAATGTGCGTGAGGCGGAAACTTTTGTGACCGCTGCTGGTTCTGACTGCGGTATTGCCAACGTCAATATCGGTACTTCGGGTGCGGAAATTGGTGGGGCCTTTGGCGGTGAAAAAGAAACCGGTGGTGGTCGCGAATCCGGCTCCGATGCCTGGAAGGCCTATATGCGCCGCCAAACCAGCACGGTTAATTACTCCAAAGCGCTGCCGCTGGCCCAAGGGATTGAGTTCAACTTGGACTAAAGCCTGCCCCTGTCGCGGTAACAGCGCCTCAATATTTTACGCTTAGCCCTCCCCAAGGTCTGTTGTTGCACCAGGCCGCGGTTGCGCCAATAATGGCAGCCGAATATCCATGGTCTAAGTAGGGAAGAGACAGGGAATGAGTGAGGACGTATTCCACACCAGCGGTGGTAAAATCATTAAATTGGAGGATGACCTGGCGGAGGTCGTGGTTTCTGACGGCATGGAAGTGACCGCAGAAATGGTTGACAACAGTGAGCGCATACTCAGGCAACACTTTCAGTGCCCTTGCCGCATGCTGGTTTCCCGCCACCATTCTTACCACTACACGTTTTCTGCCCAGCAGCGAATCGCTGACTTGGAATGCGTGTATGCGGTGGCAATTTTGTCCAATAGCCGCTCTGGTGAAATTACCGCCCGGATTATCAGCATGTTCCCGGGCAAGGGTAACTGGAAGGTGAACTTCTTTTCTGATCGAGCAAGTGCACTGAAATGGCTCGATAAAAAAAAGCAGAGCTAAGGCACAACTATCTTTTATGTTTGAATGGGCGAACCTGTCTTTATTTCTGGCTACTGCCTTTGTACTGACGCTGGCACCTGGGCCTGACCTGGTATTTTTGGCCACCCAGAGTATCAGCCGTGGCCCTCGTGCCGGCTTTATGACCGCCATGGGTTTGAGTGCGGGTAATCTGGTGCATACCTTGGCGGCGGCGCTGGGGGTGTCGGTTATCTTCCAGACGTCCGCTACCGCCTTTACCGCGCTAAAAATTGCCGGCGCCCTTTACTTGCTCTATTTGGCCTATAAGGCTTTTCGTGCCACGCCTTCCAGCGACAGTGATCCCAAAAGTCCGCCAGCGAATGGTGGCTCGCTGTTTTGGCGCGGTGTGCTGATGAATACCTTGAACCCCAAAGTCGCCCTTTTCTTTCTGGCGTTTCTGCCTCAGTTCACCATTGCCGGTGCCCCGCAGCCTATCTGGCAACAAATGCTGATTCTGGGCCTGCTGTTCACCTTGCAGGTGGTGTTGGTCTTTGGCAGCGCCGGTTTATTTGCTGGCGCTATTAGCCAACGCTTTAGCGGTAAAGGCAGTGGCCGTTTTAGCCTCTGGGCCAATAAAGTGGTCGGGCTGGTGTTTGTGGGCTTGGCGGTGCGGTTGCTTTTGGTAGAGAAGTAGCCCATTGAAGGTTGTTATTTTTTGCCTGTCTGTTTTTGCTTCCTGTGCGTTCGCCCAAACCAGTAGTTGCTACGGCACAACCTCCGATGGCCGCCTGGAAAACGGTGTTGAGTTGCCCTTTCGAGGCGCGAACTTTGTTGGCTATAGCCGCGTAGGCAGGTTGGCAGGGCGTACGTATGTGCACTCCGAAGTACGTAAAATCATCCTTAAATCATATGAGCACTTAAACCGTGAATACCCGGATAAAGTGTTTAAGTACGCGGAAACCGGGTTTAAACAAGGGGGGCAGTTTAAGCCTCATAAGACGCACAGAAATGGCCTGTCGGTTGATTTTATGAGCCCCGTTATTAACTCGGAGGGGAAATCTGTGCATTTGCCAACCCATGCCTTTAACCGCTTTGGCTATGACATCGAGTTCGACGCGTCCGGGAAGTACAAAGACTTGGCGATTGATTACAACTCCTTAGCTGCGCATATTGTGTCTCTGCACAAAACGGCTCAGTCAGAAGGCTATGAATTGTGGCGAGTTATTTTTGACCCAGGGCTCCAGCCCTATTTATTGGCTACACAGTACGGTGACTACCTGAAGAAAAACATTCGTTTTTCTAAAAAGCGTTCGTGGGTAAGGCATGACGAGCATTACCATGTTGATTTTCAAATACCCTGTAAATAAGGGATTGTAGGCCATTGGAGCAGTATCGTGGTCATTCAGTCTGACTTTGGCACTGCCCGGCTTTTCCCTTCATCATCAATCGCCACAAACACAAATTCTCCCTCAGTCACTTTAAATGCCTCCAGTTCATCCAGTGGGGTACACCACACATCCAGCTTAAAGTGCATCGAGGCGTGCCCTACTTTTTCCAGCTCGGTGTAACAACTTACGGTTGAGCCCACCGGAACGGGTTTGAGAAACGACATATTGCTGATGTGCACAGTGGCCACCCGCCCTTTGGCAATACGGCGGGCGTGGATGCTGGCCGCCAAGTCCATTTGCGACAGCACCCAGCCGCCAAAAATATCGCCGTTGGGATTGGTGTCGGCGGGCATGGCAATGGTTTGCAGGCTGAGGGTGCCGGTGGGAAGTGTTTGGCTCATGGGTTTGCTACTCGTTGGGTTCTGGGCAGGTTTGCCCTCGATTCAAAACAGTTTTTCCGGCAACCAGGTGGCCAGATCCGGCCACAGTGCCAGTACGGCCATCATTGAAAGCTGAATGGCAATAAAAGGTATGACGCCTTTATAGATGTGCCCTGTGGCGACGGATTCTGGCGCCACCCCACGCAGGTAAAACAGGGCAAAGCCAAACGGTGGCGTCAGGAATGAGGTTTGAAGGTTTATGGCAATCATAATGCCCAACCAAACCGGGTCCAGGCCCATGGCCAGCAGTACCGGGGCCACAATGGGCACCACCACAAAGGTGATTTCGATAAAGTCGAGGATAAAGCCGAGCAGAAAGATCACCAGCATTACCAGCAGGGTGGCCCCGAACACGCCGCCAGGCAGGCTTTCAAAGACCTCGGTGACCAGTTCTTCGCCACCAAAACCCCGGAACACCAGGGAAAAAATCGCCGCGCCGATCAATATCATAAACACCATGGCGGTGACTTCGGTGGTGTTGCGCATTACCTGGCGCAGCCGTTCCAGATTCAGTTGCTGGCGCACCAGTGCCAGTACGGTCGCCCCAATAGCGCCGACGCCGGCAGCTTCGGTGGGGGTGGCGGCCCCTTTCAGAATAGAGCCGAGTACCAACACAATCAGCAGTACGGGAGGCAGCAGGCTTTTCAGGAGTTGGCCGGTAGTGATGGCTTCCAGGTCATCGCTGGCGGGAGCCAGCTCGGGTTTGATGCGGGCCACAAACAACAGATAAATAATATAAAGCACCACTAACGCCAGCCCGGGAATAATCGCACCCACAAACAGCTCGCCAATGGATACGGTGTCCGGGGTAAAGATGCCCATATTGAGCTGGGCTTGTTGGTAGGCATTGGAAAGAATGTCCCCCAGCAATACCAGGGCAATGGAAGGGGGAATAATCTGCCCCAGGGTGCCAGTGGCGCAGATGGTGCCGCTGGCCAATGCCGGGCTGTAACCGCGCTTGAGCATGGTGGGTAACGACATCAGCCCCATGGTAACGACAGTGGCGCCGACAATACCGGTACTGGCCGCCAACAGCATTCCCACCACAATCACCGCAATGCCAAGGCCGCCGGGGAGGCGGCCAAACAGCCGCGACATGCTGTCCAGTAAGTCTTCTGCCAAGCGGGCTTTTTCCAGCATCACCCCCATCAGGATAAACAGCGGTACCGCAATCAGTGTCTGGTTGGCCATGGTGCCGTAAAGGCGGTTGGGAAGGGCTTCCAGAAACGCCATATCAAAGTGGCCGGTGGCGCTGCCCACCGCGGCAAAAATCAGTGCGGTACCGCCCAGTGTCATGGCTACCGGGTAGCCCAGCATCAGCAGCAGGCAGACCACCGCGAACATAATCAGAGGGATACTTTCGACCATGATCACAGGCCCCCGTCGTGGGGTTCGATGTGGCTACCGCCTTTGCCGAGGAAGAATAAGGTATTGGCAATAATGTCTGCCAAGGCTTGCAGGCCGAGGGTGATTGGCATCATCAACAACAGGGATTTCAGCAGGTAGACAAACGGCAGGCCACCGGGCTCGGTAGAGACTTCCCTGACCTGCCAACTGGCAGCCACGTAGTCCAGGCACAGCCAGAAAATCACCACGCACATGGGCAGCAGTAGCAATAAGCCACCAAGGGCATCCACGAGGGCTTGCCAGCGGGGTTGCAGCCGGCGGTAGAAAAGGTCGACGCGCACATGGCCGCCACGCTTGAGGGTAAAGGCGGCACCCATCAAAAACACGGTGGCGTGCAAGTAGGTGACGCTTTCTTGCAGGGCGATGGAGTTGATTTCCAAGACATAGCGCATCACCACCACGGTTGTGGTTAGCAGCGCCATGGCCAGGGTTAGCCAGCTGAGGGCGCGGCCACTCCATTCGCTGAAATGGTTGATGGCGGAGGCCAGTTGTTGCAAGGGCTGTGAGGGAGTCATGTTGCCGTCATATTTTTGTTATCAATGGCGGATAGTATCAGGAGAACAGTTAAAGGAGACAGAGCGCAGTTTACAGGAGAGCGAGTATGCCCCTGATCTGTGCCCACTGTAATCTTTCTGTCACATACCATTCATATTATTGTCATCCGAAAAATCTAGCATTTTCCCGGAAGTAACTGATCCATAACCCTCCCATGGAGATGACCAACGTGAAAAAGAGCACCAAATTAACTATCGCTGGCCTGGCTGCCGCTGCTACTCTGGCAAGTGCCGCTGCTATCGCCGCTTCTCGTGACTACATTAGCATTGTAGGTTCTTCTACTGTTTACCCGTTTGCTACTGTTGTTGCTGAGCGTTTCGGTAAAGCCACCAAGTTCAGCACTCCCAAGATCGAATCCACTGGTTCTGGTGGTGGTATGAAGCTGTTCTGTGCTGGCCTGGGCGCCGAGCACCCAGACATCACCAACGCTTCTCGTCGCATGAAAGCGTCTGAGTTCGAGCTGTGCAAAAAGAACGGTGTAACTAACGTCGTTGAAGTTCTGATCGGTTACGACGGCATTGTTCTGTCTAACTCTGTTAAGAGCAAGCCCATGCAGCTGAGCCGCAAGGACATCTACCTGGCTCTGGCCAAAGACGTTCCTAACCCAGACGGTTCTGAGTCTCTGATCCCTAACCCTTACAAGACCTGGAAAGACGTTAACCCGGCTCTGCCTAACGTTAAAATCGAGGTTTTGGGTCCTCCTCCAACTTCCGGTACCCGTGACGCTTTCGCCGAGCTGGCAATGGAAGGTGGCGCCAAGAAATTTGCTTGGATCAAGGCCATGAAGAAGAAAGACAAGAAGAAGTACAAAGCTATCGCTCACACTGTTCGTGAAGACGGCGCGTACATCGAAGCGGGCGAGAACGACAACCTGATCGTTCAAAAGCTGGCTGCTAACCCCAATGCCCTGGGTATCTTCGGCTTCTCTTTCCTGGAGCAGAACAGCGACAAGGTTCAAGGTTCTATCATTGAAGGCAACGCGCCTACCTTTGAAACCATTGCTGACAAGTCTTACCCGGTTTCTCGCCCACTGTACTTCTACGTGAAGAAGGACCACGTTGGCGTGATCCCTGGCATCAAGCAATACCTGGCTGAATTCACCAGCGAAAAAGCTTGGGGTGAAGAAGGCTACCTGGCTGAGAAAGGTATGATCCCAATGGGTTCTACCAAGCGTCGTGGCATGGCTGCTTCTGTTAACGGCCTGCAGACTCTGGAATCTCTGTAAGGAACCGAAAAGGGGAGTTGCAACAGTGACTCCTCTTTTTTTAAACCAACGGAATGGTTAATGGACTTAGCTCAGTAGTGACACACTGCTGAGCTATTTCTTTCTCTGGGCCGCGCTAAAAAGTGCGCCCTGATTGCCAAACAACAGGAACTGAACCAACCATGCAAACCGCCAACCTGATTATTGTGCTGGCTGCGATGGTGGGCATTGCCTACTACCTGGGGCGCGGCCGATCGTTTGCCCTGGCCAAGCCAATGGGGGGCATTCGCCACCTCAATTCGTTGCCGTTTTACTACGGTGCACAAACCGCTATTTGGTGTTGTGTTCCGGCCCTGCTGTTAATGGCGCTGTGGGCTATGTTTGATGAGCCCATCATTACCCAGGTGGTGCTGTCTGGGCTGCCAGACGCCCTGCAGCCGCAAACCACCGCTGAGCACAATCTGTTGCTCAACCGTATTGAGAATATTGCCTCTGGGGCGTTGTCTGCGGGTGCAGACGAGCAAGCCCTGGCAGCCGCTGCAGATCGTTTGACCGCTCTGCAGGGCAACACCCAAAAAATCCTTACCGCCGCGGTTTTGTCGCTGGCGGTTGTGGGCGGCTTTTGGGGTTGGCGCAAAGTGTCGCCACAGCTGAAAGCCCGCCACCATGTGGAAATTGTGTTTAAAACCACACTGCTGGCTTGTGCCTGTATCGCCATTCTGACCACCGTGGGCATTGTCTTCTCTGTGGTATTTGAAACCATCCGTTTCTTCAACTTCGACGAGGTGACGGTTACCGGCTTTATCTTTGGTACCGAGTGGAGCCCGCAAACCGCGATTCGTGCGGACCAGGTGGCGTCATCCGGTAGCTTTGGCGCTGTGCCACTGTTCGTTGGCACCTTGCTGATCTCCTTTATTGCCATGGTAGTGGCGGTGCCGGTTGGCCTGATGTCGGCCATCTACCTGGCGGAATACGCCAACCCTCGAGTGCGCAGTGTGGCCAAGCCCATGCTGGAAATTCTGGCGGGTATCCCCACCGTGGTTTACGGCTTCTTCGCCGCTTTGACCGTTGCCCCGTTCCTGCGCGAACTGGGTGAATCTATGGGCCTGGATGTGTCTTCGGAATCTGCCCTCGCCGCCGGTGGCGTGATGGGCATTATGATTATCCCGTTTGTTTCCTCTCTGGCGGACGATGTGATTACCGCGGTGCCCCAGAGCCTGCGCGATGGCTCTTTGGGTCTGGGTGCCACCAAGTCGGAAACCATCAAGAAAGTGATTTTCCCGGCGGCACTGCCGGGTATTGTCGGCGGCATTATGCTGGCGGTGTCTCGCGCCATTGGTGAAACCATGATTGTGGTGATGGCCGCTGGCCTGGCGGCCAATATGACCGCCAACCCATTGGATACCGTGACCACGGTAACCGTTCAGATCGTTACCCTGTTGGTGGGCGACCAAGAATTCGACAGTCCGAAGACCCTGGCAGCCTTTGCCCTGGGCCTGATGCTGTTCGTGGTTACCCTGTTGTTGAACCTGTTCGCCCTGCGTACTGTGAAGAAATATCGAGAGCAATATGACTGATACCACACAGCAAAACGGCGCCCCTGCCACCAGCAATATCGACAAGGTCAACAAAACCCTGGCGAAACGCTACCGGGCAGAAAAGCGCTTCCGTCTTTACGGCATACTCTCTATTGCGTTTGGCCTGTTGGCGTTGGTGATTCTGTTCACCGACATTATCAGCAAGGGCAAAGGGGCTTTCTTCCAGGCGTATATTCAACTGGAAGTCACCTACGACGCTGATGTGTTGGGGGTGTACGACGTCAACGACGAGGACCAGATGGCCCTCGCCAACTTTGAAGGCGTGGTGAAGAAGGCTCTGCGCGACCGCTTCCCGGAAGCCAGTACCCGCAAGCAGAAAAAAGAGCTTTATCGCATTGCCAGTTTGGGTGCCTCGTTTGAGCTACGGGAACGTCTGCAAAACGATCCACAGCTATTGGGAAAAACCGAAACCCTATGGTTGCTGGCGGATGACGATATCGACACTTATTACAAAACTCTGAGTGGCGAAGAGTTTACCGGTGCTACCACCGAAAACCAGCGTACCTGGACCAAAGCGCTGGCGGAGTCCGGCGAGATAGAGCTGCAATTCAGCCGCAACTTCTTCAGCAATGGTGATTCTCGCGAGCCTGAGCTGGCGGGTATCTGGGGGGCAGCCAAAGGCTCGTTCTTCACCCTGCTGATTACCCTGATGTTGTCGTTCCCGATCGGTGTGGCGGCGGCGGTCTATCTGGAAGAGTTTGCCCCCAAGAACAAATGGACGGACTTGATTGAGGTAAATATCAACAACCTCGCGGCCGTACCTTCCATTATTTTCGGTTTGTTGGGTTTGGCGGTATTTATCAACTTCTTCCACACCCCTCGTTCCACGCCCATTGTGGCGGGCCTGGTGCTGACGTTGATGACTTTGCCGACGATTATTATTTCCAGTCGCGCAGCCATTAAGGCCGTGCCGCCCTCCATCCGCCAGGCGGCCATGGGCATGGGTGCCTCGCCCATGCAGGTGGTGCTGCACCACGTACTGCCATTGGCCATGCCCGGCATGCTTACCGGTTCCATTATCGGTATGGCGCAAGCGCTGGGTGAAAGTGCGCCGCTGCTGATGATTGGTTTGGTGGCCTTCGTGGTGGACGTGCCCGGAGCCATCAACGATCCGGCCACGGTGCTGCCTGTGCAGATTTATCTGTGGGCAGACAGCCCGGAACGGGCATTTGTGGAAAAGACGTCGGCGGCAATTATGGTGCTGCTGAGCTTCCTGATCATGATGAATACCCTGGCAGTAATTTTGCGTAAGCGGCTTGAGCGCCGCTGGTAACAGCTATGGCAGAGTGGTGGCGGTGCGTTGCACGCCACCGAAATGCGAACAACTTAGGTAGAATGCGATGACAACTCTAGCGACAGGACAAACCGGCGGGATGTTAATGAACAAAGAAGAACGCACCGAGTCAGAAGTGGTACGTGATATCGAGCATGGTGAAACCGTGGGTGAGCCTCTGGTGGACGATGCCAAAATGGCCGTGCGCAACGCCAATGTGTTTTATGGCGAAAAGCAGGCGATTTTTGATGTTAGCCTGGATGTGGGTAAGAATCAGGTGATTGCTATGATCGGCCCGTCCGGCTGTGGTAAATCCACCTTCTTGCGCTGCCTCAACCGCATGAACGACACCGTGGAGAGTTGCCGTGTGAGTGGTGACCTGACCCTGGATGGCGAAGACATCTACGGTAAGAAGATGGACGTGGTTGCCTTGCGCGCTCGTATCGGCATGGTGTTCCAAAAGCCGAATCCTTTCCCCAAGTCTATTTATGACAATGTGGCTTACGGCCCGCGTTTGCACGGCCTGGCCAGTCGCCGTGGTGAGCTGGATGAAATTGTTGAAACCAGTTTGCGTCGCGCTTCCCTGTGGGATGAGGTGAAAGATCGCCTGCAATCACCGGGTACCGGCCTCTCCGGTGGTCAGCAACAGCGCCTGTGTATTGCTCGCGCCATTGCGGTAAGCCCGGAAGTGATTTTGATGGATGAGCCCTGTTCTGCTTTGGACCCCATTGCAACCGCTCGCATCGAAGAACTGATTGCCGAGCTGCGCGAAAATTACACCATCGCCATTGTGACTCACTCGATGCAACAGGCGGCGCGGGTTTCCCAGCGCACCGCTTACTTCCACCTGGGGCACCTGGTAGAAGTGAATGACACCCAGAAAGTGTTTACCTCGCCGGAGCATGAGCTCACCGAAGCTTACATTACCGGCCGTTTCGGATAAGGAAAGGAGTATAACAACATGGCTAGTATGCAATTTGACCAACATATTTCTCAGGAATTTAACGACGAACTTGAGCAGGTAAAAACCCGTATGCTGGAAATGGGTGGCTCGGTTCATCAGCAGCTGCTGGATGCGGTACAGGCGGTAGAGCACGCCGACTCCTCTCTGGCGGAGCGAGTTATTGAGCAGGAAGTGGACATCGATGAAACCGAAATGGAAATCGACGAAGCTTGCACCCTGTTGATCGCACGCCGCCAACCGGCTGCCAGTGACCTGCGCATGGTGATTGCGGTGAGCAAAACCGTACACGACCTGGAGCGCATTGGTGACGAAGCGGTTCGCGTTGCCAAAATGGCCATTAACCTGAGTGAGCAGGGTACGGCGCCTCGCGGTTATCTGGAAATTCGCCATATCGCCAACAGCGTGTGTGACATGCTCAACAGCTCGCTGAATGCCTTTGCTCGCTACGATGTGGAAGCAGCGTTAAAAACCCTTGGTGATGATGACCAAGTGGATATGGACTACAAGAGCGCCCTGCGTGAGCTGGTGACTTACATGATGGAAGACCCTCGCAGCATTACCCGGGTGATGAACATTATGTGGACTCTGCGTGCACTGGAGCGTGTTGGTGACCACGCCAAAAATATCTGTGAGCAGGTGGTTTACCTGGTGAAAGGTAAAGACATTCGCCACGGGCACTTGGACGAAGCGTAAAGCTGAGTTTTCCCCAAGTGGTATAAAAACGCCTTGCTATTTTGTGTAGCAAGGCGTTTTTTTATTTTTTCAGTAATTGATAAACATCCAGATTTCCACCGGTGCCGAACTCTGTGCGCAGCAGCTGGTTAGTCAAATGATAAGTGTCCGGACTCATGGGCTGGTCACTGCTAAGCGCATAACGGATCAGCCGGTCTAACTTGCCTTGTTGGTCCGGTTGCTGAAAAGCCTGATCCAGTAATTGTTGCCGATAGTCATCACCAATCAGCGCGGCCTGTTGCGCCACTCGCTCAGCGCCCTTGGCCAGTACAGATTGTCTCAGCTCTGCCCGGCTTAACGGGTCTCTGGGGTTGTCGTTCAAGCCGATCCGCGAGTCGCCGGTAAAGACCTGATCGTCGTAACGATAGGTAACAGTGGCATTTTGCTGTTCATTGCCTTGGGTAAAACTCAGTTCCAGTGTCGCCGTCTGCACCACTTCCAGCACCGGGTAGGTGTAGGTAGCGTAAACGTCTTCGATAATTTCAACGGGAGTGGCGGCCAATTCGTCTTCGAGGTGGTGGTAGTCGCGTTCGCACTTCTGTAATTGGTGCAGAGTATCCTTGAGGTCGCTTTGCAGTGACGCCAGTTGGTCTTTGCTTTGGCGCACACGTTGTTTCAGTTCACTGATGCGTTGTTGAATGTCTGTGTGCTCAGTAGTGCCCGGTGTCGATGCTGACAGTAAGCGGCGTTGCTCATCAAGAGCACCTTTGCGTTTCGCCAGCCGGTGTTCCTGCTTACCAATGCCTGACTGTTGGTAGTGCTCCTGTTCTCGCAATTGCTCCAGCTGGTAATGGAGTGATTGTAAATCGTCCTCAATGACCAGGTATTCCGGATTGCTGCGGGTAATGGTGCCGCTGACGTACTCGTAACTGCCGGTGGCTTCAAACTCTTGCACATCAAACACAGGCTGGCCTGCGGTGACTTTCAGTGGAATATGGTTGGCCTCGCCTGAACGGTAAGTTTGAGTAGGTTGCTCAGTGGTACTGATCAACTCGGCGTCGCCTGTTACGAATACCTGAGGTGCGTAAGCCTGTGTGAGTTTCCGTCGCAGTTTTGCGGCTCGTGTTGCTGCCGCACTGTCCCCTCGTAATTGCGACTGCTTTTGGTAGAGCACGGCGGCCAGACCAGACAGTTGGCTCTGTTCGCTGCGGCTGGCAGCAGCGGCAATCTGATCGCTCCAGATATCCAGCTGCTGTTGTGCAATGGCCAGCTTTTGCTGGGCTTTTACCGAGTCGGGCTTGGTGATGAGCGCCTGCTGGTAGGCTTCTACAGCGCGCTCGTAGTTGCCGCCGGTGAATTGTTGGTCGCCCCGGTTGATGGCGTTGTTAAAAGCGCAACCACCGCAAACGGCGGCTGCGCACAAAAGGGCAAGTAATCTGGACATTGTTCTGCACCGGTCTTGTTGTTATTCGGGGCCTGTGGTCAGGTATTGGTGCAGTGTATATCGGTTAATCTGAATCGAAGCTGAACAGGTTCTCAGGGTTGAGTTTGGCCTTGCGGTTGCATTTCCGCCATACGCTGTTGGGCTTTTTGCGCCAGATCACCACTGCCTCGAGCCGCTTCCTGGAAGTACTTTTGCGCCCGCTGATAGTCTCTGCGCTGAAACGCCAACTCACCCAGGTAATAGCTGGTAGGCAAGGTTGGCAGAATCCGATAGCTGGCCAATAAATCCTGTTCCGCCGAATTTAATTGGTTTTGTTGCAGACGCACCAAACCGCGGAGTGCGTGGGGTTTGAAATAAGCAGGGTTCTTGCCAATGGCGGTGGTGTAGGACTTTTCCGCATTGGCCAAGTTGTTTTGCATCTCCCAGGCAACGCCACGCAGTTCCCAAAAGCTACTTTCTCCTGGCTGCAAGGCCACTGCCCGGTCCAGCTTTTTCAGGGCCTCTTGAGGTTTTTGGGCGGCCAATAACTGCTGTGCCTCTTCTGCTGCCTGGTAGGCCGGGGCGTCCTTCTTGAGTTGGGCGATGGCCCGTTGGTAACCGCTGCGATTGCGAGTGCCGCCGCTGCCCAATTGCGCCACATGACTTTTATTAGCAGCGACTCGCTGTTGGGATGGCGGATGGCTGGCAAACAGGGCGGAGATCGGGTCGCTGCGTCGCCCCTGGGAAAGGCGCACAAACACCTGCTGTAACTCCACCGCCCCCTGGGGGTCGTAGCCCGCCCGTTTCATATACAGCATGCCGTACTGGTCGGATTCCAGCTCGTCGTCACGCCCGTAGCGGGCCATCAACGCAGAGGCGCCCAGTCCACCCCACTGGGCTAATGCGCCTTCGTATTGGGTGTCTTTGGCAAAACCGCCGGCTACCGCTAACCCTGCTCCCAGCAATTGCTGCTGGCTAAGGCGCGCTGCAGTGTGGCGGGCGGCGGCGTGAACAATTTCGTGGCTCAGCACCGCCGCCAGCTGGGCTTCATCTTCCAGATACACCAACAAACCGCGGTTGATGGCGATCTTGCCGCCGGGCAGGGCCCAGGCGTTGGGTACAGAGCTGTTGAGTACGGTGAATTCGTAGGGCAAATCGGGGCGATCGCTGACTTTGGCCAGCTTTTGGCCCACATTGTTGATATAAAACTGCAGCTCGTTGTCCACATAGTAACTCCCTCCCTGAGACTGCACTTGCGGGCGATATTGCTGTTGGCCAATCTGAACCTCCTGTTGGGTAGATAGTAGCGACAGTTCCTTTTTGCCGGTAACCGGGTTTACTGCGCAGCCGCTGGCAAACAGCGCTGACAGCAGTACAAGCAATAGGGGGCGACGTAGAGACATGGCAATCATCCTTTTCGGTCAGTTTGGCCGTATAATCGTTGTTAATTTTAGCGCCTGAACAGCCGCCAAAGGTAAAAATATGCACATAATTATTTCCCCTGCGAAAACCCTGGATTTTGACACGCCCCCCAAAGCCAACAGGCACAGCCAAGCGGAGTTTCTGGCTAATTCTGCCAAATTGATCGGTGAGCTACGCCAGTTGGCACCCCAGGACATCAGTGCGTTGATGAAGGTGAGCGATAAGATCGGCCAGCTCAACTACGACCGTTTTCAAAGCTGGAAGCGCCCTTTTACGGAAAAAAATGCCAAGCAGGCATTGTTGGCGTTTAAGGGGGATGTATACACCGGCCTGGATGCGGAGAGCTTTACTCAGCACGACTTTAATTGGGCGCAGAAACATTTACGCATTCTCTCTGGCCTTTACGGCCTGTTAAAGCCGCTGGACCTGATTCAGCCTTATCGGCTGGAAATGGGTACCAAATTTGCCAACAAAGGCGGTAAAAATCTCTATGAGTTTTGGGGCGATACCATTACCGAGGCTTTGAATGTTGAGCTGGCCAGTGACAAAAAACCGGTACTGATTAATCTGGCCTCCAATGAGTACTTTAAAGCGGTACAGCCGAAGGCCTTGAATGCGGAAATTATTACCCCGGCGTTTAAGGATTTTAAAAATGGTCAGTACAAAATGATTAGCTTTTACGCCAAAAAAGCTCGAGGTTTGATGAGTGCCTATATCATTAAAAGTCGCCTCAAGAATCCCGAAGATATTAAAAACTTTGACAGCGATGGCTACTATTACAGCGAAGAGCAATCAACAGGAAATAACTGGGTATTCCTTAGAGATGAACAGTGAGGGATGAGTTCGCATCATGGAAAAGCCGTATTCCCAAGCCTGCGAAAATAACAAAAGGCCAGTTCTTGCAATTCTGAAAAAGGCGCTTGCGCACAGCAAGCGAGTACTGGAAGTGGGTAGTGGCACCGGCCAGCATGCGGTTCATTTTGCTCCGGAGCTTCCTCACCTGCACTGGCAAACCAGTGACTTGCCGGAAAATCACATTGGCATTAACCAGTGGATTGATGATTTTCCATGCGCTAATTTGCAGCGCCCTTTATTGCTGGATGTCGATATGCCGGAGTGGAATTTAGACGCTGTCGATGGCGTGTTTACTGCCAATACCTTGCATATTATGTCTTGGCAAAGTGTGCAGAATCTATTTGTTCATGTGGGTAAGGTATTGTCGCCTGGTGGCCGCTTCTGTATTTACGGGCCGTTTAATTACAATGGCCAATACACCAGCGACAGCAATGCCAGTTTTGATGTCTGGTTAAAAGAGACGGCATCTCACCGGGCAATTCGCGATTTTGAAGCGGTTGAAAAGCTGGCGAAGGAGCAGAGCATGTCGTTGTTGGATGACTATGAAATGCCGGCAAATAATCGGTTGTTGGTTTGGGAAAAGAAATAATTTATGTATGTCCCCGATAAATGGAGGATGAAAGAAGCCGATAAAATTTATAGTTTTATCGATAACTACAGTTTTGCCACAGTGATTTCCGGAAATCTTGACGCTTCCCACCTCCCTCTCCTATTGAAGTTTCAGAGTGATGGTATCCCAGTGCTGTACGGGCACTTTTCCAAAGCCAATACACAAATAAAACAAATTGCTCAAACTCGGGTGTTAGCAGTTTTTCATGGGCCGCACGCTTATATATCGCCATCTTGGTACGCGAATAAGCCCGCCGTGCCTACCTGGAACTATGCGGCTGTTCATGTACAGGGTACGGTGCATCTAACAGATGGAGACGAAACTCTTAAACGCCTGGATCAATTGATTCAAAAATACGATCCGGGTTTGTCTGCTGAAGTTATTTCAGACGAGCATAAAAA
The DNA here is from genome assembly GCA_024397955.1 of bacterium SCSIO 12696. Taxonomy (NCBI): domain Bacteria; species bacterium SCSIO 12696. The sequence continues at coordinate 2,135,488 of CP073744.1, forward strand.
TAAATTATTGAATGGTATCGTTGGTTTTAAAATTGTTGTCGACGATATTCAAGCCAAGGAAAAGTTGGGCCAGCATAAAAGCTCAGAGGATCAAAGGGGTGTAACACATGGTTTGGCGAATGAATGTGGTGATGCCAGGCAGCTGCTTGAGTACATGCGTAAGTACGGCATAGGTACTGGTGACTAATTTGCCTTGTTCGGAGTTGGGGCTAGCGACGCCAATAGAGCGTGTTAGGGTTGGCGTGCTGGCTGAGAAAGATATCCAACTGATTATCAAACGCGAAGACCTTCGCCACCCACAAATTTCTGGCAATAAATTTCACAAGCTGAAGTACAACCTGGACTACGCAAAGCGGGAGGGTTTTTCCGCCGTTGCCAGTTTTGGCGGTGCCTGGTCGAACCATCTTCATGCCCTGGCCTATGCGGGAAAACAACAGGGATTAAATACTATCGGCTTTATTCGTGGCCCCTTGCCTCAGCCACTCAATGCCATGTTGAAAGACGCCCAGAGCTGGGGAATGGATTTGAGGCCGCTGAGTTACGGAGATTATCGTCGCCGCTATGAGGATGATTTTTGTCAGGAGCTGATGGCGTCGGTCACCAATGGCTACCTGATTCCTGAAGGCGGTGCTGGTCAATTAGCGGTTCGTGGTTGTGCCGAGCTGGGTGCAGAAATTGTGGCCCAAACACCGGGGATGGATTACCTCTGTGTCGCCTGTGGCACCGGTGCCACCATGGCGGGGCTAATTGCAGGGGTTAAGGGTCGGGCAACCGTTCTGGGTTTTTCTGTGATCAAAAACAACCATAAGCTACAAAGCGATATTCGCAGCTGGTTGCCTGAACACTGTCTTCAAAAGCCATGGCGCATTATTGAGGGCTATGATTGTGGTGGTTTCGGTAAACTCAGTCAGCAGCTGGTGGCGTTTATGGATCAATGGCACTCTCATAGCAGTATCCCACTTGAGCCACTTTACACCGGTAAAATGCTTTATGGATTATTCCATCTGATTGATGCCGATTACTTTCCGCCGGCCTCAAAGGTTGTGGTGTTGCACAGTGGTGGCTTACAGGGTTTGCGGGGTATGGAATCTGAAATGGAAAAATATCGGAGCTGAGATGGCAACAGATTATCAACAGGTATTGGACTTTTGGTTTGGTGATGGCGCTGATGCAGAAATTGCCAGTCGCCAATCATCGCTTTGGTGGGGTAAAAATCCGGAAGTGGATTGCCAGATTAAACGCCAGTTTGAAGGAGACTTGCAGGCCCTTGTTGACGGCCAGCAACCGCAATGGCTGGAAAGCCCACAGGGCCGGCTGGCGGCCATTGTTGTACTCGACCAATTCTCGCGCAATATGTACCGCGATAGTGGCCAATCTTTCTCCCAAGATGGTTTGGCACTGGCATTATGCATTGAAGGGATTGACCGTGGTGTTGATAAAAAACTCAGCCCGATCCAGCGTGTGTTTTTCTACATGCCCTTGGAGCACGCAGAGTCCATGGACATGCAAAACTTATCGGTGACGGCCTTCGAACGACTCCACAGTGAAGTGCCAGAAACCGATCAAAAATTGTTTGCCGGGTTTGTTGAATTTGCGGAAAAACACCGAGTAATTATTGAACGCTTCGGCCGTTATCCTCATCGAAATAAATTATTAGGTCGTGAGTCAACGGCAGAAGAAGTTGAGTTTTTAAAACAGCCGGGTAGTAGATTTTAGTACTTCAACGTGCGGTTTTTGCAAAAGCATTAATTGCCCATGGTGGCGTTGCTCTTGAAATATTTGCCATTGAAGATAGTATGGCGCCTTCAATAATTAACAAGGATGCGTTCATGGAACACACAACTGCAAACCCATACAAGACCCCCGGTTCTGAGGTGCTGAATACCAATGCAAAAGCGGGGGCTATGAACTTTAAACGCATTAGCGCTTGGGGTGTTTTTGGTTTAGGTATTATTACGTTGGGTATTTATTATATTTATTGGATGTATAACCGGGCACAGGTGATTAACCAATTCCATGGTGAAAAAATATCTGCAGGCCTGCTCAATGGATTTGTCGCAATCGTGATTGCTACCTTCTTGTCGGGCTTTATCACTGAATTCGTTGATGAGTCCGGTCTTATTCTAGAGGCTATTCTCAATCTGGCTTACTTCGTGCTGTGGCTACTGGTGATTTTCGGTATTCGTAGTCGACTGGAAAATATTCTTGCTCGAAAACTTAATGGCATTATGACGTTCTTTTTTGGTGGGCTTTACCTGCAATACAAAATCAATGAAGCCATTGATGAATCCATTCAAGAATGAGTGGTGCTTGACGAGTATTTATTTGACACTGCAAGGTGAGTCAGCGAAAAACTGGCTCACCATTCTATTTTTTTATAAGGCAAATACTGCCCCGCATCTTCCATATAACGCGTGTTCATCGCGGTTTCTTGTGCCAGAAAATCCGCAATCGCGTGATTAAAACGCTCGTCAGCTAGCCAGTGATAAGAGCAGGTTTCCACAGGCTCAAAACCGCGGCGTATTTTGTGTTCTCCTTGGGCGCCGGCATCAAATCGTTGCAGCCCCTTTTCGATGGCGTATTCAATGCCCTGATAGTAACAAAGCTCGAAGTGTAAACCGTCCAGCTCCATGGCGGTGCCCCAATAGCGGCCGTACAATGTGTTTTGATCGTGAAAGAATAATGCGGCTGCTACTAACGAACCGTCGGCATCCCGCGCGGTGGCCACCATAATTTGTTCCGCCATGGTGTTGCCAATGCGTTCAAAAAAGTCCCGGTTTAGATAGCCGGTACCGCCGCTGCGTTTTAAATAAGTGCGATGATACAGCGGGTAAAATTGATCCCACAGAGAGTGGTTTAGCTGCTCGCCGGTCAGTCGCTCCAGCACCAGTTTATGTTCAGCAACTTTGCGCCGTTCGGCCTGTACGGTTTTGCGTTTGCGGGCCTTAAACCCACTGAGAAAATCATCAAAACACCGATAACCGCGGTTCAGCCAATGGAACTGGGTGCCGGTTCGACGCTGTAAAAAATCCAGATTTCGTAGTTGCTGGTCTTGCTCAGGGTTTGGGAACAACAAGTGAAAGCCAGAGTGTTCCTGTTGTTCAGCAACGTCACGAATGGCCGCGCCCATGTTTTCGATAATGGTGTTGGTATCGCAACCTGGTGCCATTAACAGTCGGGGGCCGGTGGCGGGGGTAAACGGTACTGCACTCAGCAGCTTGGGGTAGTAGGGCAGTTGCAGGCGCTGATAGGCGTCGGCCCAACTCCAGTCGAACACGTACTCCCCCCAAGAGTGGTGTTTTTCATACAGCGGCAAGGCGGCCACAGGGGTGTTGTTGTCCCGTAACAGCAGGTGGCGTGGCTGCCACCCGGTGTCTTCGCAGACACTGCCGCTGTTCTCCAGGGCGGCGAGAAACCGGTGTTGCAAAAACGGGTAGTCGCACCCCAACAGGTGGTTCCAACAGTCTGCAGATATACCGTTGATACTGGTGCAGAAATCCACGTCCACAAAAGGTCACTCTTGCTATTGGTGCGCTGAGCCAGAGGATATACACTGGTGCGCCGACAATAACAACCGTTATGGAGAGAGTAGCTCGATGGACGTATTCACTGATGCAGTGGCCCGCCTCAATCGCCTGGGCCTGGAAGCAGGCATCGACCTGGAAGTTCTGCAAACCCTGAACTACCCGGAACAAACCGTTACCGCCGCACTCCCAGTGCGCATGGACAACGGTCGCACAGAAGTCTTTGTAGGCCACCGCTGCCGTTTCAACTCAGCGCTGGGCCCAACCAAGGGCGGCATTCGCTATCACCCCGGTGTGACCGTGGAAGAAGTGCAGGCGCTGGCGCTGTGGATGACCATCAAGTGTTCACTGGCCAATATCCCTTATGGTGGTGGTAAAGGCGGTGTAACGGTAGACCCCAAATCTCTGTCGCCCATGGAGCTCGAACGCCTGTCCCGCAGCTACATGCGCGCCATGGTAGACGTGGTCGGGCCGAGCCGGGATATTCCGGCTCCAGATGTGTACACCAATGCCCGCATCATGGGCTGGATGGCGGATGAATACGAACGTATTCAGCGGGAAAAGGCACCGGGCGTGATTACCGGTAAACCCATTGAGCTGGGTGGTAGCCTCGGCCGTGATGAAGCCACCGGGCGCGGTGCTTTTATCGTTACTCAACAGCTCGCGGAAAAACTGAGCTGGAACCCCGCTGATATTCGCGTCGCAGTACAGGGCTTTGGTAACGCCGGTTATCATGTGGCTCGCTTGCTGCATCAGACTGGCTATCGCATCGTTGCGGTCAGTGACTCCCAGGGTGCGATTTATTCTGAGCACGGTTTTGATGTTGAAAGCCTGTATCAACATAAGCAGCGGCAGCGCAAGCTGGAAGCCGTTTACTGCGAAGGCTCGGTGTGTACCTTGCAAGAGCACCAGCGCATCAGCAACGAAGCGCTGCTGGAGCTGGACGTTGACCTGTTGGTTCCCTCGGCTTTGGAAGGGGTGATTACCGCAGACAACGCCAGCCGCATCAAAGCGCCGGTGATTGTGGAAGTGGCCAACGGCCCTATCGAAAGCGACGCCGACAAGATACTTGAGGATAAAGGCATACAGGTGCTGCCCGACGTACTGGCCAACGCCGGTGGCGTGGTAGTGAGTTACTTTGAGTGGGTTCAAAACCGCCAGGGTTGGGCGTGGCCGTTGGAGCAGGTGCGGGAGCGTTTGCACGGTACACTGACCGAAGCCTTTGACCGCATGTGGCAAGTGCACAAGGAAGAGGGGGTGCCACTGCGCAACGCCGCTTATGCAGTAGCCTTGCGTCGCATTTCACAAGCCATCAGTAGCCATGGCACCCAAGAGTATTTTCAGAACGGGGACGGGTAATTCTGCGCTCTCACCGTCATACCCGCACAGGCGGTTATGACGGTGAGCGCTAATTTACTCCACAACCCGACTTTTCGGGAAGCGACAGCTAAATACCGAGCCCTTGCCCAGCGTACTTTCTATTTCCAGTGAGCCTTCGTGGCGCAGCATTACGTGTTTAACAATGGCCAGGCCCAAACCAGTCCCCCCGGAGTTGGAGGTGCGGCTGGCGTCTACTCGATAAAAGCGTTCGGTGAGTCTTGGCAGGTGAGAGGGGTCGATACCCATGCCGGTATCGCTGATATCGATATGAAAGCTGGCACCATTGTTTACCGCGTTGATATTGATGTCACAACCCTGTGGGTTGTGGCGCACCGCGTTAAACACCAGGTTGGAAATCGCGCTCTGAATTTGCGACTGCTTACCCCGCAGAGACAGGCTGATATCTCCCTGTAAGGTAATCTGGTGCTTGCCTTCGCTGAGGGCGTTGGCATCGGTAACGACTTGTTGCAACAGCGGTTCCAGTGGCACCTTCTTTTTGCCCGCGTGCTTTTCCAGAGACTCCAGCTTCGACAACATCACCAGGTCGTCTGCCAAACTGCTCATGCGGTCGGTTTGCTGCTTCATCTGGCCCATGGCTCTGGTGACTGGTTTAGGCAGCATATCGGTCATTGCGCCCAGGTTTTCCAGGTAGCCGGAAATCACGGTTAGCGGGGTGCGCAGTTCGTGGGAAACGTTGCCGACAAACTCTTTGCGCATTTCTTCCAGGTTGCGCAGGCGGGTGATGTCGCGCACCACCAGCACCACTTCGTCGTCGCCAAAGGCGGCGGCACTGCAAGCCAAAATTCGCGAGATACTGCCGGGGGCGCGAATCTCCAGGGAATCCTTAAACTCATGCTGCTGAATAAATTCCACAAAGCGGGGGTCGCGCACCAGATTGACAATGGACTGGTGACGGTCGTCGGTTTCCAGTGATAGCAATAACTCCGCACTGGGGTTCCACCACTCCAAAGACCGGTTTCGATCCAAAATTAATATGCCGTCGCTGAGTGCGTCGGTGATCTTTTGAATACGAATGGTCAGGGACTTGAGGTTGTGCTGGCTGCGCATAACCCGCTTTTGCAGGCGGTAGAGGTAATCGGACATATCTCCCCAAACGCCAGTGGCATCCGGGGGCAGGCCGCGAGCACCGCCGTCGAGCCAGCGGTAAATTTGCTGAAACTTGTAAAAGCCCCAGGCAATATAGCCCAGGCACCCTGCGAGCAGGGTGGCCAGCATATGACCGTTAAAGTAGCCGAACAGCAGCAGGCCACTGAGCAGCAAAACAACGCGCTGAATCTCGGTGTGGAAGCTTCGCTTCAAGTGGGGGCTCCCCAGGGGCAGAGGTTACGAGGGCAATATACAGGGCACCTCTAAAAATACATTAGTTTTAGAGGTGCCCTACAATCCTTTAACTTTGTTCGGCCACCTTGGTGGAAAAACGGTAGCCAGCGCCGCGCACAGTTTGAATGAAACGGTCGTGGCCATCAATACCAAGGGCCTTGCGCAGGCGACGAATATGGACGTCTACAGTGCGCTCTTCCATGTACACATTGCCGCCCCACACGTGGTCGAGAATCTGGTCACGGCTGTATACCCGCTCCTGATGAGTGAGAAAGAACTCCAGTAGGCGGTATTCGGTGGGGCCCATGGAAACCGGTGTGTCGTTAATGCTAACCCGATGACTGATGGGGTCGAACAACAGACCTTCGATAGAAATAGGCTCTTCTGGTGCACCGGGGCCGGTGCGACGCAGCAATGCCTTGATGCGAGCAATCAATTCCCGGGGTGAGAACGGCTTGGTGACGTAGTCGTCCGCACCGGAGTCAAAGCCCTGGATCTTGTTGTCTTCATCGGATTTGGCGGTGAGCATGATCACCGGCAATTTGGCGGTAAGCTCCTGGCGTTTGAGGCGCCGCACCAGCTCAATGCCGCTGGTGCCGGGCATCATCCAGTCCAGCAGTACCAGGTCGGGGCATTCATCGATAATCAGGCCGTGTGCGTCCTGGGCATTGGAGGCCTGCAGGCAGTTGTAGCCCGCTACTTCCAGTGCCATGACAATCATGTCGCGGATGGGCGCTTCGTCGTCCACCACGAGAATGGTTGCTGGTTGCATAAGTCCACCCTTGGTCATTTTGTACAGCGCTATTAGATGACGGCACTGTGACAGCAATATTACAAAGGGTGGGGCGTTTTCGCCATGGTATGGCCTGGGTGTTAATGTGTGTGAACCAGGTTACGTTGGAAGTGAGCTAACTTAAATCAGCTCTCGCAGCTGCCGCCCACGTGGGGGTGGCCGTGAGCCAGCTCTTCTTCGGTGGCGTCACGCAATTCAGCAACGGTGACATCAAAATGCAGGGTTTTGCCCGCCAGTGGGTGATTGGCGTCAACACTCACGCTGTCGTCACTGACATCGGTAATCACTACAGACATGGGCCCATTGTCGGTTTGCGCCTGAAAGCGCATGCCAGCTTGAACTTCTTGGTCGTCGCCAAACAGATTGCGGGGTACCGATTGCACCAGACCGTCCTGGTATTCGCCGTAGGCTTCCGCCGGGGCTACAGACACTTTTAGTTCGTCACCAATCGCTTTGCCCAACAGGGCGTTTTCCAAGCCGGGGATGATATTTCCAGCGCCTTGTAAATACACCAGCGGTTCGCCGCCTTGGGATGAGTCCAGTTGCACACCGTCATCGTCGGTGAGTGTGTAGTGAATGGAAACCACGGAGTCCGCTTGAATAGACATAAAAAGCCCTGCTTGGAAAAACTGTCATGAAAAGATTAGAGGGCGCGGACAAAAAGTACTGAACGCGCCGTGAAATGACCATATGGGGGCGGAATCCGTATTTGCAAGCTGGCCTTACAGTTGGTAGTCCAGAACCAGCCCCACAAATACCGCAACGCCGACCCAGTTGTTGTTTAAAAAGGCCTGGAAGCAGGCATCTCGATCACGGCCACTGGTAATGCGCTGCTGGTGGAGGAACAACAGGGCTGCCACGGCAACACCGCCGTAGTAGTACCAGCCCCGCTCAAAATTCTGGCCGGTCATCAACAATGCCAAAATACACAGTACTTGCAGGGCCAGCACAATGACACGATCCTGGTCGCCAAACAAAATGGCGGTGGATTTCACCCCTAACTTTAAATCGTCGTCGCGATCCACCATGGCGTAAAAGGTATCGTAAGCCACTGTCCACATCACCACCCCGGCGTACAGTGCCCACAGGGCAGGGCTCAGCGCACCGGTCTGGGCGGCGAAGGCCATGGGAATCGCCCAGGCAAAGGCAGCTCCCAACACCACTTGGGGCAGATGAGTGTAGCGCTTCATAAACGGGTAGCAAGCCGCCAATAGTACGCCCCCCAAAGACAGTTGAATCGTCAAACCATTGGTAAACAGCACCAACACAAAAGCAACCAGGGCGAGGCCAGCAAACAACAACAGCGCCTCTTTGGGTGCTACCTGGCCGCTGGGGATGGGGCGCTGTTCGGTACGTTTAACGTGGCCATCGATGTGACGGTCGGCGTAATCGTTAATCACACAGCCCGCTGCCCGCATCAGAGTCACTCCCAGCACAAAAATCACCAGTACATGCCAGTCGGGGAATCCGCCTGCGGCAAACCACAGTGCCCACAGGGTGGGCCATAGCAACAGCAAGGTGCCGATGGGTTTGTCAAAGCGCATCAGGCGCATAAAGTGGGGCAGACGTTGTTTGAAGGTTTGATTCATAGTGAGGGGCTGTGGTGAATTGGCCGCTATCATAAAAGCACGAACGGCAATTGACCATTTTTATGCTTGCGCCAAGGGCAATAAATGCGATTCCGGTCTATGGCCATAAAAAAACAGTATGGCTCCCCCGGCTTGAAATCATGTAAAACGCCATCATACCTAAATCCCATACATACATTGCGTTCGCACAGGTTGTGCTCTGAATGCGCCGAATGACCAAGGTAACCCCATGATTGATATTGCCCAAGCCAACCAACAGCTCCAGGGGGCAACCCCACAACAGATTATTGAAGCCGCCCTGCAGGATTCTGCCAAGCCGTTGGTGTCCACCAACTTTGGCCCTTACGAGGCGGTCATACTGCACATGGCCACCCAGGTGAAGGCGGATATTCCGGTGATTTGGGTGGACTCGGGTTATAACACCCGCGACACGTATCGGACGGCGGATAAGCTGATCGAACTGTTGAATCTGAATATTCAGGTGTACACACCAACCATGACCACTGGGCGCTGGGACCTGGCCCACGGTGGTGTGCCGGATATTGACGAAGACCGCCACGCCACCTTTACCGAGCACTTTAAACTGGAACCCTTTGCCCGGGCCATGGCCGAGCAGCGCCCGGATGTGTGGTTAACCGCAGTGAGAAGTGAGCAGACTGCGTTTCGCCAGAACATGGAGGTGTTTGCCGAAGGCGCTAACGGTGTTACCAAAGTGGCGCCGCTGCTGCACTGGAAAGAAGCCGATATGCAAAAGTACTTGCAGCAACACAATCTGCCTAACGTAGAAAGCTACTTTGACCCCACCAAGGGTTTGGCGAACAGAGAGTGTGGGCTGCATACTCAGCTGTAATTCCCTGATCAGAGTTCGCTTTCTGCTTTATTATCAAATAGGCCTCCTGAAAGTACACAGACCTAGGTGCTTCCAGGAGGTTTGCTGATATGCTCGCCTTGAGCATTTGAAATATTAAAAATAGCAATGAGTTGTTGAGGTTGCTTGGAAAACATCCAGGCCCTCGCTATGATTGCGTTTAAGGCACCTCATACACACCAAAAGGGAATTTGGTATCTAAAAATCTTCCTTTCGGTTCGATGAGTTAAGTTCAGATAAGAGCCAAATTCTTATTTGGCAAATCACGCCTGCGCTATATAAATTTTATGTTTTTAAAGGATGGAGAATAACATTGAAGATTAGAGTGACTCTTTTATCGGTGCTGCTTGTTTTTGTAGGCAATATGGCTTTAGCTGCTGGCTGGTCTGGTGGTGCTAATATCCAAGAGATATACCCGTCTCCTGGTAATAATGGTGTTTTTATTAAACATGGTTCAATGCCAAACCCTGACAATTGCCCATCTCCCGGTTATTACCTATTGCCTAAAGACAATCCGTTGTTTTCGGAGATCTACGCCTTGTTAATGTCGGCCCAGGCTAGACAGGCAACTATAAATATACAAATAGTAAGCTGTGGTGGTGAAAATAATTTATATCCCCTCATTTACCAAGTAATAGCTAATTGAAATACAACAAGTAAATACAGCATCACCCTGTGAGCTGAGTAATCTAATGTCTGCAACTGCTTTGGGTGTTCCGTTCTAAAAATATCAGGACAATGAAAATGAAAATCACATCAATATTACTAGCAACTTTAGGCTTGCTAACAAGTGTTTTATCCTCAGCTTCAACTCTCAATGTCACTAATGCTACTGTGACAAGAGTCCAAGCATACGAGACTACAGACAACAGCACTAACGTATGGATTCATTTAAATGGAAATGGAAGAGTAGGCCCCAATCCGATAAACACTGGCACTACCTGTGAGTTGTGGACCAATAATAAAACTGTCTACTCAACCGCGTTAGCGGCGCTGATGTCAGGTAAAAAGGTAGAGGTTTATTATGCCGATAGAGGTGAAGGGACATTGTGGTGTAAGGTGGTTAATTTTTCAATCTTAAGTAACTGACGTAATAAGAATGGATAAAAGATATGGTTCAAATAGCTGAGCTGTTTGGCTGTTTCTGCTGGCAGTGTTAATTGCAAGTAATCTAAACCAAATTTACTTCTCCTCATACTGCAAGTGAAATCTCTATGGTGCGCCAGATAACCAATATACGACGAGGTTAAATGTGAGATTTCGGATATGAAAAAATTTATTTACGGGCTGGTTTTGGGTGTTGCACTCGGTGTAGGCGGTGCAAATCTGTCTGACGATAAAAAAGATATTGCGATTGAGCCAGCTCGAATAGAAATAGTAGAAAAAAGCCCCTCCTACAGGGCCTCATTAGGTTCGAAGACTCTGGAATCGATGTTGGAAGATGGAAAGGCGGCTCCCTGCTTTTGTCAGCACGAGGTGCCCGAGCTGGATAGGTGGTGTGAACATGAAAATTTGTATTGCGATGAAGATGCAGCGGAGTTGTGTCAACAAAGATACACTGAACATATCTGTCGACCTGGTATTCCAGCGAGGCTGATTCCAACTTTGTAATGAAAGAGGAGTCAGCTAACTGACAGCCTGTTACTCAGAGAGGGCAGTTAGCTGTTTTGCTGTTTAAGAATGATGGCTTTGCCTCCACAATTTAATCAGTAGACTGCATTAGTTATTGTTTATTTAACTCCTTTGCCCAATCTACCAATACCTGGCCAATTTTATCGCTCCACTTGCCGGGCTTGCCCGTAAAAGAATCTTTTGCAGTCGCATGGATGGTGTACCAGTGATCCATGTCTGGGTGTTTATAAAATTCAAAATCTTGGTGGTTGTTGCGTTTGAGTGTGTCCACAATCATATGGTTATCTGCTTCTGACATAATCCAGTCCAGCGTGCCCCAGCGAATGCGTGCAGGGGCGGCTAATTTTTCCCATTCCCCCGGTACATTAAAGCCTTGTAATTGGTGGTAGAAACTCATTGGGCGGCCATACATGTGTTCCGGCAAGTGGTAATTGTATTTAGCCAACAGAGGGTTTTCGTCAATCATTTGTGCGTAGCTTTTCTTTTCCACCAACATACCGTAGTAAAGCGGTATATAGGCGTGCACCATTTGTTGGTTGATGTCTGCTTCGCTGACGTCTTGCATCTGTTTGATGCGTCGCTCGATTTCCAGCATGTGTTCAAACCAGGAACGATAAAAGGTGCCGTCAGAGATAATGCCGTTTAACTGGTATTTATTGGCCAGGTAGGGTGCCAGCGCGCTGCCCATACTGCTGCCGTACACAATCACTCGCTCGGGATCTACATAAGGCAGCGACAGTAGTTGTTGCAAAGCAGTTTCGTAACCATCCAATTCAGTGTAGAAATCGGTCTGCGAACAATCGCCTTCGCTGTCACCCAGCCCAGGCTTTTCGACTCTCAACATCACCATGCCCGACTGTTTAGCCAGGTTGGTGAGTGAGCGTATAAAGTTGGATTTGCGCCCCGGGGTATTTTCAATACTGGAACAGCTGAGTCCCTGCACCACAAAAATAGCCGGTTGGCGGCCTTTCTTGTTGGCTGGCCGGGTGATGATGGTACGTTGGCGAATGCCGTAATTGCTGGTGATCTGGGAGTAAGCGACCGCCAAGTTGGGGTAGCTTTCCAGAGGTACTGGCGCAAAGCGCACATCCGCTGTATGAGCATCAACTCCGCGCCGATAGGTAATTCGATAATTGCGGTCAGCCACCAAGGCGTCGGTGATATCGTTTCGTTGAGGGTTGCTGGTAATGGCCTTGCCATCAATGGCGACAATACGGTCGCCTACTTGCAGCCCAGCTTGTTTCAAAGGCGAGCTAGCTTCCAGTTTGCTAACCAATAAACCAGCGCTGTCCTGTAGTTGCAGGGTAGCTTGCCATTTGGCTCGTCGAGGCAGTTCGTCGGTAGTTGGTGGCTGGCTAAATGTCGGTTGAATTAACAGCAGGGCAGTGATGAAAACGGTGATTTTCAACGGCATTTTTGTTCTCCAGGGCAGGGGGTTGGTTGAGGCTCCAATGGGCTTGTTATAACCTTGAACCCTGCGCCACAGAGGGCTTTTATGCGAAATCCAGGTTTTTTTATGCCAATTGCGGTGATGCTATGACGAACGCGACAGGTTTTGGGCTGCGCTTGAGCCGTTGGTTTGATGCCCAGGGTTATGTGTTTGGCTCACGGGTTGCCACCCATGTGTTGTTTTGGTTGCTTTACTACCTGTCGTTCAGCTTGATATGGGCCAATCCTGAGAAAGGCTACTTCGGTTCGTTTTACTTGGAGTTCGTGTTGCTGCCGGTTCGCATTTTGGCGGCGTACGCGTTGATTTATGTGTTGTTCCCCCGCTACTTGCTGCAGAAGCGCTTTGGGCGATTCTTCGCAGCGTACCTGCTGCTGCTTGCCGCTTCCGGTTTGCTCTACCGGTTTTGTGATTACTTTTTTTACGACCGGTTATACCTGGGTCAAGCCACCGCGTTTTTTCAGTTCTCCGAATGGTTACGCAATATTCTGCTAATTAACACGACGGTGGTGGTGGTCGGGGCCATTCGCCTGCTCAAGTTGTTGTTTGTTATGCAACAGCAGGTTGAGCAAACATTGCCTCGAAAAATCGAGATAAAAGCCAATCGCCGTACTCACCTGGTAGATCCGGCGCGTATTGTCTTTATAGAGGGTATGGGAAACTACACCACCTATTACCTGGACGGTGGCGAAAAGCTGGTGGCTTACGGCACCATTAAATCAGCTCTACAATCACTGCCGTCGCAATTTGTGCGCTTACACCGCTCCTATGTGGTGAACAAGGATCATATCGAGTCGTTTAATGCAGAAGATGTAACTGTGGCCCACAGTACATTACCCAGAGGCAAAGAAGTGAGCGACGACCTGTTGATGCCGGGAGCTTAGGGTCTGTCGTCGCTATTCGTTTTCGAACTCTGTCTGATACTCAACTCCATATCCATAGCCTGGTTTATAACCAGGGAACCCCGGCAAAAATATCTCACTTACCATCAGCGGTTTGTTATCCAGCTGAAACACCGAGCGCCGCCCCCAGACCGGGTGATTCAGTTTCCCCAGCTGCGTGGGCACAACCGCATTGTCGGTGGTCAAACAGGCGATTTCCATGGGGCTGCGCTCCATGGTCGGGTCACTGAATAGCAGTGCTCCCAAGGGGCGGTTATCCAGTTGGCGCATGGCCCGCAAGCGGCCGGTGAGGGTGGCCATGGGCAGTACACTGCGGGCGTATACCCAGGGCTGGTCGGCGCCGTGAAGAATCACTTCTCGCACCAGAGCGTGATGGCGGCTGGGTAAGCCCAACAAGCGGCATTCTGATAACCGGGGCAGTTGCCAGCGCTGGTTGAGTACTTGCACCTGAAAGCGGGTGCCACTGGCGGCGATCAAGCGTTCAGTGAGCGATCCTTGATCCAGCAGCCAATGCCGCAATGACTGCGGAATGCTGTGCCGAGGCACCCGCCGATAGCTGCGCCAGGCGGGTTCCCGGTGGAACAGTTTGTTGGAAAATCGGGATGTAGACACGCAGGTATTCCACAGTTAAAGCGGCATTTTAACGGCCTTATTGCTGGCTGGATACAGTTGCGTGAGCTCTTGTAAGGTTGCATCATCGGGGCATTAACAACGCAGGAGAGCGAACTTTGATTATCACCAATATCGAAACCGTGCCCGGCAAAACCATCGTCAAGCACCTGGGTATGGTGCAGGGCAATACGGTGCGCGCCAAGCACGTGGGCAAAGACATTCTTGCCGGCTTCAAGAATGTGTTTGGCGGTGAACTAAAAAGCTATACGGATTTGCTCACCGAATCCCGCGAGGAAGCCACCCAGCGTATGGAGGCCCAGGCCAGTGCCATCGGTGCCAATGCAGTGATCAATGTGCGTTACTCCACGTCGTCGGTAGCCGCCGGTGCCGCCGAGCTGTTTGTGTACGGCACGGCGGTAGTTGTAGAAGACGCCAGCAGCGGGAGCTGAACATGGAAAACCTGATTGGCTTTGTCACGCTGCTGATTCTCGGTTATGTGTTTGGCCGGCTGGCGGAGCGCCGCCACTTTCGCTCCATTATCAAACGCGAGCACCAATACGCAGGCACACTGACGTTTAGCGCCAAAACCCCTCCAGCGGATATGGCCGTGGCCAATGCTCGTTTGGTATCGGGCAATGTGGTGGTGTCGGTGGATTACTTCAAGCAGGTGCTGGCGGGGCTGCGGGCACTGCTTGGTGGGCGAGTAAGCGCTTACGAAACTTTAGTAGAGCGGGCTCGGCGCGAAGCCATTCTGCGCATGAAAGAACAGGCCCGGCAGTTGGACGCAGAGATGATTTTTAACGTCAAGTTGGAAACCGCGTCTATCTCCAAAGGCGAGCAACAGCAGGTGGGCAGTGTGGAAGTGTTTGCCTATGGCACTGCCCTGGTGCCTCAAAAAACCGCTACAGCCAGCCCGAATTTGGGCCAGCCCATGGCAAGCAGGGAGTCGGCTTAGGGCGTAGTTCATGGAATACCAAAACCCCCAAGTGCCGGAAGGCATTAATGTGTCGAAACAGCATCCGCTGAAAGAGTTTGCGTGGATGCTGGCCACGGTGGGGGCAATCACTCTGGCGGTGGTTCTGTTGTTGAGCTTGCTGGCCGGGTGGCTGGTGAAGTTTGTGCCTTTTTCGGTGGAGCAGCAGTTGGCAAGTCAGGTGATCCAGCAGTTGCCGCCGTCGGCATCCGGGCCAAACCATCTACAGGTCGAAACCTATTTACAGCAGTTGGCGGACAAGCTGGTGGCCAACGCGCCGCTCCCTGAAGGCATGACTATCACCGTTCACTATGTGGACGACAGCACGGTGAATGCGGCGGCCACACTGGGCGGCCATGTGCTGATGTATCGAGGCTTGCTGGAAAAACTGCCCAATGAAAATGCCCTGGCTATGGTGATGGCCCACGAAATTGCCCATGTACGCCACCGCGATCCGATGATGTCCCTTGGGCGCGGTGTGGTGGTGACCACCGCATTGGCCGCATTGAGCGGTTTTTCCGACACTCAGCTAAGTGGTTGGGTGGTGGGTTTTAGCGGCAATTTAACTCTGCTGAAATTTAGCCGCGACCAAGAGCACGCCGCCGATGAAAATGGTTTGCTGGCAGTGCATGCTACCTACGGGCATACCGGGGGCAGCGAACAGCTGTTTGAAGTGCTGGCGCAGGCTCACGGCGACAGAGAAGCCTGGGCCACTTTTCTCGCCACTCACCCACTAGGCGACGAGCGCATTGCGGCACTGGTAGAACAGGCACAGCGCAATGGCTGGCAGCAGTCTGGCCCGCTGACACCATTGCCGGAATTTGTTCGACAGCTTTGAGCCATAAGGTGTGTTGTTGCGACATTTTGTAGCGATTTAGGGTAAGTAGCTGCCATACTGAAAAAGATTGTCGCAACGACAGAGACGGCTTTTAAAACACCAACAAGGACTGACCCATGACTCTCACAACGCGAATTTTGATCGGAATGCTGGCTGGAATGCTGGTGGGTGGTGTGATCAATGGGGCAACTGGTGCTGGCTGGATTGCCAACGCCAACGAGTTTTTTCTGGTGGATCTGGTGTTTGATCCAGTGGGCGCGATTTTTATTGCCTGCCTGAAAATGGCGGTGATTCCGGTGGTGTTCTTTTCCCTCACCTGTGGTTCTGCGGCCATGGGTGCCAACGCTCGTATGGGGCGCCTGGCGGGGGGCACGCTGGGGTTGTATTTAATCACCACTGCCATGGCGGTGGCGATTGCGCTGTTGATTGCCAATATTATCGACCCGGGTATCGGTGTGCCCAGAGAGGGATTTGATGCCTTCGAACCCAAAAATGCCCCTGGCCTGAAAGACGTGATTGTGGGTATGTTCCCCACCAACCCGGTACAGGCGATGGCAGAGGGCAAGATGCTGCAGATCATTATGTTCTGCATTCTGTTGGGCATTGCCCTGTCCATGGCCGGTGATGCGGGCAACCGAGTATTGGTGGTCTTCCAGGACGTTAATGAGGTCGTGCTGAAGATGATTACCTTGATTCTTCACCTGGCACCCTACGGTGTGTTTGCGTTGTTAGCGAAACAGTTCAGCCTGTTTGGCTGGTCGGAGTTTGTCAAAGTGGGGCTCTATATGGTGGCGGTTGCCGTCGCCCTGGTGGTGCACTTCTGTGTTACCTACCCGGGGCTGTTAAAGCTGTTCACCGGGCTGAATCCACTGACCTTCGTAAAAAACGTGCGCCCGGCCATGATTACCGCATTCAGCACCTCGTCCAGCGCCGCCACCATGCCGGTGACCATGAGTGTAGTAAAGCGTCGCCTGGGGGTGGATAACCGGGTTGCGTCGTTCACCATTCCCCTGGGAGCCACCATCAACATGGATGGCACCGCCATTATGCAGGGGGTGGCCACGGTGTTTATCGCCCAAGTGTACGGGGTGGAGCTAAGCTTTGTGGCCTATCTGACGGTGATTGTGACCGCCACCCTGGCCTCGGTGGGTACTGCAGCGGTGCCTTCTGCGGGGCTGATTATGCTCGCTATTGTCCTGCAACAGCTGGAGTTGCCAGCGGAAGCCATCGGTATGATTCTGGGGGTAGACCGGCTGCTGGATATGATGCGCACCTGCGTCAATATCGGCGGTGATTGTGCGGTAAGCACCATTGTTGCCAAACGCAACGATATGCTGGATGAAACCGTGTTTAATGACCTGTCCGATGGCGACGACCACAGGGTGCGCCCAAATACGCCCTCAGGGCAGCTCGATACGCGGGAATAACCCTTTGGGGCTTATGGGCTCAAAGCCCTTGATATGATCTAGGCGGATCGCCTGTTGTTTGTTGTCAGGTAATTGACACAGCAGCCATTCGGTTTTGTCGCTGCGTGCCTGAATGGTGATGGCAGTGGCTTCCAGGGTTTCACCACTGTCGCAGTCAATACGCAGCAGCGCACCGGCAATGCAAGCCAGTTCCAAGTGATCGTGTATGGAGCATGGGATCGGTGAGTAGGGCATTGGATAATCATAACCAAATGACATTGTAGTCGTCACCGGGTTAAAGGCCGTGACATCCCCGCGCAGGCGGGGATCACGGTGGCAGTTAACTAAAAATGCCTTTAAACAAAAAGAAGAACAAAATTGCCAGCCCGGCACCGGCGGGCAGGGTAACCACCCAAGACATAAAAATGGTGCCGATGGCGCGCAAGTTGAGGGCGCCAATACCTCGAGCCAAACCCACGCCCAACACCGCGCCAACCAGCACTTGAGTGGTGGAGACCGGCAGCCCGGTGCCGGAGGCAACCACCACAGTACCGGCGGCCCCCAGTTCGGCGGCAAAGCCCCGACTGGGGGTGAGCTCAGTGATCTTCTTGCCGATGGTGGCCATCACCTTAAAGCCCAGTGTGGCCAGGCCCACCACGATGCCACTGGCACCCAGCAACAAAATCCAGCCAGGCATTTTCGAACTGGTGGTGACAACACCGCTGTCCAATACCGAATACACTGCTGCCAATGGCCCCACCGCATTGGCCACGTCGTTGGAGCCGTGGGCAAACGCCATGGCGCAGGCGGTAAAGATCATCAGCACCGCAAATACTTTTTCCACGCTCGCAAAGCGGTTTTCCTGTTCGGCGGGCTCATCCCGGTGTACCCGGTTGAGCAACAGCTTGCCGATAAATGCAACCACGATACCGACAACCGTGGCCCAAAGGGCGGCTTCGCCAAATGAAAAGCTGATGTCATGGCTTTTAAAAACGTGCTTGAGTCCTTTGAGGATGGTGACCATGGCCATTAAAAAGCCAACACCAAACATATAGATGGGAATGTATTTCTTGGCGCGGGCAAACGGATTTTCCTGGGTGAGGATCAACTTTTGCACACTGCGGAACAGAATGAATGAGATAGTGCCTGCCAACACCGGTGCCACTACCCAGCTGGCGACTACGCTGCCAACTTTTCCCCATTTTACCGCTTCCATCGATATACCCACCGCAGCAAAACCGACAATGGCACCGATAATGGAGTGGGTAGTGGATACCGGCCAGCCCCGTGCGGTAGCCACCAACAGCCAGGTGCCCGCCGCCAACAGAGCCGACATCATGCCAAACACCAGTAGCTCCGGGCTGCCCGCCAATACATCCGCATCAATCAAGCCTTTGCGAATGGTTTTGGTGACTTCGCCGCCCGCCAGGTAGGCTCCGGCAAACTCGAATACCATGGCGATCAAAATGGCTTGCTTGATGGTCAAGGCTTTTGAACCCACCGACGTGCCCATGGCATTGGCCACGTCGTTGGCACCTACACCCCAAGCCATGAAGAAGCCAAAGGTGCAAACCAGAATCAGCAGGATGGTGTTGTATTCGTTAAGAATGTCCACAGCGGAGTCTCTTGTTTGTTGTTTTTGGTTGCCGTAACTATTTACCTCGCGCCGACTGTGTCGGCGTCGGCACATCCATGTGCCGAACTATTAGTTTGCTTGATACTGAACCCGTACTAGCGGGCCAGCAGCAGCTGCAGGCGTCCACCGACACGCTCGGCGTGGTCTGCCATGGCGCCAATACCGCCAATGGTTTGGTAGAGAAACATCACCTCTACCGGTGGCAGGTCAGCTTCCAGAGCAAACAGCTTTTGGCGCAGTTCCCGTTCTAGACCGTCGGTGGTGTCTTCCAGTTCGTCGAGGCGCTCGATCATCTGTTCGATAATGTCGATTTCGCCACCGCTAAAACCGGTTTCCAGTAACTCGTCCAACTCATTGATAGCTTTCAGCGCTTGCTGTGCTACCGCGATGGCGGCACCGACAAAGTCTTTCATCTTCGGCTGCAGAGGTTCGGGAATAGCCATCTGGCGGCCCAGCATGATGCCGGAGATGTCTTTAGCCGCATTGGCTACTTTGTCCTGTACAGACAGCAATTCCAGCAGGTCGGAGCGAGACATGGGCATAAACAGGCTTTTCGGCAGGTGCAGGCGCAGCTGTTTTTTCAGCTCGTCAGCGCGGTGCTCGGTGTTGCCAATCTGTTCGTGCAGGTTGGCCGCGGTCTTCCAGTCTGCGGCGATGGTGGCGTCGAGAAACGCGGCGAGATATTGAGCGCAATCCACCACCGCAGTCATGTGTTCCTGCAGAGGCTTAATCGGCGACTTGCCGAACAGGCTGGCAAAAGGATTAGACATAGCATGGCTCCTTGGTTTGTGCGCGAGTATATGAGGGCTTATCGGGGTTGTCACATTTTTGAAATAAAAATGTAACTACAGCGGCGGGCTACGAGCTGTTAGCTGCGAGCAGAAATGTACGTAATTGTCATCCTGAGCGCAGCGAAGGATCTCTTAACTTGCGGCCGGTATGAGATCCTTCGCTGCGCTCAGGATGACAGACTCGCTCGATCTGCTCGCAGCCCGCCGCTCGCAGCTGTCAGTACTTCAGCGTCTTCTCCGGCTTAAACAACTTCGCCCGAACCACTTCGCGATAGCGGGTGGGGGAGGTGTGATAATGGGCGGTAAATAACTTGCTGAATGCTCCGGTGTCCTGATAACCCACGCGGGCTGCCACTTCGGCTACCGACAGGTTGGCTTTTTGCAGCAGCTCGCGGGCGTTCTCCAGGCGGATCTCTTGCAGGTAAGTGAGCGGGGTTTTCCCCAGCGCCGCTTTGAAACGGCGGTTAAAGGTACGCACGCTCATGCCCAGCTGACTGGCAAGCTCGGTCATGCGCACGACCTTGCCAAAGTTATCCTGCAGCCAGATCTGTGCTTGGGCCACCTGTTCATCCGGGTGGTATTGCACCTGATCCGCCAGGTAGCCCACCGGTTCGTTGAGGTTGCGAATTTCGTGGAAGAAGTGGCGTGCCACATGGGTGGCAATTTCGCTTCCGTAGAGGCGGTGGATCATATGCACAGTGAGTTCGCCCAGGGCGTTAACGCTGGCCGCGCAATACAGGTTGCCGGCCTGGGTAATAAAATATTGGCGCTTTAATTGAACGTTGGGATAGTCCTGCTGGAAGCGGTCAAAGTAATGCCAGTGAGTGGTGGCGGGCTTGTCATCGAGCAGACCCGCCTCGGCGAGAAAGCAGACGCCGGTGCCGACGGCGGAAATCAGCGCGCCTCGTTCTGCCTGGGCGCGTAACCAGGGCAGCGCCGCCGCGTGCTTGTGCAGAACCGGGCGGGGATTGCGCCATTGGCCGGGGATGTGCACCAGATTGTACTGTTGCTTATCCAGTGGTCCATCGGCCTGCAACAAAAAACCCGCCGCGGAATCCACGGCTTTGCCTTCCACACTCAAGGTGCGCATTTCAATGGTGCGCGCATAACGATTTTTTTGCAGCGCCGCTGCCTGGGCGCTGCGCAGCATTTCCATCGGCATGGTGGCACTGGTGGCCAGTTGGTTGTCGCACAACAATACCGCGACCTTAAAGGGCTCCTGGGTTGGCATACTGCTTACCTGAGTGTAATGACCAGAATTTCCTAATATATGTCTAATTCGGCCTTTTATTCAACCGAAGCCGGGGGCAAAATGATGGGCTGACTACATTGTGGGGTTTGCTATGACAGCTTTACCGGTAATCGTTGCATTTGGCGGCATCAACGCCGCTGGCCGCAGTTCATTTCACCAGGGCTATCGCCGGACGGTGTTGGATTCTCTACCTGCCAGCGAGCAGGAAAAAACCATTGCTGGCCTCGCCTGCCTGATGAATCTGGTGAGCTGGGAAAACGACCACTATGTGGATGCGGAAGGCGGCACCATGAGCGAGGCAGAAGTGGCCCACGAGTACCGTCAAAAGGTGCTGGATGGCACGTTGATTCGCCGCATTGAAGAAGACAGTCACTTCGACCCGGATAACGTCCCCTGCAATAACTTGCTCAAGTTGGAAGCCACTGGCGAAGCCCTGAAATTCATTACTAAGCGCCGCAGTTTGCCACCGGTTTTGCCCTCCGACTGGCGTGTGGTGGATATCGAAGACGGTAAGGTGCAAGTGGAAATCAGCGGCACCGCTGAGGGCCTAGTGCCCAATACTCGTAGTATCCCAGTGAAATCTGCGGGCATTTTGCCCACCGGTTTCGAGCCCGCAAAACTGTACAACTCTCGCTACCAGCCCCGCGGTTTGCAGTTGGCCATCTACGGCGCGTCTGACACGGTACGCTCGATGGGCATTGACTGGGACACCGTATGCAACGCCGTGCATCCTGACGAAATTGGCGTCTACGCCAGTAGTGCACTGGGGCAGTTACACGACGAAGGTTGGGGTGGGGTGATTTCCAACCGCTTTAAGGGCGGCCGCCCCAGCTCCAAACAGATTCCTATGGCGCTGAACAGCATGCCAGCGGACTTCCTCAATGCCTATGTGCTGGGCAGCGTCGGCCATACCGAATCCGTTGCCGGCGCCTGTGCCAGCTTCCTCTACAACCTGCGCTCTGCGGTGGATGACATCCGCTCCGGTCGCCGCCGTGTGGCGGTAGTGGGCAATTCTGAGTCCCCGATGAACCCGGAGGTGCTGGAAGGCTTTACCATGATGGGTGCATTGGCCACTGAAGAAGGCCTGGCAAAAATCGACGGTACCGACAAGCCCGACCCGCGCAAAACCAGTCGTCCCTTTGGTGATAACTGTGGGTTTACCGCTGGTGAATCTGCCCAGTACATTATTTTGATGGACGATGCCTTGGCGGTGGAATTGGGAGCCGATATTCACGGCGCCGTACCGGATGTATTCGTCAACGCCGACGGTGTGAAAAAATCCATTTCCAGCCCTGGTGCCGGCAACTACGTATCGGTGGCCAAGGCGGTGGCGGCGGCCAAGGCGATTCTCGGTGAAGAATCCATACGTGAGCGCAGCTTTGTTCAGGCTCATGGTTCCAGTACCCCACAAAACCGGGTGACTGAATCCCATATCTTCCATGAAGTGGCCGAGGCTTTTGGCATCGAAAACTGGCCGGTGGCCGCAGTCAAAGCTTACGTGGGACACTCCATGGCTCCCGCTAGTGGCGACCAGATGATCAGCACCTTGGGCGTGTTCCGCTATGGTTTGGTACCTGGTGTTAAGACCACTGACAAAGTGGCGGACGACGTGTACGACGACCACCTCACGATTCCTCTGCAAGATATGGATGTGGGTGTCGGCAATCTGGATGTGGCATTTATCAATGCGAAGGGTTTTGGTGGCAACAACGCCACTGGTGTGGTGATGTCGCCCCAAGTGACTGAGCAGATGCTGCAAAAGCGCCATGCCGAGCAGTGGGCGGAATACGAAGCACGTCGGGAACAAACCCGTGCGGCTGCAGCTGATTACGAACAGCAGGCGGACCGCTGCGAGCTAGAACCGATTTATCGTTTTGGTGAAGGTATTATTAACGAAGCCGACATCGAAATTACGTCCGAAAAAATGGTGATGCCGGGCTTTGCCCAACCAGTAGTATTCGACCAGAATAATCCCTATGGGGATATGAGATAGTTTTCGAGATGTAAGATAGTTTTCACAATCCATCAATTGTACTTTTTAGGGCAGCCTTCGGGTTGCCCTTTGTTTTTTTTGGATAGAAAATACTATTAGCGCCAGCGTTGAGAAATGTCTACTGACCGGTTTGACAGCGCGTCTCAGAGGTTATTACGATCAGTGACGCTGTAGCCATTTGCTTATTCAAAAAATAGTGCTTAGCTCCAGTCCATTCTATTTTTGGAAAGATAATAACTGTATAAGGAATGTAATATGTCTCGTTCAACAATAATCGTGATTGCTGTCATTGTCGGTGTCTTTGCTTATAAGCATTTCAATAAGGCGGATCGTGATGATGCAGGTAACATCGTTGCAGAGGGCTCTGTTGATGCTTTTTCAGTGAAGGTGGGTGACTGCTTTAATGAGCCTAAAGGTGCTGAGGTTGAAACAGTGGTTGGCGTGCCGTGCAATGAACCTCACGATAGCGAAGTGTTTTATCAGTTTGATATTGAATCTCAAGAGTTTCCAACGCAAACCGTAGAGCAAATAGCCAACGATGGTTGCCTGGAAAAGTTTGAAGCATTTGTCGGCAAAAATTACAACGATTCCCTGCTAGAACTTTATTATTTATACCCAACCCGAGAAAGCTGGGTGCGTATGAACGATCGAGCCGTCACTTGCGCTGTCTATCACTCCCAAAATAAAAAGCTAACCAGCAGCGCTCGAGGCATGGCTATTTAGTGATAAGCTGTTTTGTTCGGGCAACCTTTGGGTTGCCCTTTGTTATCTTGGTAAGTATCTAACTCAGAAGAATCGACAGCTTCCAGGTTTGTGTCAATGTGATTGAATATATTTTGAAGTTATTACTAAAAACGCAGGTTGACATTGATAGACCAAAGATCACCATCAGTTTCTGGATTTAAACTGTTTAACGTACCTACTCCAACTCCCTCCGTGTTTCCTGAAATAAAGCTGCGTGATTTTCTATTGGAGCGATCATAGGCCAGTGTGATGCTCGACATTTCATTAAAGAACCAACGTGTAAAAACACCGTAAGTGGAATTTTCAATACGATTTGTTATTTGTATTGGCGAGAAGGTAGCAGTATCGAATGGCGCTGTAGGGTTAAAAGCAACGTCGATACCAGAGAAGATAAGTGAGTCGTCGGGGATAACACTTGAAAAGGTTGCCAGTTTTATTTCTGCATCGGTATAGCCGACACCAAAACTCAGCCGGCGATTCGGGTATACGATCGCGGTGATGCCGTATGTGTCACTTGAATCAACATTGTTGCCATCGGCGGTCCCAAAAAAACCACTGACAGAGTAATTGAGCCCGGAAATAAACTCACCAAAATGCCGTACCCTGGCTATGTACTCTTCGTCAGCGAGGCTAAATAGATTGTCGTTGTCTATCCAATCCAGAGTAATTGTTGTATTTGTTGCCACGTAGTAGCCCACAGATAAGCTCTTTCGGTCTGCGCTGCCGAACCCGAACGGCAAATCCTGTTGGGAGAAGCTGGCACCGATAATCCAGCCATGTTCTTTGTTGATGTATAGACCTGATATGCCCAATGTATCGATATTTCTGGCGTCACTGTAATTCAGAGTAATGCTTGAAGCGCGATCCAAAAAAGCGGCTTCTGCCAAGGGCCCTCTTGATGTATCCACAGGGCTAAAGAAATAGCTGCCAGCTATACCCTTTGAGTCAGTTTCGACGGTTTGTGTTGTAAGCTCTATGGGGCCGAAACTAGAAAAAGGGAGTGGGGAAAAGCCCGAGTTGGGAACAAGCTGCTCTTCTCTGAGCTCGGAGTAAGACCCGGAAATTTCGTACTGAAATGTGTTGGCAAAAGATACGGAGCTGGCAGTTAGGCAAAGAGTACAGGTGAGAGCGCGCGATAGCGTCATAAGATATCCCTATCAGGTAGTTAAAGAGTTAAAGTGTCATGCAGTTAAAAATTGAAGCGATTTTAACAGCCTGAGCGATAAATTATTTACCCCGGCAACGGTACAGGAAATGTGTTCGCAATATTGTAATAACTGTGCTGTAGTTGCCGCGCTCTGCGGTAAGGCTTGGCAGAGTCTCTAGTTATCAATCAAACCGCTCCCGCCAATAAATCACACGATCGTGGCCACGATAAGAGCCAAAGCTGATAGTGGCTTCGGGCAGTCCGGTATCGTTGTTAAAGTTGCCATCCTGGTTCCAGTCGGAGCGCAGCCAGGGATAGTTAATCAGGTTGATGTTCACTGGGAAGTTGCCGGTATTGCCGGCCCCGGGAGGCGAAAATATTAGCCCGAAGGTGCCGCCGGTTGACTGTACATTAGGTGTGGCAAAAAAGAAGGTACCGTTGCTGTCGGTTCCGGCTCCGCCGATAAAATCAACGCCCTGAGGGCTGGTGCTGACGACGGCATTATTGAATCGAATTTGGTCTACAGCGATAACACTGCAGCTATCGGTCAGACTTGCAGTAAAGCGGTTGCCGTCCCAGTACTCAGTGCCAAAAGGCACGTTTAGCAGGGTGCTTTCCGGGCCGTGGGTGTCACTGACAAAGGCGCGGCCAAAACGTAAGTTCAGCGGTGAACCAATATCGCTACTGCCTGAAATATCCGCATCGTTGTCGTTTTCCGCCAGGCTTAGTTGTACTGCGCTGAAGGGTCCATCGGGCGCTGAGGAGGCCTGCCGATTAATTGCTGCAGCAGGCGTATTTAGTGTGTACACACCGTTAACCCATTCGGTGCTATCAATCACCAGGCGGTTGCTTAAATTAGCTGCTCCCTGCTGTGCATTGTGGCTAATAGTGGCAACTGGGTAATTGGCTGTCGCAGTAACGCCGTCACTGTCTGCTGCGTAGTTGCTGGTGGTTGCACCGGAGATGTTACGCGCTTCCAAGTTATAGCTGACGGAGATATTGGGTTGGCCCAGGTAGGTAAAGCTGCCACAGCCGTTGTTGGTGTTGTCAGACGTTAACGCAAAGTCGGCTGGAAAGAAGCGCCCCACATTTCCGGAGGGTTGTGGGTTGTTGGCAGGGCCTGCTCCCAAGTAACTGTTATCCGCCACATCTGCCAGCAGAGTGATGGTGCCGACGTTATCCCAGCTTAATCCTGAGACTGTAAAGGTGCCATTGCCGCCGCTGGCAGTTCCGCCCGACAAGTTGCCAATGTCGCCTCCAACAGGCATCACCAGTGAGCCGATGTTCACAGCAACGCTTTCCGGTAAAGCTTCATTGCCATAGTTAGGGGCAATATCGTTGGTGCCAGTACGAGCAGTGACGGTAGCGGCAAAGGTGGCTCCAGCG
This sequence comes from bacterium SCSIO 12696, assembly GCA_024397955.1. Taxonomy (NCBI): domain Bacteria; species bacterium SCSIO 12696. The sequence continues at coordinate 2,161,742 of CP073744.1, forward strand.
GCGATAAAGCCACTGCCTGATGTGGTGGTGCCGGGATTAGCGCTGACAGTGATGTCGAAGTGGTGGGGGCGCACCACAAAACTGTTACTGTCACCGGCAATAGGTGTTGCACCAGTGTTGTTGCGGGCCTGCAGTTGCAAACGGCCAACATCGTTGTAATTAAAATTGGGAATATCAGCGATGGAATTGCCGTCAAAATTCAGGGTTACCGCTGCACTACTGGCAATGGACTGACCGCCGATGGTGGCTGAAACGCCCGCGCCTGCAGTGGGGTTTATGTAGCTGGAACTGAATTCAACACTAAGGCTTTGATTGGGATTTAACGGAACGCAACTACCATCTGGGCCAGTATTCACCGCCCGCAGTCGCAAACTGTTGTCGCTAACCCCAGCCACTTGATTGGGGATGCCTGCAGCAAAGTTGCCGGTACCAAATTCAAAGCCTGACAAGGCTACGGTAACCGCTGCATTCTCAAGGCTGTTAATACTGCCGTCGCTGGCGGTGATGGTGATCGACTCGGTTGCCCCAATGAGTTGGCTGTAAAGCAACGTGGCATTAACACTGCTTGCCCCAGAGGCAAACGCTACCGATGCCGTGCCGTCGCCATTATCTGTAACCCCAGCGCCCGACCAGGTACCGCGGTTGGTGCCGGTATCCAGTGTTACGGTTGCCCCCTGGCCATCCACCGGGGTATCACCAATATCGTGAGCCTCTACCGTGACAGTAAATGGCGAGCAGGCAATGGTATTCCCCGGTGCGGCTACGTTGTAATGGTCAGGGCCTGACGGGCCGCTGAAGTCTGCTTCAAACGCGCGGGAAAAAACAAACACACTGGCCCGCTCGGTGGTGTGCGCTCGTTCGCTATCGGACGAGGTATCTTCATCCACTGCCAGTCCAACCCGGTTACTTTGTTGGTCGCAGCGACGTACCCAGCCACCGTCCCCACCATCTCGGGTGTTTTGACTGGCCGTCACCAGTGGGGAGCTGTAAGTCTCCGCAAATGGCACCGAGAAACAACCGTTGTCCCAGCCTCTAATGCTGTCGTTGCTGAGCAGCATTTCAAAATCTACGGTGTTGTTGTCTGTGGCGGTGAGCTGGCCGTTGGTGCCATTGCTGACAGCAAAATAGGCGATGCGCTCGTTGGTGTTGACGGTTCCCGTGCGTGTTTCTGCACGATCCAGAGCCCACTGCATACTGTTGCTGTTGAGGTTGCGCATGGCGACGGTCATCCACGGTGACGACACCAGATTTGGCTCAAGCCCAGGCTCGTTATTATTACTTTGAATTTGGGTGATCACCGCCGGCGCAGAGCTAAAAGAAGAACTAAAGTTTTGGCTGGCAAAGCTATCTCCCGTGCCATCATTGCGGCCCACTCGTGCCGACACATCCCGCTGTACCACCTCAAAAGTATCGCCGCTGGTGGTGGTGTGGGTTCCCGGCACAACCGCCACGTAATCCACGGTCATTTGTGTGGCGGGTGGGTTGGAGCCGTCCGGCGAAAATCCGGCAATTTCAAAGCCATTAATGCTGGCATTGCGCACTCGCACGTTGGTTGGTTCACCGCTGGCGTCGGTGGGCAGAGTGAAGATAACGGGAACATCGTTAAATGCATTGGGAAAGTTAACCTGCGTCCACTGGGTGGTGCTGGATACGGCTGCGGGAACTGTTACTGAACCGCCTTCAAGTCCACGGCCGTTGCGCTGGCCAAAAAAATTGCTGTCAAACGCCAGCACGCCAGCGGATTCATCGGCACCGTGGGAACGGTTGCTACCATCACTTTCGTCTTCGTCCATCACCAGGCCAACGCTGTTAGCACTGATGGCGCAACGCCGTATCCAGCCAAAATCCCCACCGTTGGCGGTATTTTTACTGGCAACAACTCTGGGAGCATTGGCAAAGCTGGTAACAAAACTATTGGAAAAACAGCCTGCATCATCCACACCTTCAATGTTGGTTGGTGTCAGCAGTGCCTGTATTTGTGCCCCGCCCAATGTAAAACTGTCACCGGATTCCATGGCGATATAGCCGATGGTCTCGTTGGTGACTGTGCCGGTATTGGTTTTTGAGCGGTCAAGGGCAATTTGCATATCGTCATCGGTGACGTTGCGAATGGCGACGTCCAACCAGGGCTCACCGAGAATCCCTGCATCCAGCCCAGGCTGACTGTTGATGGTTTGTACCTGGCCAACCACTGCGGGAGAGTTGTTAAAAGCGGAGCTAGGGAAGGTAACAAATGACCAAGCTTGGCCAACTCGAGACCCCACCTGCCCAGCAGTGGTTAATGTGCCTACCACCATTCGTTGGCCGCCGGGAAAAGTGTAAGTGCCTAGTTCAGCAACAAAGTAGTCTACGACAGTGGCAGTGGTCGCCCCATCGGCGCCTTGCGGTTCTACAATACCCACCTCAAATCCGGTGGTGGTGACATTTCGGATACGGGCGGTGGCAGGGTCCGGATTCTCAGTGGTGGCGGTTACGATAACAACCGGCGTTGTCGAGTAGGTTTGTTGGAAATTTACCTGTAGCCAGGCAATGGGTGTACTGGGCGGAGCCAACTGGTTAATCGTCACCCGATCGACTTTCATATCGATGGCTAAAGCCATCGTGCAGCAGAGGCCCGCGAGTACGGTGAGCAATAACCTGGTGATGCTTTTGGGCGATAGCTTGGCGAAGGTTTGTTTGTTTACTCTGACTGTCATCATTCAAAAAATGCCGATACTTCTACAGTGCGGGTGGCTCTCACCTCGCCGCTGCCGCAGTTGCCCACGCTGGTAATAGTGTAAAAACTGGCTGTGCCGCTGGTGTTGCGACCACAGCTAACGGCCGCGCTGCAATTGGAAAGCCCTGCAGCGCTGAATGATGGGGCTAAATTCATGGTGTCGCAGCGATTGTTAATGGCCGCCTGGCTGAGTGGGTTGGCGCTGTCGTAGTACAGATTACTCATGCCCAGCTGGGCACCACTTTCGGCGCTGTAAAACGCTTGCAGGGTAATGGCCTCCTGTGCCACGGAAATGCCAGTTTGCCCACTGGTGCGCATCAGCGTTGCGGCCATAACCGCCATTGCTACCAGAATAAATGCCGCCAGCGGCATCAGGTAGCCTTGCTGTCGTCCAATCTCGCATCTCCCGCTTATCGTATTAAGGCACATTGCGAATGGTCACTTGTTGTTGAAGGTTGACGGTTTCGCCCCCTTCGGTGAAATCCAGGTCAATATCCACGATGGTGCTGCGGGACTCTGTGCCTGCCTGTAAGGCAAAACCGCCTGCTACCTGTTGTGCCATCAAGTTGCCGGTTCCTGAAGGCGTCCATCCCAACGTGTTGCCCTGCAAAAAGTGCAGCTCATTGCCAACCACACAAAACGCCTGGGGATCGTCTGCCAGAAAAAAACGTCTCTCAATCGAGTTTCGAATCCAAACTTGATCGGATGACAGTGCAATGCCGCTCTGACTGCTGCCTTGCGTTAGTGGGCTGGACAGGGAGGCACTGGCCCCGCCGCTGTAAATATCGTTGTCGTTAAGAGCGCCGATGATCGCGTAACGAGCGGTGCCAAAATCCACTTGGTAAGGGGCGCTGCCAATGGCGCTGCTGGCGGCAGCGCCATTGGCATTGTCGGGTATGGGGTTTTGGTAAAAGCCGCCACTGGCCATAGGCAGGAATTTAATGCAGGTGTTGGCAGCAAACAGCTGAATGCTGTTGGGTACTGCGCCGCGCAGTTGCCGGGTCATACGCTCCATGGCCTGGCGACTTTTGTTTACCAGTTTGGCGCGGCTTTGTACCTGCTGGTAACTCTCGGTGCTGGACACCACAAAGTTGCTGCCGATGGTGGCGATAATGGCCAGTAAGACGATTACGGTGATCAGTTCGATCAGTGTAAAGCCGGATTGCTGGGCTACGGGAGTGGTGTGGGTGCTCGCCATTAAAAATTCACCCGGTAGCTGGATAGAGTAAGGGTATCGCCGGTGGACGCAGTAACAGTGACGGTAATGCGTTTGGCGTTGCCGTTGGCAATACCCAGCTCGGTGCCGGCCAAGTTCACAGTGACGGCGCTGTTGTAGCCGGAAACAGTAGTGCTGTAATTGTGGAAGTCGTCCACGTCGTCCAGGCTTGCGGCGTTGGTCAGGTTCTCGCCAGTGTCCAGACCAAAACTGCAGGGTTGGGCGCCGGTTTCGGCACTGCCGCAGGCGGGCACGCCGCCGGTGGGCGTGTTTTCGTCGTATTTGCGTGCGGCGACTTCGTCTAATTGAGACTGTGCAATTTCCAGCATTTTGACTCGCACCAGCGGGTCTACGCTGTTGATCAGAGATTGGTTATACACCGCGATCAGCGCCCCCAGCCCGATGGAGATAACCACCAGAAACACCACCATTTCCACTAGAGTAAAACCGGTTTCGGAGTTGAACGTTGAGCATCTAATGTGCATACCCAGTGGCCTCCACAGTAATGGTGGCACTGGTTCCTGAACCATCGCTCAGGGTGAAGCTGGTGGCGTTGGTGCGCCCTAGTTTATCGAAGACCAGAGTGGCGTTGGGGGTGATGGTAATGCCGCTGGGCAGCGATAGTGGATAGTTGGCGGAGTCTAGCGTAACGCCGTCTTCTTCCACAGTAACGCTGTTGCCATTGGCAATAAATTCAATGGTGGCGCTGTTGCCTCGTGCAATAGCTACTTGTTGAGCATAAAACAAACCCGCGACAATATTGTCGCGGGCCGTAAGTACATTAAAAGAAGAAGTATTTGCAAAGCGGCTTGCCACAACTGCAGAAACCACTCCAAGTATGGCTAGGACAGTAATTAGTTCAACGAGGGAAAAACCACGATCTCGACCCATTTGCCACAAAATACCATCTTTAAAAATTATGGATTGGTTACATTATGTGCACGGAAAGTAGCAGATCGAGCTGCATCATTTGCATCTGAAACCGTACAGTCAATAGAGTTTCCTTGTGGACCTGGGATTGCAGCGGCTGTGATTGTGAATTGAGCATCAAGGCCACCATCTAGTAATGCTGCTACGCCAGTACAGTTAGTTACTGCAGTAGGTGCTGTCGCTCCTGCAATACCTGCATCAGCAACTAGGTTTGCTGCGTTATTCAGAGAAGATGCCCCGGCTAGTGCAGCAGCTGCCCCTTCAACAGCGGCCTGCCTTGCAGAGTCTTGCAAATTTACAAATCTTGGTACAGCAACCGCTGCCAAAATCCCCAAAATAACAATAACGGCGATCAGTTCGATCAGGGTAAAACCCGCTTGACGGTTCATAGTGTGTCTCCGATTTGGATCTCTGTTTTATAAAATTATTGTGATAAAACCCTATGCGGTCTGAGCAGGGTTTTATCGATTTTTGCTGTTAAAAGCAAATGTAACTCCTTGATTTGTGAAGTTGTTTGTTCCGTAAACAACCACTGTTCAAAACTCGGTGGCTCAGGGCTGAGTTTCGCCCCAAAGCCTATATCGGCTAGTTTTGCTGAATACTGAACATATCCCACATGGGCAGGAAGATTCCCAGCGCCAGAATCAGAACAAAGGCCGCCATAATGACGATAATGATGGGTTCTAATCGGTCGCTGAGGTTTTTCAGGTCGTATTCCACTTCTCGTTCGTAATACTCCGCCACTTCTGCAAGCAGCGTGTCCACCTGGCCACTGGCCTCGCCCACAGAAATCATTTGCAGCACCAGTGGGGTAAACATGCCGCTGGCCATATGGGTGCGATAGAGGTTGTCACCGCGCTCGATGCTGGAGCGAATATCACGCACTTTGGCGGCCAGATACGGGTTGTCCAACGCTCTTGCGGACAGCTCAAGGGCTTTGGGCAGTGGCACCCCAGAGCGCAGCATCATGGCAAAGGTGCGCGCATAACGAGCCAGGGTGGCGCGGTTAACGATATCGCCCACTACCGGTAGTTTGAGCTTGCGCTGACCCCAGTTAAGGGCTCCCTTTTCGGTGTTCAAATAATGGCGTACCCAGAAAAAGCCGCCCACGGCAGCCACCAAAAGGTAGGGCCAGAAGGTGACAAAAAAATCGGAAATCCCAATAAGGATTTGGGTAGGTAGGGGTAACTCGGCCCCAAACTTGTTGAACATATCGGCGAACTTGGGAATCACCATGGTGTTCACCACCGCCATGGCAATGGCGATTGCCAACAGTACAAATGACGGGTAACGCAGGGCAGTTTTAACACCGCGGGCGGTTTCCTGATCCCGTTCCAGGTATTCACTCAGCTGCAAAAAAGCTTCGTCCACTCGGCCGGAGTCTTCGCCGACTCGTACCAGGTTGATAATGAGGTCACTGAACACTTTGGGGTGCTGGCTCATGGCCGCCGATAATTCGGTGCCAGTTTCCAGCCGTTCGACAATATCGTGTAGAGCATCTTGCAGCAGGCGATTGTGTACCGTGTCCGCCAGTCCGCGAATGCTGACAATCAGGGGGATGCCCGCTTTGGTGATGGTGTACATCTGGCGGGCGAACATGATCAGGTCTTCGGTGCTGACTTTTTCGTTGCGCAGCCAGGCGGGCAATTTGATTTCTTTGGACGCCAGGTTACTGGCGGCCATATCGATGGCGGTGGGGGTGATGCCACGACGGCTCAGCTGGCTTGCGATGGCATCGGCACTGGCGCCCTGTAGTTCACCGGTAACGCTGACACCATTGCGGTCTCGGCCTTTGTACTTGAACGTACCGCTCATTGCTCGTCATCCTCGCCGGTGTCATCCACCTCCGCCGATACTCGCATCACTTCGCTGAGGGTGGTGATGCCTTCGGCGGCGTAACCCAGAGCACTGACGTTCAGTGGTCGGAATGAACGGTGGTCGTGCACCGCCTGGTTAAAGGCGCGGATGTCGTTTTCCCGCAGGGCATCGGCCATGTCCCGGTCGATTTCCAGTAATTCGAATACCCCAATACGCCCCCGGTAGCCGGTGTTAAAGCAATGAACACAGCCCCGGCCTTTGCGCAGGTTCAGGTTTTCCAATTCCCGCTGGCGAGACAGGCTTTTGATCAGCTGCAGCTCGTTGGCATCCGGCTCATAGGGTTCGGCGCAGTGCTCGCATACCTTGCGTACCAGCCGCTGTGCCAGTACGCCCTTAAGTGCTGCCGATACGAGGTATGGGTCTACCCCCATATCGGTGAGGCGCAGGGCGGAGGTGATGGCGTCGTTGGTGTGCAGGGTGGACAGTACCAGGTGGCCAGTCATGGCCGCGCGCAGGGCGATTTCGGCGGATTCCCGGTCGCGAATCTCGCCGACTAACAGTACGTCCGGGTCTTGCCGCAAGGTGGCTTTCAATACCTTGGCAAAGCTGAGGTCGATCTTGTGGTTGATCTGTACCTGGCTGATGCGTGGCAGGCGGTACTCCACCGGGTCTTCCACGGTGATGATCTTGCGGTCCGGGGTATTGAGTTCGGTCAGGCCGCCGTACAAGGTGGTGGTTTTACCGCTGCCGGTGGGGCCGGTAACCAGCACCAGGCCGTTGGGGCGATGAAGCAAGTGGCGTACCCGGTCAATCATACGTTGCGGCATGCCGACTTTTTCCAATCCCAGGATGCCCTGGCTGTGGTCCAGCAAACGCATCACCACAGATTCGCCCCACTGCACCGGCATAGTGGACAGGCGCACGTCGATGCTGCGACCACTCACCTTGAGGTTAAAGCGGCCATCCTGGGGCAGGCGTTTTTCGGAGATATCCAGTTCCGACATGAGCTTGAGGCGCACCACCAAGGCGCCGGCGATGCTCTTCTCGTTCATCACCTGCTCGCTGAGTACGCCGTCGATACGCTGGCGAATACGCAGCACGGTTTCGTCTGGTTCGATATGGATATCCGAAGCTTTGGTACGCAAGGCATCCTCGAAGATTTTTTGCAGCATCTTCACCACCGGTGCGTCACTGTCGGTGACGTCGGTGGCGATATCCGCCAGGTCGACGGCGGATTCTTCCAACTCTTCGTGCAGCTGTTCGGCCAGGTGGGCGATTTCTTCTTGCTGGCAGTAGGCCACATCGACAATATCGAGTAGCTGCGACTCTCGCACTACGGCAGGCTCCAGGTGCCTGTTCAACACTTTAGCGAGATCGTCGAGGCAAAAAATATCCGTGGGGTCGGCCATGCCCAACAACAGGCTGTCGCCGCGATCTTCCAATACCACCACCCGGTGGCGTCGCGCCTGTGCCTCTGGCAGCAGGTTGACCACCGCGTTTTCGAAGGGGTAGTTGGCCAGGTCGATAAAAGGAATGTTGAGTTGCTGGGAGAGAATGCCCAGCAGTTCGTTTTCCTGCACCAAACCCAACTCAATCAGCTGTTTGCCCAGTTTGAGGCCACTGTTTTTTTGTGCCTGCAGGGCATCCATCAGCTGAGGTTCAGTAATCAGCTGTTTTTCCACCAGCAGGTCGCCGAGGCGCAGACGTTGTGGTTTGGCTGAGGGTTGGGCCATGGGTTGTCCTTTTACTGCTCTAAGGTTCTTAACCTGGGTTTTTTAATTGTTGAATGCGCTGCTCCACATAAGCGGCCACATCCGGGTTGCTGTTCAACTGCCGGGTTGTTTGGAACGCCCCCAGGGCGTTGCGATCCTGCATGGCGTCCAGCGCCACTGCCAGGCCAAGCCAGTAAATAGCGTTGTCTTGCTCAAAGCCCACCAACTCGCTATACAGTTCCGCCGCCTGCTGGTGCTGGCCCTGCTTGTGATAAATACCCGCCAGCAGAGCGTAGTGCTCAGGGTGCTGGCCCATGTCTGGCTGGATGCTCTGTAGTTGCAGCGCTGCGGCTGCCAGGTCTCCTCGGCTCAGTAGTGCTCTTGCTTGTGCCTGTACGGCCTGGCGTTGTTCAGTGGCGGCGCTGGTGGCGACTTGTGTTTGTACAGGGCTTTGTGATTCTGGGTTTTGTCGTTCAGTGCTTTGCTGTTCTGAATTTTGTGGCTCTGGTGCGGTTTCCGCAGTGGCTGTGGTAACTTGTGGCCGTGTCTCGATTGGCGCCTGTTGTGGTGGCTGCTCTGAAGCGCTTACCTCAACCACTGCTTGCGTTGGTGCATCTAAAGTGGTTTTGTCTGGCTCGATAATCTCGGCCACTTTTGCTGTTTCTACCGGTTTGGCAACTGTCTGCTTTGTGGCTTGTGAAGCGTCAATAGAGGCGGGCGCAATCGTTTCGATAACGGCTGGTTGTGGTATTGCTGACTCTGTAGTTGTAGCTTCAGGTTCAACTTGAGTTGCGGCCTGAAGTGAAGCTGTTGGTACTTTAGCCTCTGGTGCCTGCCACCAGTTGTTGTGCCAGGAGAGCAGAACTGCCGCGCAGGTAAACAGGCTGAGGCCGATGGTCAATGACAGTTTGCTGCCATGGGGTGAGGGCTCTTTGTGAGCTTCCAGCGCTGCCGAAATACCTGGTGGCTGTCCAGTGGTGTCCTGGCGCTCTTCCAAGTCGCGGAGCATATTGTTGACCAGGCTCATATCACGCCCCCCTGGGCATAAACCAATGTGCCCGCCAGGGACATGGCACCCAGCAATGGCCACAGCAGATGCCAGCGCAGTGCCAGCAGTTTGCCAGTGCGTTTGCTTTCCGGTGTGTCCTGGATAGCGCGGGCGATGTGATAGCTGGTTACCCGGCGATTGCCGCGCCCGTAACAGGCAATCAATGCTTTGTGGGCGAGTACGTTGATAAGCCTTGGTACGCCACCAGAGGCTCGGTACAACAGAGATAATGCCGCGGTGCTAAACAGTCTGGCATCCGGGTAACCTGCAGAGGCCAGTCGGTGGTTGATGTAGTAACCCACGCCTTTTTTATCGAATGGCGTCAGGTATTCTGAAAACATAATACGTTGCTTGAGTTGGCGCAGGTCTTTGCGGCCGAGCAGGGTGTCCAGTTCCGGCTGCCCAAACAAAACCACTTGCAACAGCTTGCGCTTTTCCGTTTCCAGATTGCTGAGCAGGCGCAGTGCTTCGATGGTGTCTCTGGGCATGGCCTGGGCTTCGTCGATCATCATCACCACTTGTTTGCCATCCGCAGCCAAGTCGATCAGGCGGCGGGTGATACGTGACAACACCTGAGGCCCTGGCATGTCGGAGCTGACGTCGGCGCCGATCTCTTCCGCCAGCAGGTAACGCAGTTCCTCCGGCGACAGGTAAGGGTTGGGAATATAGGCAGCTTTGTAGCGCTTGCTGCTCAAGCTGGTCATCAACTTGCGGCACAGCAGGGTTTTCCCGGTGCCTACTTCCCCCACCACTTTAATAAAGCCTTCTCGCTGTTGCAGCGCGACAACCAATGTATTGAGTACGCTGCGATGGCTCTGCCGATTAAAAAAGAACTGGGTGTCCGGGGTCAGCGAGAACGGCTTTTCACGCAGTTGGAAGTAGCGTTCATACATGAGTGGATCCCCTGCTCCAGAAAGTCAGCTTGTGTGTGCCTTCAATCAATTCTCAATAACCTGCGCTGTTCGTTGCCCAGTTCGCGAATCCGGTCGCGGCTTCGCTGTACCTCGTGGCGGGTGGTATTGCTGTCGATGATTGTGGGCTTGATCAAGATCACCAGTTCGGATTTGCGCACTCTGACGGTTTTGCCGCGGAACAGGCCGCCGATTACCGGTACATCGCCAGCGCCGGCGTAGCGGCGTTTTTCGTAGTCTTCTACTTCTTGCATCAGGCCGCCCAGTACCACCACTTCGCCGTTTCTGGCGCGCACGATGGTGTCGGATTCACGAATATCCCGGAATGCAGTCGGGAAGCTGAAGGTCTGGTCACCCAGCTGGATGGGTTTTACCAGGTCTCGAACTTCGGTAATCACTGGGTGAACGTGCATGATGATGTCGCCATCAGCGGAAATTTGTGGGGTTACATCCAGTGCGATGCCGCTGAAGAACGGGGTGATTTCAATGTCTGGGGTGTTCACAATCGCCGAGGCGCTGGTGGTGGTGTCGCTGGAAATGTCGGTCACAAAGTATTCGTCGGAGCCCACTCGCAGCACCGCTTTCTGATTGTTGATGGTGGCTTGTTTGGGACTGGACAGCACCTGCACCGAGCCCTGTTCCCCCAGCAGGTCGATAAAGCTGTTGATGTCAGCAATATTGAACACCGAGTTGAAAACCCCAGTGGTCACACCGGTACGGCTGTTGTTGTAGTTGTAGGAAAGACTGCCACCAATCTCGTTCCAGTTAATTCCTGCGTTGTAATCGTCGTTGAGGCGCACTTCGATAATCTTCGCCTCCAGCTGTACCTGGCGCTGTACGCTCAACTCGGAACGTTCCAGGAAGTCGCGCACATCGTGCAGCTCGTTGGGCAGGGCTTTCACCACCACCATGCCCGCCTGGGGCGATACCATTACCTGGCGACCATCCACTTCGCCGCCTACCATGGAAGTAATAAATGCCCTTAATTCACTCCAGAAATCCGATCGAGTCAAAGTCTGGATGCGGGCTCCCTGGCTGCTGCCACTGGCGCTGCCCTGATTATTGCCCTGCTGGTCTGCCAGCAGCAGGCTGAGCAAGCCACTGTCGCCCTGATTGTTGCCACCAAAGTTGCGGTTATTGTTGCGGCTATTACTGCCACCGCTGCTTTCCAGGCGGCCAACGCTGACCGTGGTATCGGACAGGCCCACCCGTTTGATGTCCAGGTAGTCGATGTGGAATATCTGGGTACTCAGCTCTCTGGGGGAGATCAAGTAGGTGTTGCCGCTGATCTTGTAGTCGTAGCCGTAGATTTCCCGGCAAATTTCCAGCACGTCTTCGATGGTGACATCGTTGAGGTTGAGGCTGATGGTGCCTTTGAGGTTGTTGTCTGTGACGATGTTGATATCGGTGCCTTCCATCAAGCTCAGGAAGAAGCGCCCGGCAGGTACATCGTTGGCAGCGACATCAAAGCGCTCCATGGCAGGGCTGACTTCGGCACTGCTTTCCCCCAGTAGCAGGTCGCTGACCGCATTGGGCACTTCTGCGGGCGCTTGCGGTGCTTGCAGCTCTGCGGCAATGCGATCCATCTGGGTTTCCGCGGGCAGGGGCTTTTGTACGCTGGGTGCGCACCCGGCCATTAACACGGCCAAGGCGATGGGCAGCGCGGCGCGGTTAATAGAAAGTGGCAGGCGATTTTTAAATAACATGGTTTGCCTCATTTTGTACCGCCACTGCGGTCGCGTTTTGTGGTTTTAACGGCGCTGGTTTTGATGGTGTTGGTGTGCAGGCTCAACAGCTGCCGCTTGCCATTGCGTTCGATGGTGACCCCACTGGTGGATATGGCGACGATGCGGACACCGGCAATACGATCGCCTTCTTCAACCAGGGTGCCATTGATGCTGGCGTGGCGGCGTTGTTTGCTTACCAGCAGTGAGTCCAATTTGAGGCCGCTGTGCTGTTGTTGGCTGATTGCCGGTGGCTTGTAGGCAATGGGGCGCGTGGGGTCGCGCTCAGCAGTTGCCAGCGGGGCACAAGCCAATAGTGCGCAGGCGACTAATAAGGCTTTTTTACTGTTCACCAAACTATTCATTACCAAGCTATTCATTTCCAAACAAGCCCTCCTCGGTGGTCAGGGTGTAGACCTGTAAGGTGACATCCGCTGTGGGGTAATCGGCGGCGCGATAGCTCAGTTGTTCCCAGCGCAGCCCCCAGGGCAGGGCTTCCAGGGCTTCCAGGTAGGCCACTACATCAAAATAGCGGCCGCTCAGTTGCAGGGTTACCGGGTGCTTGAATACGCCTGCACTGACCGCTTCGCCATCGCTATCGGTGGCGGCCAATTGCAGCTCTTCCACCGGCTGTGCCTCCAGGCGCTCCAGAGTCAGCTTGCCGGTTTTAACCAGCACGTCTTCGAGAATTCTTGGCAGTTGTTGAGCGTCTGCCAAACCACCAGACAGGCTGGCGAGTTCGCTGCGCAGGGCGTCAATTTGCTGTTCCAGGGCCTGCAGTTGTGGCCCTTTATTACCAGCGGCGCTGGCTTGCAGTTGCTGCATTTGCTCTTGGCTGGTGGCCATGGTGTCGCGGTTGGCTTGCAATTGTTTGAGCAGCTGTTGGTGCTCATCGTCAGCGGGTTTGAGCAGGACAAACTCGACAATCATGTAGATCACCGCCACTGCCACCAGGCTCAGTAACACTTTTTCCCGCTGCTGCAGGGCATCAAATTTGGCAGACAGGGCATTCATGGTCGTACTCCCTCTGGCTCCGGCATGTCGCCCAATTGAAATTGCACCAGGCCGTGACGCTCTTGATCTCGTTGCAGTTGCAGGGAGCCAAAGCGGGCACTATCAAAACGTTCGTCCTGTTGAAGCTTTTGCACATATTGCAGCACCGCTTCCGCTGGTTGGGTTTCGCCATTCATGGTCAGGTAGCCGCCGCCATTGAGCAGATGTATCTGCTGTAGCGAAATGCCAGTTTGATGGTGGTCTGCTAACCCGGACAGTTGCTCCGCAAAGCTGAAACGCCGTGCAGAGCGCTGTTGTTGCATCAGCCCACGAATCTGTTGCAAACGCACCAGCTCATCCTGTTTCTGGGCCAGTTGCTGTTCCAGGTCGATACCGCTGGTGGCTACAAGTTGTTGTTGCAGTTGCTGGTTTTGCGCTTGAATTTGTTGCAGCTGGTTGTCGTTGCTGGTCAGTTGCTGACGGAGTTTGTTATTAGCGAGCTTTTGGTTGACGCCGATAAAAACAAGCACAGCGGCCAGTACAGTAGCCGCAATGGCCACTGTTGGCAGATTAAATGCCAAGCCACTGCCAGCACTGCGGTTTTGCTTGCGATACAGATTGATCTGCTGGTAACTCATGCCGCCACCTTGTTATCGCTGCGCAGTGAAGCGCCGATGGCTGCTACGCAAAGTGGGAGTTGTTCGCTGTCCACTCCAGCGGGCAGCGGCAAGTGCTGACTGAGGTCGAGCACGTCGATGGGGGTTGAGAGACTGTTGCGCAAGTCGTCACCGACTTTGTCGCTGCTGATGTGTTGGCCACACAGGTACACCTGTTTGGGCGGTGGCTGGCGCATCTGGCGTTCGAAGTAATCCAGGGAGCGTTGCAGTTCCAGGCCCAACGCGTCTTCCGGCAGGTCTTCCATCAAGCCACCCTGCCATTTAATGTCAAATTGACGGGTGAGGTAGAGAGCGTCGTCGCCGTACACATTCACGCAAACTCGCCCTGGGGATATCAGTGCAATGGCGATACTGCGTTGACCGCTGTGGATGGCACTGGCCAGATTGCGCAGCGCCAGTTCGTTAATATCGATGGATTGCAGCTTGAGGCCCGCCTCGCTAATGATTTGTGCCGCTTGCTCTACATCGCTGGTGGCAGCAGCCACTGCGTACACGTTGTCGCTGCGGCCGGTGTTTTTAGGCAGCGGGAACGCGTCGATAACCGCTTCCTCCAGCGGCATGGGAATCTGGTCCTGAATTTTCCAGCGAATGGCGTCGCGCAGTTCGTCATCCGGTACTTGAGGGGCTTCAGTCAGGTGCAAATGATAGCTACCCATCGGCAGAGCGGCGTGGCAGCGCGCACCTTTCAAGCCCAGCGAGCAGATGCAATCGCGCAATAGGGCGGCCCTGTCGGCGTCTGCGTCGCAGGGCAGAAATTCGCAAGCGAGAAGTTGTTTTTCACCTTGAGGGTTGGCGTTGATTTGAGCGACGGCAATCCCGTCTGGCCTGATTTCAACCCCCACAGCTGCCGCAGATTGGCGGCCTTTGTTTTTCCATCCGAGCAAAGTGGTCTACCGTTTTTGGTTTTTATGTTGGGATAGCTACGCAGACAGTATCGAACGTTGCGCAGATAACTTTAGCTCTGTATGGAGGCGTAGTTTACCACCCACCCGCTCGGGGTAGAACGGTTTTTAAGTGTTTTCCGTCACACTCGGGGCTATAGTTCTGAATCCATTATTTGTGGAGTAATTGCCTTGTCCAGCACCAAGCCAGAGAGTTGGCGTGTCGAAGATTCTGCCAGTCTGTACCGTATCAATGAATGGGGAGCCGGTTATTTCCGCCTTTCCGACAGCGGTGAGGTGACGATTACCGCGCCGACCCCGGAAGGTCCGGCGACAGTTCAGCTAAACGATATCATCGCTGGCATTCGCGAGCGGGGCTACGACACACCGGTACAGTTGCGCATCGATAACTTGCTTGAAGACCGTATAGCGCAACTCAATAACGCCTTTGCCAGCGCTATTGATGCCAATAATTATCAGGGTCAGTATCGGGGTGTGTTTCCGATCAAGGTCAACCAACAAGCCCAGGTGGTGGAGCAGATTGCCCGTGTGGGTGAGCCTTACCATCACGGCTTGGAGGCAGGCAGTATTGCGGAATTGATGATTGCTTTGGCCCTGTGCCGGGGCACTGAAAGTGTGATTGTGTGCAATGGCTACAAAGATCGGGATTTTATTGACCTGGGGTTGCACGCCATTCAGCTGGGTGTGCGCTGCTTTTTTGTGGCAGAAACCCTTCACGAGCTGCCGCTGATTATCGAGCGCAGTCGCAGAATGGGGGTTGAGCCTCTGGTTGGCTTCCGGGTGAAATTGTCCACCAAGGTTCAGGGGCACTGGGAGGCCGATTCCGGCGAGCGTTCTATTTTTGGCCTCAGCATTATTCAGATGATGGAGGCGGTAAAGCTGCTGCGTCGGGAAAATATGCTCCACTGCGTAAAGCTGCTGCATTGCCACCTGGGCTCACAGCTGCCAGATATCGGTAATATTTGTGACGGTGTGCGCGAAGCTTGCCGCTATTACACCGACTTGATTGCCGAGGGCTGCCCTTTGGGTTGGCTCGATATGGGGGGCGGCCTGGCGGTGGACTACGACGGCTCCAACAGCACCGGCGGCTACTCCAAAAACTACACTGTGGAGCAATACTGCGACAGTATTGTGCGCACTACCGCTGAAATGTTGGATGAGGTGGGTATTGCCCACCCGATGCTGGTGACCGAATCCGGTCGTGCCACGGTGGCTTACAGTTCTATTTTACTGTTCAACATTCTCGATGTGAGCCATTTCGATGCTTTGGCTCTGCCGCAACAGCTTCCGGATGATGTGCACTCTCAAGTAGTCGCTCTGTCGGTGTGTGCTGAGCGCATGCAGGAAGCCACTATGGAGCGCTCCCACGACAGCGCTGTTACTTTGCGCAACAGCATTCGCAGCTTGTTTGCCGAGGGGAGCATCAAATTGCCAGAGTTGGCGTTGGCAGAGAATATCTACTACGACCTAATGCAGCGTATTGCCGATATGGCTGCCACTATGGACAAGCCGCCAGAAAAGTTGGCCAACCTCAAGCAGGCGAGAGCGGATATTTACTACGGCAATTTTAGCCTGTTTCAATCCTTGCCGGATAACTGGGCGCTGCAGCAATTGTTTCCGGTGGTGCCTCTGAATCGACTCAATGAGCGGCCTACTCGTGAAGCGATCATCGCCGATATTACCTGCGACTGCGATGGCAAAATGGATCGCTTTATTGGCAATACCGGGCCGCGCAGTACCTTGCCCCTCCATGAATTTACACCGGGCGACGATTATTGCCTGGGGGTGTTTTTGGTGGGCGCGTACCAAGAAACTCTGGGCTCGTTACACAATCTGTTTGGTGATAATCACGTAATTAGTGTGCGGATTAACCCGGACGCCAGCTTTGATTTTGTGCATGAGATTAAAGCGGATGACGCCGACGAAGTATTGCGTACGGTGGAATACGATCCCCAATATTTATTGAATGAGTTGCGCAACAAAGCCGAGACGGCGGCGCAAAATGGTTTGATAGAGGTTGCTGATCGCCCTCAGATTCTGGAAGACTACGCCAAGTGCCTGCGGGGGTATACGTATTTTGAGCGTTAGGGTTTGTTAATAGGTTTTAGGCTATTGTCGCCATTAAGATAATTGATTTTATTTACCAGGCTCTCTTTTCTAAACTGGTTTCCAGCTTCAGAAAACAGGATTGGTAACGATGAAAACCTTAATTACCTGTGCGGCTCTTGCTGCCGTTATAACCGTTCCCGCCATGGCCAGGGACTTATTGGGCCATAACGACAAGCCAAGCGCAGTCAAAAGTGCGGCTGCCCACCAATTGCTGATTCGCGAGCGCAATAAAGTGGAGCTTGTTTCCGCGAACCCAGACGCTCAACGATAAACATCGACTGCCGAAAGCGACTACTTTCCGTTCACCACTGTCGTACACTCAAGGGATGAGTGATGTCGGTTTTCAAATACAAGCAGATACCTGTCGTCGTGCTCGCCTGGCCAGAGACCGGCGTTTTGATGGGCTGTTTTTTGTGGCAGTAAAAACCACGGGTATTTACTGTCGCCCGGTGTGCCCGGCATCGCCCCCCAAAGAGACCAACGTTCGTTATTTTCCATCCGCGTTGGCCGCTAGCCAACAGGGTTTTCGCCCTTGTCTGCGCTGCCGCCCTGAGTCTGCCCCAGGGTCCCCTGCCTGGCAGGGAACGCAGACGACGTTATCCCGAGCAGTAGCGCTGATCGACGCTGGCGGCTGGTGCCAGCAAACCTTGCCTCAGTTTTGCCAGCGTTTAGGGGTGGGGGAGCGACACCTGCGCCAGTTGTTTCACAATGAATTGGGGGTGTCTCCCCAGAGTTATCGCAATTTTCGCCGTTTGATGCTGGCCAAGCAGTTGCTTCACCAAACCCGGTTGCCTATTGCAGATATTGCCATCACTGTTGGTTTTGGTAGCGTGCGACGTTTTAATGCGGCGTTTAAAACCGCGCTTCAGCTCACCCCTGTGCAGGTGCGAAAGTTGGGTAAAGCCAGTGCGCATTTAGCCGGAGGTGTGCAGCTATTTCTCAGTTATCGCCCGCCTTACAACTGGGCTTGGTTGCAGGGCTTTTTAAGCCAGAGGGCAATTGACGGCCTGGAAGTGGTTTGCACGGACAGCTATGAACGCAGTTTGCACCTGAATGCCGGCCATGGCCGTTTTGTCGCCAGGCATATCGCGGATAAATGCGGCTTTGCAGTCACCTTGTGGTTGCAGCAAGATGCCGATCTGCCCGCTGCAGTGTCCACGGTTCGTCGCCTGTTGGATTTGGATGCGGATCGCACCACCATTGATCATCATTTGTGCCAGTGTTCTGCCCTTGCAGAAAACTACTTGCCAGGAGTTCCACTGCCCGGAATGGCAACACCGTTTGAAGCGGGAGTACGGGCTATTTTGGGGCAGCAAGTGAGCGTAGTGGCGGCTCGGAAGTTGGTCACCACACTGGTGCATGAATTGGGTGGAACAATGGCGGATAATCGGCGTTTGTTTCCGGTGGCAAGTGCAGTCGCTGGATCGACGCTGGACTTTTTGGCGATGCCAGGCAGCCGCAAGAATACGCTAAAGCGCTTTGCCCAACATCTAACTGAACACCCTCACAGTGGGCCTCAGGAATGGTTGGGCCTCAAAGGTATTGGCCCTTGGACGGCGGATTATGCGGCCATGCGTTTGGGTAATCCGGATATCTGGTTGGGCTCGGATTTGGGCGTTCGCAAGGGGCTGGCAACGCTCAATGGCGACCCCAACCCGAATCATTGGGCGCCTTGGCGCAGTTACGCCAGCTTACAAATGTGGCAACGATTAAATTGAAGAATGAAAATATGGAAACAGCAATTATTGAATCCCCAATTGGCAATATTCGCATCAGTGCCGATGAGCAAGGCTTAACGGAATTACGTTTTCGCGATCAGCCACTTACTGAAAAAGTTACTCACCCAATTCTTATTGAAACCACGAAACAGCTGCGCGAGTATTTTACTGGCGAACGCCAGATTTTCGACTTGCCGCTGCATCCTGTCGGTACAAATTTTCAGCAAAACGTTTGGCGAGAATTGTTGGCGGTGAGTTTTGGTGAAACCACCAGTTATGGAAATATTGCCAACACACTCGGCAAGCCAACCGCCAGCCGAGCAGTAGGGGCGGCCAATGGCCAGAACCCTATCTCCATTATTGTGCCCTGCCACCGCATTATCGGTAGCAGTGGAAAACTGACAGGATATGCAGGTGGGCTTGAGCGCAAGCAATGGTTGTTAAACCATGAGTACAAGATGGTGAATGGTATTGATGAGCTGTTTTAATAATCTCCGGCATTGCGAGGAGCCCATAGGGCGACGTGGCAATCTAGTGACTTTAACCCGTGGTTGTTTCTTTAGGCTGATTTTTATTTCAGGATTGTGTTTGCTCTAAATGCTCAGGAGTATACTGACGAAAATTTTTATGCCAGGGCAGGAATAGTCTATTTTTGGATTGAAAATCATTTATAAATAGCTCTACGGTAGGTTGTCCATAAGCTTTACTATGCCTGATAGCTACAATTTCTTGCCACGATAATTTTCGATAGCATTTTCGAAACCCAAAGATTATGCAGTCTTTGGTAGTGGTAACATTTAGTGCGGCATAAAAATCATCAAGAGGGGAAAGGCCGATGACTGTTTGATATTCGCAATCTGATGGGTACATTTCTTTGCGAGAGGCTGTAGTTCCTACTTTGAGTAAGTGGCTTCTTATTTTTTTTCGCTTCTGCGAAACATTGTATATGATAACTAAAAAAACGCACAAAACCGCAAAAACGCCAGATATAAACAGCGATTTGTTAAAGTGATAAGCCACTCCAAACGCTATCAAGAACACAAGGCTCACTTGGAAGTTTGGTCTCAACCTAAGCTTTGGCCAATTTTGCATATGCTACCTTTTTGAGAAAGCTGCTCAACGCCTTGTCAGATATGCGGCATATAGATAATGCCTACAAATTGATTCCCAAACTTTCCCATATGTCATCCACCTTCTGCTTTACTTCCCCACTCATAGCAATCGGCTCTCCCCATTCCCGGTCGGTTTCACCAGGCCATTTGTTGGTAGCGTCGAAGCCGATTTTCGAGCCGAGGCCGGAAACCGGCGAGGCAAAATCCAAATAATCGATAGGGGTGTTGTCGATCATGACGGTGTCGCGACTTGGGTCCATGCGGGTGGTCATCGCCCAGATGACGTCGTTCCAGTCACGAGCGTTAACGTCGTCGTCGGTGACCACCACAAATTTGGTGTACATAAACTGACGCAGAAAAGACCACACGCCCATCATCACTCGCTTGGCGTGGCCGGCGTATTGTTTTTTGATGGTGACCACTGCAAATCGGTAGGAGCAGCCTTCTGGCGGCAGGTAAAAATCTTGAATTTCCGGGAATTGCTTTTGCAGAATGGGCACAAATACTTCGTTGAGCGCTACCCCTAAAATAGCGGGTTCGTCCGGCGGCCGTCCGGTGTAAGTACTGTGATAAATCGGATTTTCCCGGTGAGTAATGCGCTCTACGGTAAACACCGGAAAGCGTTCTACTTCGTTGTAGTAGCCCGTGTGGTCACCAAAGGGACCTTCGTCCGCCATTTCTCCAGGGTGTAAGTGACCTTCCAAAATAAATTCGGCGCTGGCAGGTACCTGCAAGTCGTTGCCGATGCTTTTAACCACTTCGGTTTTTTCGCCCCTTAATAAACCGGCAAAGGCGTATTCGGAAAGGCTGTCGGGCACCGGTGTGACTGCGCCTAAAATTGTCGCTGGGTCGGCCCCCAGGGCGATGGATACGGGAAACGGTTCACCCGGGTGTTTTTGTTGCCAGTCGCGAAAATCCAGAGCGCCGCCGCGATGGGCCAACCAGCGCATAATCAGTTTGTTTTTACCGATTTTTTGCATCCGATAGATACCCAGATTCTGACGCTCCTTCTCTGGTCCACGAGTCACCACCAGTGGCCAGGTTACCAATGGCCCCGCATCGCCGGGCCAGCAGGTTTGAATGGGAATCTTGTCCAGATTTACGTCATCACCCTCCAGCACCACTTTTTGGCAGGGCGCTTTCTTGATTTCTTTGGCGGGCATATTAAGCACCTGTTTGAAGGTGCCGCGCTTTTCCCAGAGTTCTTTAAAGCCCTTTGGTGGTTCTGGTTCTTTTAAGAACGCCAGCAGTTTGCCCACGTCTCGCAATGCGGTGACGTTCTCCTGGCCCATGCCCATAGCTACGCGGTCGGGTGTGCCGAACAGGTTGGCGAGTACGGGTATGTCATAACCCACCGGGTTTTCAAACAGCAGTGCCGGGCCGCCAGCGCGCAGAGTGCGGTCGGCAATTTCGGTCATTTCCAGGTTTGGGTCGACGGGGGTGGTGATGCGTTTGAGTTCACCGCGCTTTTCTAGAAAGTCGATAAAGTCGCGCAAATCTTTACAGGGCATTTAGTATGGGCCTAACTCTGTTTTACAGGCCGCTGACTGTAGCACAAACAGGGTATAAGCAGACTTGAAAATCAACGGTATCAATTCTAAAGTAGCGACGCGCAAGGGTAGTTTGCGTGGATAATAATAAAGAGAGGTATTTATGTCCGAGATAGTAACCGGCATCGTCAAGTGGTTTAACGATGCCAAGGGGTATGGCTTTATTGAGAAAGAGGGCAGTGCGGATATATTTGTGCACTTCCGGGAAATTAATGGTACCGGGCGCCGAACTCTTTACGATGGCCAGGAAGTCAGCTTTGAGCTGGTGCAAGGGGACAAGGGTTTGCAAGCAGCTAACGTGACTGTGGTTGGCGTTTGATCGGCAAACTCTTGAAGGCATAAAAAAACCGGCTAAAAAGCCGGTTTTTTTATGCCGCAATGACGGAGTTATTTCTTCTTCATCGCCAGGAAGAATTCGTCGTTGGTTTTAAAGCCTTTCAAACGATCGATCAAAAATTCCGTACCGGCAATATCTTCCATATCGTGGAGCAGTTTGCGCAGTATCCACACCCGTTGCAGTTCGTCTTCCTTCATCAACAGGTCTTCACGGCGGGTGCCGGAGCGACGCACGTTGATGGCTGGGAATACGCGCTTCTCAGCAATCTTGCGATCCAGGTGCAGTTCCTGGTTGCCGGTGCCTTTAAATTCTTCGTAGATCACTTCGTCCATTTTGGAACCGGTGTCTACCAGCGCGGTGGCAATAATGGTCAGCGAACCACCTTGTTCAATGTTGCGGGCGGCACCGAAAAAGCGCTTGGGCTTTTCCAGAGCGTGGGCGTCAACACCACCGGTAAGTACCTTGCCGGAGGAGGGTTGCACGGTGTTGTAGGCGCGGGCCAGACGAGTGATAGAGTCGAGCAGGATCACCACGTCTTTTTTGTGTTCCACCAGGCGTTTGGCTTTTTCGATCACCATCTCGGCCACTTGTACGTGGCGGCTGGGGGGCTCATCGAAGGTGGAGGCCACCACTTCACCGCGCACGGTGCGTTCCATTTCGGTGACCTCTTCCGGACGCTCGTCGATCAGCAGCACCATAATGTGCGCTTCCGGGTTGTTGCGGATAATCGATTGAGCGATGTTTTGCATCATGATGGTTTTACCAGCTTTGGGCGGTGCCACAATCAGGCCGCGCTGGCCTTTGCCGATGGGGGAAACCAGGTCGATGATACGGCCGGTTAAGTCTTCGGTACTGCCATTGCCCGCTTCCAGCTTGAGGCGTTCGTCCGGGAACAGCGGGGTCAGGTTTTCAAACAGAATCTTGTTGCGGGCGTTTTCTGGTTTGTCGAAGTTGATGGTGTCCAACTTGAGCATGGCGAAGTAGCGTTCGCCGTCTTTGGGGGGGCGAATTTTGCCCGCCAGGGAATCACCGGTGCGCAGGTTAAAGCGGCGAATCTGGCTGGGAGACACGTAAATGTCGTCTGGGCCTGCCAGGTAGGAACCGTCTGCGGAACGCAAAAAACCAAAGCCGTCTGGAAGAATTTCCAATACCCCTTCGCCGTAAATGTCTTCGCCGGATTTGGCGTGGCGCTTGAGGATGGTAAAGATAATGTCTTGCTTGCGGGAGCGGGCCAGGTTGTCCAGGCCGATGCTCTCGGCAATTTTCAGCAATTCACCAATAGGCTTGGTTTTCAGGTCGGTCAGGTTCATACGGAATGGCTTTGTTGGTTTTGTAAAAGGTCTGGCAAATAACGGGCAGGAATTGGGTGCTTGCAGGTTGTATTGGCGGCCAATGGCTACAGGTATTTGCTATGGTTCGAATGAGTTATCGCTGGTCTCAGGGTATTAAAAACAATTGCCCGGCCGATATTTT
The DNA here is from genome assembly GCA_024397955.1 of bacterium SCSIO 12696. Classification (NCBI taxonomy): domain Bacteria; species bacterium SCSIO 12696. Next base: position 2,184,688 of record CP073744.1, read on the forward strand.
TGATTTTTACAGTTTGGGTCGGGGAGGAGTACTGGGAACAGCGGATCGTAGATGGCGCCAGTATAACGCTTAATGCCAGTGATGCAAAGGGATAGAGAGCGGTGCCGCGGTTACCTGCGAGCAGGCAGTGCGGCACCGATCACAGATTAGCAGTTCTCTTCAACGAACTGAGTCAGCTGAGGCTTGGACAGGGCGCCCACCTTGCTGGCTTCCAGATTGCCGTTTTTGAACATCATCAGAGTGGGAACGCCACGTACGTTGAATTTGGCGGCCATCTCTTTGTTGCCGTCGATGTCGATTTTGCAAACTTTAACTTTACCGTCCATTTCAGTGGCCAGCTCGTCGAGGATGGGGGCAATCATTTTGCAGGGGCCACACCAGGTTGCCCAAAAATCAACCAGAACAGGCAAGTCTGAATTCAGTACTTCAGCGTCAAAAGAGGCATCGGTAATTTGTGAAATGCTCATATACTGTCTCCAAAAAGGATGAATGGATAACCGCTGTCAGCGCGTTGATACAACTGCCTGCATTGGTACAATTGCGGGCGATCATAGCATCCACTGAGATAAGCAACAACGGACATTGCGGGCTTATATTGGGGCCAATTATTGGAAATCAAGCATGAATAAAAATAACACCGCTGACCCTGCGCCGCTGCTGGCTGCCGTTGATATGGGCTCTAACAGTTTCCATATGATTGTGGCCCGGGTGGAGCACGGTGAGATACGCCCTATAGAACGTATTGGCGAGAAGGTGCAGCTGGCGGCAGGTATCGGCCTGGACGGCAACCTCAGTGCTGAATCCATGGAGCGTGGCCTGGCCTGTCTGTCCCGTTTTAAGCAAGTGCTGGACAGTCTGCAACCGGGTCTGGTGAGGCTGGTTGGCACCAATGCTTTGCGCGCCGCCAAAAACCGACAAGTGTTTTCCGAGCAGGCGGAAGCCCTGCTCGGTTATCCGCTGGAGATTATTGCTGGCCGGGAAGAAGCCCGGCTGATCTATTTGGGCGTCGCCCATACCTTGTCGGACGATGAGCAGTCGCGTCTCGTGGTGGATATTGGCGGTGGCAGTACCGAATTTGCCATCGGCCAACGCTTTGAACCCATGCAGCTGGAAAGCCTGCATATGGGTTGTGTGAGTTACATGAAGCGCTTTTTCCCCGATGGCAAGATCGACAAGAGCAGTTTTCGCCGGGCCTACGAGGCCGCCACTCTGGAAGTGCTGAATATTCGCTACAGCTACCAACAAACTGGTTGGCATGAAGCGGTTGGTTCAGCCGGAACACTCAACGCCATTGCCAATGTATTGCAAAGCCAGGGCTGGGGCGATGGTGATATTACGCCGAAAGGACTGGCGTCGCTGTGCCGGCACATGCTGGCTGTGGACCATGTCAATCAACTTCAGTTCGAGGGTTTGAAAGACAACCGTCGCACCGTGTTCCCTTCCGGGGTAGCCATTACCTGTGCACTGGTGGATTGCCTGGGCATTGAGCGCATGAGTATTTCTCAGGGAGCACTGCGGGAAGGGGTGGTGTACGACATGATTGGTCGCCTCAGCCACGAAGACGTTCGCGAGCGTACGGTGAATGCGTTGGCTCGTCGTTGTGGTGTAGCCCAACAAAACGCCGATCGGGTAGAAGCCATGGCCGCGCAATTATTCGCTGCAGTGAGCGCCAGCTGGCAGTTAAAAGGTGAAGCGTTGCAGCTGCTGTGCTGGGCGGCGCGACTTCACGAGATTGGCCTGTCTATTTCCCACAGTCAGTTTCACAAGCACGGTGAATACCTGATCCAGAATTCGGATTTGCCCGGGTTTTCGCAGCGTGACCAGCAATGGCTGGCGACGTTGGTGCGCTGCCATCGGCGCAAGCTCCCGGTAGATATGCTGGCGGAATTGCCTGAAAACAGCCGTAAGACCCTTGAACGCCTATGCTTGCTGCTGCGCCTTGCGGTGTTGTTTAAATACGTTGCACCGCTGGAGGGTGAGCCGGAGTTCGATGCTTTTGCCAATGGCGATACCTTGACGTTGCGCACCACAGAGGAGTGGCGTTTGCGCCACCCATTGACCATGACGGAGCTGGAAGCAGAAGCTCAGGCGGTGGCAGCGGGTGGTTATCATTTGCAGGTGGTTTAGTTTCGGCAACCACCGCCATTGCGAGGGAGTGCAGCGAGCGCGACAATCTTGTGGCTTTAGCTCCGTACCGTCATTCTGAGCGTAGCGAAGAATCTCGGAGTTGTGTTTTTATTTATTGGTAATTTTTCAGTGCAGGTTTCGCCTGCTGGCGAATCCCTTTTCTTTACTCGTATAAAGAAAAGGAATCAAAAGAAAGTACGCTCCAGTCGCCCTTGGCCTTCGGCTACCCTCGCTCCTTCGGTGCCATGGCCGGGTCGCGCAGAGGGTACCTCCTGTACCCGCTGTGCTGAAACGGACGTCCTGTCCGTTTCACCCTATGCCACCTCTGTCACTCGGCAAGGGCAAAGGGGAATTAGGTGTGCTCCATAGTTAAATATTATCCTGAAAACTTTTCCAACAGCTCCAATTGCGCGCTGCGCGGTTCTTCTCCTTCCGCCGGTTGCTGCAGCAGGTACTCACCGTTAGCCTGCAGCTCCCAGCTGTGGGTGTTGTCATGCAGGTAGCAGTCCAGCTCATCGAGAATGCGTTTGCGCAGTTTTTTATTCTCCACTGGGAAAGCGATCTCCACCCGGTGTTTGAGGTTGCGCTCCATCATATCCGCACTGCCGCAGAACAGTTGCGGGCTGGCGTTTTCGAAGTAGTAGGTGCGGGTGTGTTCCAGAAAGCGGCCGATAATGGACACTACGCGAATATTGTCTGACAGGCCGGGAACGCCGGGGCGTAAGCAGCACATACCGCGCACCACCAAATCAATCTTCACGCCGGCCTGGCTGGCTTTGTAGAGTTCCTGAATGATGTTGCCTTCGGTCAGACTGTTCACTTTCATAATGATTCGAGCGGGCTTGCCCTCTTGGGCGGCACTGGCTTCGCCGCGAATCATGCGAGTAATTTTTTTGTGCAGGCTGAAGGGCGCGCTGAGCAAGCGCTGCAGGCCCTCAGCCTTACCCATACCAGTGAGCTGCTGGAAGATTTTGTGCACATCGCTGCCCAGTTCTTCGTCGCAGCTCAACAGGCTGTAATCGGTGTACACCCGGGCATTGCCCGCGTGGTAGTTGCCGGTTCCCAAATGCACGTAACGGCGCAACTTATGGCCTTCTCGGCGCACGATCAGCAAGGTTTTGGCGTGGGTTTTGTAGTTCACCACACCGTAGGTAATAACAGCTCCTGCGTCCTGCAGACGGCTGGCCAGTTGCAGATTTTCGGCTTCGTCAAAACGGGCGCGCAGCTCAATCACCACGGTGACTTCTTTGCCATTTCGAGCCGCTTCCACCAGTGCGTCAACAATCTCTGAGGTGGCACCGGTACGGTATAGAGTTTGTTTGATGGCGAGCACGTCTGGGTCACGGGCGGCTTCGCGCAGCAAATCAATAATTGGGCTAAACGACTGGAACGGGTGCAGCAGTAACACGTCGTCCTTGCGAACCGCGTCAAAAGTCGGGGTTTCCGGGTTGAGCAGTGCCTTGGGCAGTGCTGCCGATAATGGCGGGTATCTCAGGTCCGGGCGATCCACTTCTTTCATCAGCTGCATCATCCGGCCCAGGTTGACTGGCCCGTGTACCCGGTAGAGCTGATATTCGGTGAGGTTTACCTGATCCAGCAGAAAGTCCACCAGCTCCTGAGGGCAGTCGTCGGTCACTTCCAGGCGCACAGCACTGCCAAAGCGGCGAGAGTGCAGTTCACCGCGCAGGGCACGGGCGATGTCTTCCACTTCGGTGGTGTTCAAGTCCAGGTCGGCGTCGCGAGTCAGGCGGAATTGATAGCAGCCTGTAGGGGTCATGCCGGGAAACAACTCGCCGATATGGGCGTGCATCATCGATGACAGGTAAACAAAATTGTCGCCGCCGTCGCATAACTCACTGGGTACCTTAATCAACCGAGGTAGGGAGCGTGGTGCAGGCACAATGGCACGGTTCATTTCCCGGCCAAAGGCGTCGGTACCTTCAAGGGAAACAATAAAATTGAGGCTTTTGTTGGCCAGGCGTGGGAATGGGTGCACTGGGTCCAGACCCAGTGGGCTCACTACTGGCTGAATCTGGGTGTGGAAGTAGTCTTCTACCCAGCTGGCGACCTGATCATTCCATTCGCAGCGCTTGAGAAAGCGGATGTTTTCCTTTTCCAGGGCCGGCATCAGGATGTCGTTGAGAATGCGATATTGCTTGTCAAAGCCGTCGTGGCACTGGCGACTCAGTTGTTTCAGTACTTCCTGAGGGTGGATGCCATCCAGGGCGACACTTTCACGGGAGTAGTTGATTTGCCGTTGTAGGCCCGCCAGGCGAATTTCAAAGAATTCATCCATGTTACTGCTGAAAATCAGCAGGAACATCAACCGCTCCAACAGCGGGTATTCTTCGTTGAGCGCTTGCTCCAGTACCCGCAAATTGAACTGCATCAGGCTCAAGTGGCGGTTGATGTAGTAATCCGGGTTGGACAGGTTAATGTCACCGTTTGTTTCAGGGTGCAAAGGCACAACACTATCGGGCAGTTGTTCAGACATGGCTTTTTTCATGGCAAATTCGAGAGAATCCATCTTCTGTGATTTATGTGACAGATTTTAGACGGTTTTGTGTCAACAGGCACGATGACAGGATTCGTAGCAAAGGGTATACAGACCAAACGGTTGAACCCACAGCCACTTTTTCGCTCTAAGGGCCACATTTCCACCGAGAACGACACAATGTCTGCTAAAAAAATTCTGATCTTATTGGTAGTTGCCGCGGTGCTCTACCTCTACTTTTTCACCGGTTTGGGTGACTACATTACGCCGAGTTATTTCCAGCAACTCTACTCTGAGCAGCCGGTATTAACTGTAGCGATCTTCTTTGCAGCCTACATACTGCTCTGTTCTCTGCCAGTGGCAGCGCTACTGACGGTGATGGGCGGCATGGTATTTGGTGCTACTACCGGAACACTGGTGGTTTCATTTGCCAGCACTATGGGTGCGACGGTGGCGTTTCTGGTGGCTCGCGGCTTGCTGGGTGACTGGGTGCAAAGCCGCTTTGGCAGCTATCTGGAAACCGTTAACCGCGGTGTGGAAAAAGACGGTGCCTTTTACCTGTTTAGCCTGCGCTTGATTCCAGCGGTGCCATTCTCGGTGATTAACCCGGTAATGGGCCTGACCAAAATGAAGCCGTTTACCTTTTACTGGGTGAGCCAACTGGGCATGTTGCCCGGCACCTTTGTGTATGTGAATGCCGGTGCTCAGCTCGGCGCGGTGGATGAATTCTCCGTTGCTGGCGTGCTGACGCCAGGCCTGATTGCCTCGTTTGTGCTGCTGGCGATTCTGCCCTTTATTGCCCGCGCCATCGTCGGTTCAGTACAAAAAGCCAAAGTATACAAAGGCTATAAAAAGCCTAAGAGCTTCGACACCAATATGGCAGTCATTGGCGGCGGTAGCGCAGGCTTGGTCAGTTCTTATATTGCGGCAGCCGTAAAAGCCAAAGTGACTTTGATCGAGCGCCACAAGATGGGGGGCGACTGCCTGAATACCGGTTGCGTACCCAGTAAGGCATTAATTCGCTCTGCCAAAATTGTCAAAGAAGTGCGCAATGCGGAGCACTACGGTGTGTCTGCGGGCGAGCCAAAAGTGGACTTTGCCAAAGTGATGGAGCGGGTTGGCCAGGTGGTGAAAGACATCGAGCCCCACGACTCCATCGAGCGCTACACCGGCCTGGGTGTGGACTGTGTAACCGGCGACGCCAAAATCATTTCCCCTTGGGAAGTGCAGGTGGGCGACCAGGTAATCACCACCAAAAACATCGTTATTGCCAGTGGCGCACGCCCCTTTGTGCCCCCGATTCCCGGCATTGACCAAGTGGACTATCTCACCTCCGACAACCTGTGGGACTTGCGCGAATTGCCAGAGCGCCTATTAGTATTGGGCGGCGGCCCGATTGGCTGTGAATTGGCGCAATCCTTCCAACGCCTGGGTGCAAAAGTCACGCAAGTGGATATGGCGCCGCGCCTGATGCCCCGTGAAGACGAAGACGTTTCCCAGTTTGTGATGGAGAAATTTACTTCCGAAGGCATCGACGTACGTGTCAATCACAAAACCGTGGCCTTCGAAGTCCGCGACGGTGAGAGTGTGGCCATTCTGGAGTCCGGCGATGACAAAGTGGAAGTCACCTTCGACAAAGTACTGGTTGCTGTGGGCCGCAAAGCCAATGTGACCGATATGGGCCTGGAAGAATTGAACATCGACACTCTGCCTCAGGGCACCGTGGCGGTGGACGATTACCTGCGCACCCGCTACCCCAATATCTACGCCTGTGGTGACGTGGCCGGCCCTTATCAGTTTACTCACACCGCTGCCCACCAAGCTTGGTACGCGGCTGTAAACGCGCTGTTCTCTGGCCTGAAAAGCTACAAAGTGGATTACTCGGTAATCCCTTGGGCTACTTTTGTGGATCCCGAAGTGGCTCGCGTTGGTCTTAGCGAAGCAGAGGCTAAGGAGAAGGGTATCGAATACGAAGTGACCAAATACGGTATTGATGATCTGGACCGCGCCATCGCCGACGGCGAAGCCCAGGGCTTTGTCAAAGTGCTCACGCCTCCGGGCAAAGATAAAATACTGGGTGCCACCATTGTGGGTTATCACGCCAGTGACTTGATTACCGAATTTGTTACCGGCATGAAGCGTAATATCGGCCTCAACAAGATATTGGGCACCATCCATATCTACCCCACCGTGAGCGAGGCCAATAAGTACGCTGCTGGTGAGTGGAAACGCGCCAATGCGCCAGAGAAAGCTCTGCAATGGTTGTTCAAATTCCACAACTGGCGTCGCGGTGCTTCCAGCGCAGATGCACCACAACAGGTAGCTACTGCGAAAGAGTAATCTGCTGACTCAAGATCGACGAAGGGCGCGCTACAAAGTAAAGTAGTCGCCCTTCTTTCGTCTAACGCCCACCCGCAAATGGAAACAACATGAGCGCCCACGACTCTTCTGAAGAAAACGTTAAAGACTCCGTCAAAGACTATTACGGCAAAGAACTGCAAGGCTCTGCCGATTTAAAAACCGACGCCTGCTGCACCGTTGGCAGTTTGCCTCAACACCTCAAGGACATTATGTCCCGCATTCATCCGGAAGTGAGCGGTCGTTACTACGGCTGCGGTTTGGTGGCGCCGGATTTGCTCAACGGTATGCGCATTCTCGATTTGGGCAGCGGCTCCGGTCAGGATGTGTATGTGCTGTCCGCGATGGTGGGCAGCAACGGCTCTGTGGTCGGTGTGGATATGACCGACGAGCAACTGGCGGTGGCCAACGCTCATATCGATTACCACCGCAATGAGTTTGGTTACTGCCAGGCCAACGTGGAATTCAAGAAAGGCTATATCGAAAAACTGGATGAGCTGGGTCTGGAAGACGAGAGCTTTGACATTATTGTGTCCAACTGTGTGATTAACCTGTCGCCGGATAAACAAGCGGTATTGGAACAGGCCCACCGCCTGCTCAAGCCAGGTGGTGAGCTGTACTTCTCCGACGTGTACGCCGACCGTCGTGTACCTGCGGAGCTGGTAAACGATCCTGTGTTGTACGGAGAATGTTTAAGCGGCGCTCTATATTGGAATGACTTTGTTAACTTGGCCAAGCGTGCCGGTTTTGCCGACCCTCGATTGGTGGAAGATCGCCCTCTGGGTATCGACAACGACGACGTCAAAGCCAAAATCGGCCATATCGGTTTTTACTCCGCCACTTACCGTTTATGGAAGCTGGATTCCCTGGAGCCCGCCTGCGAAGACTACGGCCAGGCGGTAATCTACAAAGGCACCATCCCCAACTGCGAGCGTGAATTTACCCTGGATAAAGGTCATGTCATCACGGCTGGCAAGGTATTCCCTGTCTGCGGTAATACCTGGAATATGCTGGCGCAAACCCGGTTTGCGGAACACTTTGAATTTGTCGGCAACTTCGATACCCACTATGGGATCTTTGAAGGTTGTGGGTCGTCGTTGCCCTACGATACGGAAGTGTCTGAAGGCTCTGCTGGTGGTAGTTGTTGTTAAGTCAACTTAGTCCCGGAGCCGTATATTGGCTTTCAGGGCACGCAGCAAATACATCCATGTATGCTCGTCGTCAGCATCCCTGCTGACGGCGGCCCTGAAAGCCAATACACAACTCCTGCCGGTATACACCCATCTCTGATGAGAAGATTTGGTGTGGGGTGCGCTTTCCCTGACCGTATGCGGCAAGGAAGCCGCATCCGAGCGTGCAGGGACGCATTCACAGCGTGTCAGGGAAAGTGCGCCCCATGGCGAATCGCCACCCAAACCTGCAAGGTCATCTTGTTTTATACGCTCGTTTAGAGTTAGCTTAAGTCCTCTATTCAACTCGGCGTAATTTCCTTTGGGCCAAAAAACTCAACATTACGATATCGCCATCGCTGGAGCCGGTATGGTCGGGTCCACCTTGGCTTTGTTACTGCGTCAGGCAAATCCGGATTGGCGCATTCTGGTGGTGGAACCCCACCCGCAACAAACCAGTGGCGACTACAGCCCCAGTTTTGACGATCGCTCCACGGCGCTTTCCTGGCGTACACGAGAAGTGTTTGAAGGGTTGGAGTTGTGGCAGCAATTGGAACAGCGCGCCGCCGCTATTGAGCAGATTCAAGTGAGCGACCGGGGGCATATTGCCTCCACCCAGCTCAGTGCTCAAGAGCAGGGCATGACCGCTTATGGTTATGTGGTGGAAAACCGCTGGCTGGGTCAGGTATTGCAACAGCAGCTTGCCAACAGAGATATTGAACTGGCGGCACCGGCCACCATTGAGCAGGTGTCAATGACGCCCAGTGGTGCCGAAATATCTCTTAGCAACGGTGATGTCCCTATCTCTTGTGAGTTACTGATCATTGCCGATGGTGCCCGCTCCACTACCCGCAAATTGTTGGGCATTGGCATAGATGTGCAGGACTACGGCCAGATGGGCCTGATCGCCAATATCGCTTTGGCCCAACCCCACAACGGTGTCGCTTACGAACGCTTTACTGCCAATGGGCCGATGGCGCTTTTGCCTTTACCTGACAGCGCCGATGGCCAACATCGCAGCGCACTGGTGTGGACGCTACCGCCGGATCAAGCCGAGCATTTAAGTCAGTGTGATGAAGCCAAGTTTTTGGCCCAGCTGCAACAAGTGTTTGGTTACCGCCAGGGGCAATTGTTGGCAGCCGGTGAGCGCCAGCTCTATCCACTGAAGTTGATGGAAACCCGCGAGCAGGTGCGTCGCAATCTGGTGGTGGTGGGCAATGCCGCTCACAGTTTGCACCCGGTAGCGGGGCAGGGTTTTAACTTGGCGATAAGGGATATTGCGACGTTGGTTGAAGTGTTAGCAGAGGGCGCCAGCGACGGCTGCCGTTTGGGTGATTTAACTCTGCTGCAACAGTATCAACGGGATCGTGAAGCCGACCAGCAGCGCACTGTCGCCGTCAGCCATTGGTTGCCAAAGCTATTTGCTATTGATAGCCCAGCTGCTGCTTTGGCTCGCGGAGCTGGTCTGTTTGCTATGGATATGGTGCCGTCACTGCGGGGGCAGTTTGCTCGTTATGGAATGGGGGTGGAATAATGACTGGTCAATACGATTTAGTGGTAGCCGGTGGCGGTCTGGTGGGGTCGGCGTTTGCCGCTTTGCTGGCGGATCGCTGCCCGGAGTTGTCCATTGCCGTGGTGGAGTCACGGCTTTTTGATGGTTACTACGACGGTGATCAATTTGATCCACGAGTGGTAGCGCTCACTGACACTTCCCGACAGCTGCTGGAGCAAATTGGTGTTTGGTCAGCCATCGCGTCGAGGCGAATCGCCCCCTACACCCATATGTCCGTATGGGATGCGGATGGCACCGGCTTTATTGAATTCGACAGCCGCGATGTGGGTGCCCCCAGCCTGGGCCATATTGTGGAGAACTCCAATATCGTCGGTGCCCTGCAACAGCGCATCGAACAGTTGGCCAATATCGAATGGATTTGCCCCGCCAAAGTGGCACAGGTGGAGCGAAGCAACGAGCAAGTCCATGTAGAGCTGGATAACGGCGAACGTTTGAACACGCCCTTGCTGGTAGCAGCAGATGGTGCGCTTTCCAGTGTGCGCGATCTGTGTGACTTTCAGCTGGATGATACGCCCTACGGCCACAGCGCCATTGTTGCCACCATTCACTGCCAGCAGCCTCATCAAAATACCGCCCGTCAGTGGTTCGCCAGTGATGGGCCATTGGCATTCTTGCCGCTGCCGGAAAAGCACGCGGTTTCTTTTGTGTGGTCCCAGCGGGAGAAGAAAGCTGAGCAGTTAATGGCGCTTTCGAGCGAAGAATTTTGCACCCAGCTGATTCGTGCCAGCAGTGCCTGTTTGGGTGCGGTGGAATCGGTGTCAAAGCGCTTCTGCTTCCCCCTTCATCAACGCCACGCCAGCGACTATGTACAACCAGGCATCGCCCTGTTGGGTGATGCGGCACACACCATTCACCCCTTGGCCGGACAGGGGGTTAACCTGGGTTTTAAAGATGTGATTTCCCTAGTGGATGAATTGCGGCGGGCCAGCCAGCGTGGTTTGCCCTTGGGCGATCTGTCGGTACTAAGCCGCTATCAGCGCCAGCGCAAGCCGGACAATTTGGCCACCATGTTGGCGATGAAAGGGTTTAAAGAATTGTTTGCCAGTGACAACCTTGGGGTGCGCTTGCTTCGCAACGAAGGCATGTCGCTGGTTAATCGCATGGGTTTGGTGAAAAAGCAATTGGTGCGGCAGGCTATGGGCTTATAGGTTTGAATAATTAGGTTTGTTTTTTGTAAATCTGCTTCTAAGTGGCAAATGAGTCTTGCTAGGCTGGAGATTCAGGGTAAATTGGCAACAAAGGACAGCTAACCATGATTCACGAAGAAATTCCCAAGGAACATCCGGATCCGTTTCTTGAAAAGCTCCATCGCGCTATTCGGCTGGCGGTGAAAATTCTCGCAGTTCTGATGGTAGTGGTGATCTTCTGGAGTATTTTGGATGTGATTTATGTGCTGTACCGGCAGCTGATGTTGCCGCCCAAATTCCTGTTGGACGTTGGCGATATTCTGCAGGTGTTTGGTGCTTTTATGGTGGTGTTGATCGCTATTGAAATTTTTATCAATATTCGACTCTACCTTGGTACAGAGGTATTCCCAGTTCAATTGGTGTTGGCGACTGCGCTGATGGCGATTGCCCGTAAAGTGATTGTGCTCGACTTGGATATTGTTACCTCAGAACAAATACTGGGCATTGCTCTGGTGACTTTGGCATTGGGTATTTCTTACTGGCTGGTTTCGAAAAAGATAAAAGCCGAACGGGCGTAAGGTCAAAAGCCCTAAGAATAATTTTCCAAATATTGCTGGAACATCGCCATCAGTTTTTTGGTATTTCTGCCAACCTTTCCATCACCGATTGACTGGTTGTCGATGGTTGATACCGGCAGCACATTTTTGCTGGTGGAGGTTAAAAAGGCTTCGTCGATATTTGCTAGCGCCTCCACCGGTATATCCCGTTCTTCAATATGAAATTCCGTCGCTGCCAACTGCAGAACAATTTTTCGCGTAATTCCGTAGAGGATGTCTTCGGCGGGGGTAATCAATGCATCACCGCAAAAAGCAAAGAAATTGCTGCGCGGACTTTCAGTAATGCTTTGCCGGTTGTAATAGAGTAAATCGAGGGCGTTGTGCTGGCGTTTTTTCTGCTCCATGCGAATGGAGTTCATATAGTTAATGGATTTTACTTGGGGCAGCTCCCGCTGGTATTCCATAGTGATTAACGTGGCACCCTGGGAGAAGTAAACGTCAGGGTAAGTGGGCAGCTCTTCGGCAATCATAATCAGGTTAGGTTGTTTGGGGCTCAAGCCGCTGTTGCCACCGGTGAGTAGCAGACGTACTGCCGGAGTCCTCAGGTCACTCCGGTCGATAAGCTGTTGAGCGATAGCCATGATTTCCTGGTCGCTTAGAGGTACCTCTAGATGTAACTCCCTGGCGGACTGCCGCAAGCGGGCGATGTTGTCAGCAAAGTGAAACAGCTTGCCGTTGTGGGTGCGGCCAAAATCAAATACCCCATACCCCCGTTGCAGTGCCAGGTCGGTGATGCCAATAACGCCATTATCGGTAGGCTGGATGTCACCATTGACATAACAGTAAGTACTCATGGTTTATCCTCTGTGGGTACGTTGCCCGTAAGAGACAGATCCTGGTTGTAAACAGTTTCATCCAGCTCGCCTTCGCTTTTGGCTACCAGTACAGACACCATCGCGTCGCCAGTTACGTTCACAGCGGTGCGGGCCATATCGAGAATACGGTCTATGCCTGCGATCAGAGCCACGCCTTCCAAGGGTAGGCCTACTGAAGTCAACACCAGCGACAGCATAATCAAACCAGCACCGGGAATGCCTGCAGTGCCGATAGATGCCAGCGTGGAGGTGGCGACGATGGTCAAGTAGTGTCCGGCATTGAGATCAATGCCATAAGCTTGGGCCACAAACAATACCGCCACACCCTGGTAGAGAGCGGTGCCGTCCATGTTGATGGTGGCTCCCAGAGGCAATACAAAACTGGAAACCGGGCGGGAAACTCCGAGATTCTTTTGCGTACATTCCAACGTTACTGGCAAGGTGCCCGAGCTACTGGTGGTCGTAAATGCCACCGCTTGGGCGGAGCGAATGCCTTTGAGGAACATCAACGGGTTGAGGCGGGCAAACAGCACAATAGCGGCACCGATCACCAGTGTGACGTGCACCAGCGAACCGAGGTAAACACCGCCGATTACCTTGCCAAGAGGCAGCAGTACTTCCAGGCCAAAGGTGCCCGCCACCCACGCCATCAAGCCAAAGACGCCGATAGGCGCAAAGGCGATAACAATGTCGGTCATCTTGTACATGACCTCAGCCAGTGAGTCGATCACTTTGGCAACCGGCTTGCCCGCGTCTCCAGCGAGGTTAATGGCTACTCCCAGAATCACCGCAAAAAAGATAATTTGTAAAATATTGGCATTGGCAAATGCGCTGATGGGATTCTGCGGAATAATGGCAATCAGCGTGTCGATAAACGCTGGACTTTCGCGGACGCTCATCGCTGAGCTGGTTGTGATTTCAACACCGCTTCCCGGTTGCAATAACGTACCGAATAACAGGCCAACGCTGATGGCTACGGCGGTTGTTAGCAAGTAAATGCCAAAGGTTTTTGACCCCAAACGCCCCATTTTTTTGAGGTCATTCATCGAGCATAGGCCCGCCACCAAGGAGCTGAATACCAGAGGCACAATCAGCATTTTAATCAGGCTGATAAAAATGGTGCCCAGCGGTTTTAACCAAGTGGTGGCAATTGCCTCACCCACCAAAGCCCCCACCGCTAGACCCGCTATCAATGCGATAAGGATTTTTTTCCAAAGTGGAGTATTGGAAATTAGTTGAATAAGTTTTGTTGTTTGAGGCATGGCTTTAGTTTTTTGTACGGTAGTTATCCACCCATTTTTCGAAGGCGTCTCTGTCCATTGGCCGCCCTAAATAATACCCTTGCCCAAAATGACAGCCCTGCTCCTTGAGGAAGGCCAGCTGCTCTTGGGTTTCCACACCCTCGCCAACGACTTGTAATGACAGCTTTTGGGCCAGGCTAATAATGGTGTCTGTGAGAGTGGCGGCGGATGAGTCTTCTTCGATGCGTGACACAAAAGCCCGATCGATTTTAATAATATCGATGGGGAATGTGGTCAGGTAGCTCAAGGACGAATAGCCGGTACCAAAGTCGTCAATAGCGATGGTAATGCCGGCGCCTTGCAAGCGATTCAGTACTTTTAAAGAGCGCTCCACATTCTGTGCCAATAAGCGTTCGGTAATTTCTACGGTGATGTTAATGCTTTTGGCCTGTTCGGTAATAAGGTCAAGCCATAGCTCCAGAGAATTGTCGCGGGTGGAAAATACCCTCGGAGAAATATTTACTGATAAACAGGGGGCGCGGCCCTGTTGTTGTTTCATTTGCAGGATGGCGGCGCTGGCCTTTTTGAGTACAAGGCGGTCGATGGCGTTAATCATGCCAGTTTCTTCCGCCAGCGGAATAAACTCGTTGGGTGGCACAAATTTGCCGTTGTCGACCCAGCGCACCAGGGCTTCGCATTTTAACGGCAGGTCGTCCATCAACGGTACGATCGGCTGGAAATGCGCTTCCAGTTGCTCCGCAGAAATCGCCGCCAGTAACCGGTTATGCATGATGTGGCGATTTTCAGAAATACGCTGCATTTCCGCAGTAAAGTACAGGCAACCGTTGCGGCCAGATTTTTTGACCTCGTACATGGCCTGGTCGGCGTTGGTTACCAGTTCTTCGGCGCTACGACCATGCTCTGGAAAACTGGAGATGCCAACGCTGGCGCTACAGAACAGTTGGTGGTCAAGAAGATCAAAGGGTTCGTTGATGCGCTTTAAAATGTTGGCGGCAATGGCATAGGCGTCGCCACTGTTGTTGATGTTATTAAGGATTACGGTGAATTCATCCCCGCTGTAGCGGGCCACGGTGTCTGAACGCCGGGTGCAGGATTTAATGCGATGGCCGACCTCGCTTAGCAGCAAATCCCCCGCCTTGTGCCCCAGGTTGTCGTTAACCGCTTTGAAGTTGTCCAGGTCGATAAACAAAATGGCAACGCTGTGGCCTTCACGCTCCGCTTGGGGCAGGACTTTTGCCAATCGGTTTTCAAATAAAAACCGATTGGCGAGACCGGTCACCGTATCGTAGGTGGCCTGCTGTTGAATCATTTCAACAAATTTTTTCTTTTCGGTAATGTCCTGTACTGCACCGACGACCTCGGCAATGTGTCCGCGGCGGTGTACCGGGTTGCCAATCAGGCGCACCCAGCGAGTGTCACCGTCTTGCTCAATGCTCAGTTCCACATCGAACTTGCGGCCACTGGTGATGGCTTCTTGAAACAGGTATTTAAGCTGTTTGCTTTGGGTTTCGGGAAACAGTCCCAGAATCGTTTCGATGTTCTGTTCGGCGCCTTCCTCAAATCCAAAGATTTGCGAGGACTGTTCGCTCAGGTGAGACAGTTCGCCATCTGCGTGGAGTTTCCAACCCCCAATCAGTGCCAGCTTGCCCGCGTCTCGCAGTAGTTGCTCACTCTCTTTTAGTTTTGATTCAAAGCGCCTGTGGTTGGCTGCGTCGCGATGGCGGTTGCGCAATATCAACAAAGCAATGGTTGCAATCAGCAAGGTGAGCGCTCGAAGTAACCACACTTCCAACGGTGAGTGGTACCAGCCATCGTTGGGTTGAGCGCTGATTTGCCAAAAGCCAGAACAGACCGGAATGGTGGTTTGTATGTTATCTGGGTTGTTGAACAGGTCGTCGTTGCCAAAAAAAGCGGAGCTGGCGGTACTGAGCGTTGTGCGATTGCGAATGGCAATGTTGATGGCGGTACCGTTATTTTGCAGGCCAATACTTTGGTACAACCGGTTGGCGTCAATGGGGGCAGAGACTACCCCCCAAAATTTGCCATTATCTGGGCCACGGCGGAGAAATACCGGAGCGCGCAAAATAAAGGCACTGCCGCCTTGTACCAGGTCTACTGGGCCAGCCAGTACCAACGATTTGCTGTCTCGGCTCAGCAGCACATCGTCCCGCTGGGCATCATTTTTCATATAATCGAGGCCCATGACTCGCTCATTGCCTTCCATGGGATGCACCATGGTGACTACCAGGTCGGGTGCCGCGGCAAGGTTTACCAGTAGAGGGCTGTCTTGCAATAGCTCTTCCGCAAATTGGGAAAAGTCGTTTTTATCCAAATCAGGAATAAGGGATATATGAGCGGTAAGGCCATGAATAAGAGAGGTAGTGCGTGCGATTTCGCCGCTAAGGCGTGTGGTAATGGAGTTTATTCGAGCTGCCGTCTCTCTGCTTAATGCCTTGGCATGCTGCTGTTGTAAGTAGTATTCGGGAATAAAACCCAACAGGAAAATCAACGGCAGACAAAGCAGGGTGCCCAGCCACGGAACAACCCGCCTGCTGCAAAGGTACACAGCGGCGACAATAACAACGGCAATACAAGCGAAGTAGAGAATATCCATTCCAGTTCAGTGGTTCTTATTATTGTATTTATCGGGCTGTTGGCTTAAATCTAAATTGCGGTGAGTATTCCTGCGGTTGTTGATAACGTCAAGGTTGCAAGCTCAAGGGCGGCTCCTGCAGCGCCGCCAGCTGCTCGCGCAATTCCAGGATGTGTTCCCCCCAGTAACGTTCGCTGTTGAACCAGGGGAATGCCCGCGGAAACGCCGGGTCATCCCAGCGGCGCGCCAACCAGGCGGCGTAGTGCATGATACGCAGGGTACGCAGCCCTTCGATCAACGCCAATTCCGCCGGATCGAAATCGCAAAACTGCTCATAGCCTTCCAGAATCGCATCCAGCTGTTCTGTCTGCTGACGGCGGCCGCCGGACAGCAGCATCCACAAATCCTGGATTGCCGGGCCGCTGCGGCAATCGTCAAAATCCACAAAATGCGGCAGATCGTCGCGCCACAAAATATTACCCGGGTGGCAATCTCCATGCAGGCGGATGGTTTGAAAATCGCAACGGCTGAACAAGGCTTCCAGTTGGGGCAGTAAATCTTCCACCAGTGTGCAGTAGGCGGTTTCCAGCGCCATGGGCAGGCACTGATGGCTTTTTAAAAACTGGTAGCTGTCGATGGCGTAGCTCTGCACATCAACCGCAGGCCGGTGCTGAAATGGCTGGGCCTTGCCTGCAGCGTGGATACGCCCCAGGTAACGGCCGAGGATTTCCAGATTGTCGAGGTTATCCAGTTCCGGGGCACGGCCGCCGCGCCGCTGGAACAGGGCGAAGTCAAAGTCGCCGTCGTTGTGCAGGGTTTTGCCATCACTGTCTGCCAGTGGCGGCACCACCGGAATCTCCAAATGCGCCAGCTCGTGGGTAAACTGGTGCTCTTCAAGAATCTGTTCTCTGCTCCAGCGCTGGGGCCGATAGAACTTGGCGATCAGATGCTCACCATCTTCGATACCTACCTGATAAACCCGGTTCTCGTAACTGTTTAATGGCAGTATGCGGGCATCACTGAAATAACCCTGTTGCTCCACTGCATCGATCACTCGATCTGGCGTCAGGGCATCGTATGGATGAGCATTGTTGTTTGAGTCGCGATCAGTCATGGCGGCATGATACATGAGTGTTGAAATCTTGTTGGGGCTGTATCGGTTTACCTATAAAATGCCGCCTTTCAACCGACTAAGCACAACGGGTATTTGTTATGGGTAACCGCACTGAGTTGTTCCAGACTCACAGCGAGCTGGGCGGCAAAATTGTCGATTTTGGCGGCTGGGATATGCCGCTTAATTACGGTTCGCAAATTGAAGAGCATCACGCGGTACGCCAGAAGGCGGGGATGTTCGACGTCAGCCACATGACGGTGATTGACGTCGCCGGCTCAGACGCTCGCGCCTACTTGCGCAAACTGGTCACCCACGACGTCGCCAAACTCGACGGCCAGCCCGGCAAGGCACTGTACAGCGGAATGCTCAATGAACAGGGCGGGGTGATTGACGACCTGATCATCTACCACAACAGCGCCACGGATTACCGCGTGGTGGTGAACTGCGCCACCCGTGAAAAAGACCTGGACTGGATGACTGAGCAAGCAAATGGCTTTGAGGTCACCCTGAGTGAACGCCCGGAATTTGCCATGATCGCCATTCAGGGGCCGCAGGCCATCGAGCTGACCAAATCCGTTGTTTGCGACGATGCGGTGGCTGCCATCGACGAGCTCAAGCCTTTTGTGGCTAGACAAGTGGGCAGTTGGTACATCGCCCGTACCGGTTACTCCGGAGAAGATGGCCTGGAAATTATGTTGCCTGGCGAAAAAGCCGCCGATTTTTGGCAGCGACTGCACAACGCCGGTGTTGAACCCTGCGGCCTCGCAGCTCGAGATACCTTGCGTCTGGAAGCGGGCATGAATCTGTATGGCAACGACATGACCGACGAGGTATCACCCCTGGAAGCCAATATGGCCTGGACGGTGACCTGGGAGCCACAAGACCGCGACTTTATTGGCCGCGCGGCATTAACCCAGCAAAAAGCCGACGGCGTTAAGAACAAATTGGTAGGCCTGGTGTTTGAAGGCCGCGGAGTATTGCGCGCCGGAATGCGCGTAGAGGTTGAAGGCAGCGATGACGACGGTATTATTACCAGCGGTGCTTTTTCACCCACCCTGGGTACCGCCATCGCCTTTGCCAGGGTACCGAAAACCGTTGGTGACCAAGTTCAGGTGGAATTGCGGGGCAAGCTGGCCCCCGCCCGAGTCATCAAACCCTGCTTTGTGCGCAATGGCGCCAAGGCATTTGACTAATACCTTGGCAATCCAAAATGCCATCCTGGCTTTTGGATTGCGTCGCGCTATCAATGCTGGCGCAAAGGTGTGACTTTGCTGGCCTTGATAGCGCTCGCGCTGGCAAGCCAGCGGCGGCACATCTGACCGCCACGGATGGCGGAAATGCCGTTTTTGCAGGAGCAAAAAACGGCCCTGTGCCGCGAGCGTATGAGAGACATCAATATTTAAACCGGGTTTTACCGAATTAAGTAAGAGGAATAAAAAATGAGCGAAGTAATCAGCGGCCTGAAGTACATAGCCTCCCACGAGTGGATTCGCGATGAAGGCGACGGCACCGTAACCGTAGGCATTACCGACCATGCCCAGGAAGCCCTGGGCGATATTGTGTTTGTGGAACTGCCCGAAGTGGGTGCTGAGCTGTCTGCTGGTGACGACGCCGGTGTGGTGGAATCCGTAAAAGCGGCCTCTGACATCTACAGCCCGGTATCCGGTGAAGTGGTGGCCATCAATGACGACCTGGAAGACGCCCCGGAAACCGCCAACAGCTCACCCTACGGCGACGGCTGGTTTTTCCAAATCAAACTGAGCGATGCCTCTGAGTTGGAATCCCTGCTGGATGCGGATGCGTACCAGGAAGTATGCGACAACGAGTAAATGCGGCCTCTTTGGCGCATTGCTGTGTTGAAGGCTTTGCTGCGCTGCTAATGAACGGATGTTCACTCCGCTGCTCGCGCAACCTTCGCCTTGCACTGCATCCAAATAGACCACATTTACAGGGCCATCGGGTAAAGCCGCCATTTTAGGCGGCTTTATTTTTGCTCAAGTACAAACCCTACAAGCCACCGAGAACCAAAATGACCGAATTGAAACTGCGCCTTAAACCCGGCAAAGAACGCCGACTTCGCGGCGGCCACCCCTGGGTATACAGCAACGAAGTGGATGTGGCGGCAACACCGCTGAAAGGAATGGCTGCAGGCGCTGTGGCAGTGGTTGAAGATAGCCGCGGCAACCCCTTGGGTGTCGCAGGGGTCAGCCCCAACAGCCTGATTTGTGCGCGCTTATACAGCCGCGACCCGAACCAGAAACTCGATACCAACTTTTTACACCAGCGCCTGCAAGCGGCTCTGGCGCAAAGGGAGCAAGCTTACCCCGGCGGTTGTTACCGGCTCTGTTATGGCGATGCCGACGGCCTGCCCGGCTTGGTGGTGGACCGCTTTGGTGATTATCTGGCGGTGCAGCTGGCCACGACCACCATGGATCAGATGCAAGACCAGGTGGTTAAAACACTGGT
Organism: bacterium SCSIO 12696; assembly: GCA_024397955.1. Lineage (NCBI taxonomy): Bacteria > bacterium SCSIO 12696. The sequence goes on from CP073744.1 coordinate 2,204,403, forward strand.
CGAGCTGATCGACCCTAAGGGCATTCTGCTGCGCAATATGGGGCCGTTCCGCCAGCAGGAAGGCTTGCCGGAATCTGTGGAAGTGGCTTTTGGCGATGTGCCAGAAACCGTGGAAATTACGGAGAACAACACTCGCTTTATGGTGCCACTGCTGGCGGGCCAAAAAACCGGTTGGTTTTACGACCACCGGGAGAACCGCGCCCTGCTGCAGCGGTTGTGCCCCGGCAAAAGTGTGTTGGATGTATTCAGTTACGCCGGTGGCTGGGGCGTGGAAGCACTGACGGCTGGCGCTGGTTCGGCCTGTTGTGTGGATGCTTCCGAAGAAGCCCTTAATGCCGCTGCCGCCAGTGCTGAACTCAACGGCGTGGCCAGTCAATTCAGCGGGCGCCAGGGAAAGGCCGCTGAAGTGCTAAAAGCCATGGCTGCAGAAAAGCAGCAATTCGATATTGTGGTGCTCGACCCACCGGCCTTTATAAAACGCCGCAAGGATATTCGCCAGGGTGAGAAGGCTTACCACCAAATCAACCAACTGGCGATTAAGGTGCTGGCGCCCGGTGGTTTGTTGGTGTCTGCTTCCTGCTCCATGCATTTGTCGGAGGCAATGCTAATGGATGTGGTGCGTCAGGCGGGCTCTCGCAGTGGCCGTCAGTTGCAGGTAATCGCCAGCGGTGGTGCTGGCCTGGATCACCCGCTGCATCCTGCGATTCCGGAAACCCGGTATCTAAAAGCCATCTTTGCCAAGGAGGTGATCGATGCCCAGCAATGATTTGCAGCCTGGTCTCTACCGACACTATAAGGGCAACAACTACGAAGTGGTTGGCGTGGCCAGGCATTCGGAAACCGAAGAGTTGTTGGTTGTCTACCGACCCTGCTACGGTGACCGAAGCCTGTGGGTGCGGCCGCTGACCATGTTTGTAGAAACGGTGACTATTGATGGCAACGCCGTACCGCGTTTCCAGCACCTTGGCCAGGTTGAGGAATAACTGTGACTGGGTGTTTGTATTGAGCCCATTTAAAATTTAAAAAAATTCCCAAAAAAAACAAAAAAAGATTTACAGACAGCGGCCGATATAGGCATAGTTGCCTTGCAACATCAGCAAGTTTATTGGCAGGCTGTTTGGGTATCTGCCAATTGCTCACAGAGCATCCATAAGCCTGCCGTTTTCCACGACACGACCTGGAGAAGTGCTTATGGGAGACGCCATGCCGGTGGCCGAACACAGCGTTCACAATTCTAATAGCGATAACACCGCTCACCCTTCCAGCGAACAACCGACAATCTATATCCTGGACACCAACGTCCTGATTCACGACCCCACTGCCTTACTCAATTTTGAAGAACACCATGTCGCCATTCCAATGACCGTATTGGAAGAGTTGGACAAGCTAAAAAGTGGCCGCAACACCCTGGCTGCTGACTGCCGTCAGGCGATTCGTGGTATTGATCAAATACTGGGAGGCGCTACCTCTGACGAAGTGGAAAGTGGTGTCGCTATCCGCCGCGGGGAGAAAAGCGAGCCCCTGGGTACCCTTTCAATTCTGATGAGTCAGGCACCGGATAATGTCGCCGTATTACCCACTCATCTCAACGACAACAAAATCATCAACGATATTTGCCTGCTGAAACAGCAGTACCCGGAAAAGCGGGTGGTGCTAGTGACTAAAGACATCAATATGCGCCTCAAAGCTCGAGGCTGCGGCATCGATTCTGAGGATTATCACAGCGACCAATTGGTCAGCGATATCGAGCTGATCAACAAAGGCTTTGTGGAATTTGCCGGTAGTTTTTGGGACTCCATCGAATCGGTGGAGACTGAGGCAGACGCCGGGTATGCCTATCACCGAGTGCCACGCTGCGCTCACTTGCAAGATGTTCACCCCAACCAGTTTGTGCTCGATGAGCAGGGGTTTGTGGGGCAGGTGGTGGGAATCACCGATGACAGCATTACCCTTAAGCAACTGGATCAGCAGTCCCTGCTGGAGCAGGAGGCCTGGGGCCTGAAACCTCGCGATATCTACCAGGCCATGGCTTTGCATCTGTTGATGGATCCGGACATTCATCTGGTGAATCTGGTGGGTTCGGCGGGCTCTGGTAAAACTATTCTTGCCCTAGCAGCGGCCATTGAGCAAACGGTCACCACCAAAACCTACCGCCGTATTATCGCCACTCGCAGCACCCAGGGGTTGGATGAAGACATCGGTTTTTTGCCGGGCACGGAGGAGGAAAAAATGGAGCCCTGGCTGGGTGCCATTACCGATAATCTGGAAGCCTTGCACTACGACGATGAGGATTGCTCTGGCAGTGTCGACTACGTGCTCAATAAGGTGCCGTTAATGTTTAAGTCGTTGAACTACATTCGCGGTCGCAGCTTTCAGCACAGCCTGATTTTGATCGACGAGTCGCAAAACCTCACGCCTCATCAGATCAAAACCATCGTCACTCGCGCGGGTAAGGGTTCCAAAGTGGTTTGCCTGGGCAATCTGGCGCAGATCGACACCCCCTACTTGAGCGCCACCAGTTCCGGGCTCACTTATCTCACAGAGCGCTTTAAAGGCTTTGAATACGGCGGCAATATTCAGCTGCAGGGTGTGCCCCGCTCGCTGCTGGCGGAGTACGCGGAAGCCAATCTTTAAGCGCAACGCTCAGTAGAAACTGCAAAGCCGCCTTCGGGCGGCTTTTTTTATCAGTCAAAAATGAACATCTCCTGTGCATATGGTCTGAAGTTATGGAACAATAACCTTCATTCTAAGGAGGCTGTAAGTGATTGATAAAGAGGGCTTTCGCCCCAACGTAGGCATTGTTATTGCCAATGATTTCGGCCAGTTACTGTGGGCCAAACGCATTGGCCAGAATGCCTGGCAGTTCCCTCAGGGTGGGGTGGATCGGGGTGAGTCCCCCGAGCAAGCGCTCTACCGTGAGCTGTATGAGGAGGTGGGGCTGCGTAAAAAAGACGTCAAGTTGTTGGCGTCCACCCGCCACTGGCTGCGTTATCGCCTGCCGAAAAAATACGTGCGCCAAAACGCCAAACCCCTGTGTATCGGCCAGAAGCAAAAGTGGTTTTTACTCAAGTTGGTAGGGGATGAAAGCGACATTTGCTTTGAGTGTGGTCACAAAGCCGAGTTTGATGGCTGGCAGTGGGTAAATTACTGGTACCCGGTGGACAAAGTAGTGGATTTTAAACGGGATGTTTATCGCCGTGCGCTGCGTGAGTTGGCGCCTGCACAAATTGAATTGGAACGTGGCCAATTGAGGAATCAGCGTGCTTGAATCCTTGCGCAGTATTGTTCAGGAGGTTAATGCTGCCGGTAGTATGGCAGAGGTACTGACTATTGCTGCTCAACGTGTCAAAGAGGAAATGAAGGTTGGCGGCTGCTCGGTTTTTTTGTGCCAACAGGGCGGTTACGTGCTGCGTGCTACCGATGGTTTCTACCAACAGGCAGTTGGCAAGGTTTATATTGCCGATGGCGAGGGCCTGATCGGTCTGGTGGCCACCAAAGAAGAGCCCATCAACCTGGAAAATGCCAGCCGACATCCCAGATATACCTATTTCCCCGAAACCGGTGAGGAACGCTTTGCCGCCTTTTTAGGGGCCCCAATTATTCATCATCGCAAAGTGTTGGGTGTGGTTTGTGTCCAGGAAGAGGAGTCCCGCCGTTTTGACGAAGGCGAGGAAGCTTTTCTGGTTACTATTTGCGCTCAACTGGCGGCCACCATTGCTCATGCTGAGGCCACTGGCGAGCTCAAACAACAATTGAGTTCCCCCGGTGCAAACCCACCACAAGTGCCCTCCGAGGTTGTGCTTAACGGTATTCCCAGTGCCCCTGGCATTGCTATTGGCGTTGCGGTATTGGTGGCGGCCCCGGCGGATTTGCGGGCGGTATCCCGCCGTTACATAGAGGATGTGGACGGGGAATTGGTGCGCTTTAAGGAGGCGATTCGTCGTACCAAGGAGGACCTGCACAACCTGGACGCGAATATGGTTGGCAAGCTCAGCAACAGCGAGCGAGCTTTGTTTGGGGTCTATATCAGTATGCTCGATGATCACAGCCTCAGTGACGAGGTTGTCGCCATGATTCGCGACCAGAAGCTGGCTGCTCAAAGTGCCTGGGCTGCTGTGATTCGCGAACACGTGCGCAACTTTGAGAGCATGGATGATGCCTATCTCCGCGAGCGTGCATCCGATGTGCGCGACCTGGGTCGGCGAGTGTTGGCACACATTCAGCAGAGCCAGCCCAGGCAAATCGAATACCCGGAGAATACCATTCTGATCGGTGAAGAGTTGGCAGCGCCGATGTTGGCGGATGTGCCTCACGACAAACTGGTGGGGATGATTTCGGTGCGCGGTTCACGCAACTCTCACATGGCGATTTTGGGCCGTGCACTGGGTGTGCCCACGGTGATGGGGGCGGTGGATTTGCCGCTGTTGGAGGTGGATGGTTGTGAGCTGATTGTCGATGGTCATCAAGGCAGGGTGATCGCCCACTTTACCCCGGCGCTGCGGGTTAGCTACGAACAACAACGCTATGAAGAGCAATTGTTGGCGGCTAACCTGGAGCAGCTGCGTGATCAGCCCTGTGTTACTTGTGATGATCAACGGGTGGGCCTTTGGGTGAACACGGGCCTGCGCATCGATACCATGTTATCTCTGGATCGCGGCGCAGAGGGCGTTGGCCTGTACCGCACCGAAGTGCCGTTCTTGATGCATGAACGCTTTCCTTCAGAAGAAGAGCAGCGAAAAATTTACCGGGAACAGCTGGAAATATTTGCGCCGCGCCCGGTGACCATGCGTACCCTGGATGTGGGCGGTGACAAAGCGCTGCCTTATTTTCCCATCGAAGAGGCCAATCCGTTTCTGGGGTGGCGGGGGATTCGCGTTACTCTTGATCATCCGGAGATTTTTCTCGGTCAAATTCGCGCCATGATGAAGGCCTCGGAAGGGCTGGATAACCTGCGCATCATGCTGCCGATGATTTCCAATATTCCAGAGTTGGAAGCGGCCATGGATTTGATCTACCGCGCTTTTGATGAGCTCACCAAGGAAGAGGGTTATAGCCTGGTGATGCCACAAATTGGGGCCATGGTGGAAGTGCCCGCTGCGGTGTATCAAATTCGCGAAATTGCCCGTCGGGTGGATTTTTTATCGGTAGGCACCAATGATCTCACCCAATACCTACTGGCAGTGGATCGCAACAACAGCCGGGTAGCCGATCTGTATCACGCCTTTCACCCGGCGTTGCTCAATGCACTGCAAACCATCGTTGATGGTGCACTGCGGGAAAATCGCCCGGTGAGTGTCTGCGGTGAATTTGCCGGCGACCCTCTTGGGGCGGTGCTGCTGGTTGGAATGGGCTATGAGGTATTGTCGATGAGCTCATCCAATTTGCTTCGAGTGAAAGCCATTCTGCGCCAGGTCAGTAGTCGGGAAGCTCGCAAACTGGCGGAATCTGCACAAGCCATGCCCGATGCGTTTGCAGTGGTTGAGCTCTTGCAGAGTAAGCTCGCCAGGCCGGGTATGAAAGAATTGCTGAGAGCCGTTAACACCAAGTAAGCCCTCCCGCTGTTGCCAACAAGCGGCTGAGATAGTTATTGCCGCACTTCCACGTTAGAATCACCACCGCTGTTCAACGGCTACTGAGAATCGTGTTCCATGACTTACCCCAATATTGACCCCGTCGCCCTGGACTTGGGGTTCGTCCAAATACACTGGTACGGTGTGATGTACCTGCTGGCATTTGCCAGCGCCTGGTTGTTGGCCCGCCACCGCAGTCGCCAGTCCTGGGCGGTGGTGCAACCGAAGGATGTGGAAGATCTGATTGTTTACATCGCCTTTGGTGTGATTGTGGGTGGCCGTTTGGGCTCCGCCATCTTTTACAACTTTGGCCATTGGTTGGACGACCCGCTGTGGATATTCCGCATCTGGGAAGGGGGGATGGCCTTCCACGGTGGCTTGATCGGGGTACTGGTTGCTCTCTGGCGCTTTAGCTGCCGTATTAAAAAACCGTTTGTGCCGGTGGCGGAATTTATTGTGCCCATGGTGCCATTGGGGTTGGCGTTTGGCCGCCTGGGGAATTTTATCGGTGGCGAACTCTGGGGGCGGCCCACGGATGGTTGGTGGGGCATGGTGTTTCCCAAGGCCGACAGTCAGCCACGCCACCCCTCGCAGTTGTACGAAATGTTCCTTGAAGGCATTGTGCTGTTTATTATCCTGTTCTGGGTGAGCCGCAAACCACGGCCAGCGGGTTTGGTGGGTGGCTTGTTCCTGTTTTTATATGGCCTGTTCCGTTATCTGGTGGAGTTTGTGCGCGAGCCTGACAGCGGCATACCGCTGTTGTTTGACTGGATGACCCGCGGTCAACAACTCTGCTTGCCGATGATGGCGGCAGGCATCGCGTTGCTGATTTGGGCCTGGCGTCAAAAGTCAGCACCGCAGCCGCAAGCTGCTCAGCCTGCAGAAGCGACCAAGCCAAAGAAACGCGCCAAGAAAAAGAGAAGAAAATGAAAGCCTATCTCGAACTGCTAAAAGATGTTTTGGAAAACGGTGCCGATAAAGGGGACCGTACCGGCACGGGCACCCGCTCCGTGTTTGGTCGCATGGTGCGTTACGACCTGGCGGAAGGCTTTCCCCTGCTCACCACCAAAAAGTTGCATATTCGTTCTATCCTCCACGAACTGTTGTGGTTTTTAAAAGGTGACACCAACATCAAGAGCCTCAATGACAATGGTGTGACCATTTGGGATGAGTGGGCCACGCAGGAAGGGGAGTTGGGCCCGGTATACGGCCACCAGTGGCGCTTTTGGCCCGATGGTAAGGGCGGCCATATTGACCAGATTGCCGAGCTGGTGGAAGGGTTAAAAGCCAACCCCAACAGCCGTCGCCATATTTTCCACGCCTGGAATGTGGCGCAGTTGCCGGATGAATCAAAAAAGCCTTGGGAGAATGCTGCCGAAGGGCGTATGGCGTTGCCTCCCTGTCACTTGCTGTATCAGTTTTATGTGGTCGACAATAAATTGTCGGCGATGCTCTATATTCGTTCCAATGACTTGTTTTTGGGCAACCCCTACAATACCGCCAGCCTGGCATTTCTCACTCATATGTTGGCTCAGCAGTGCGGTTACGAGCCTGGCGAGATTGTTATTTCCGTGGCGGATCTGCATCTGTATCAGAATCACCTGGAGCAGGCTCGTACACAATTGGAAAGGGAGCCGCGACCCCTGCCCAAACTGGTGATTCATCGTGTGCCAGAGTCGATTTTCGATTACCGCTTTGAAGATTTTGAAATTGTCGATTACGACCCGCATCCCCATATCTCTGCCCCCATTGCTGTTTAAGGACACGCTGTGAACATTTGCCTGATTGTCGCTATGGCTCGCAATGGCACCATTGGCCGCAACAACCAATTGCCCTGGCATCTTTCTGGTGACCTGCGTTATTTCAAGGCGGTTACCATGGGCAAGCCGGTGATTATGGGGCGCAAAACCTGGGAGTCCATTGGTCGTCCACTGCCTGGGCGCACCAATATTGTGGTGACCCGGCAAGCCGGGTGGTGCCCTGAAGGCGAGAATATGGCGGCTGTGAAAGTGGCTAACTCCCTGGATGCTGCCCTTGAGCTGGCCCAGCAGGTGGCTGCCGCTGACGGTGTGTCTGAGCTGATGGTCATGGGTGGCGGTGAAATTTACCGCCAGGCATTGCCGTTGGCGGACCGCCTCTATATCACTGAAGTGGACGCGGATGTGGAAGGGGATGCTCACTTTCCGGCTTTGGATACCAACGCGTGGCAAGAGGTGGAACGTACTTCCGGAGAGCCTGGAGGGGATTACCACTACCACTTTGTGGTGAAGGATCGGGCACGTACATAGCTCCCAGTTATACGCAGCGACGGATTCTGGTCGTTGTGCATTCATGTGTTACCTAACGTAACAGTCAAAATAGTAATCTGCTCTCGATTGATGGGTTTCGTTGCCAAAGAAACTCGCCGCTGTTAATAATTGCTGCCCCGTTGCCATAAAACGGTGACCCTATGCCTAACCCGAAGTGGTGGGGCAGCCCGTTATAACTGTTTGATACCCATATCGAGGGACGTATGAAACACTCATTAAAACTGATAATTGCCGCCGCCGCGCTGGGTGTTGGTGCCGCTGGTACGCAGGCCGCTGAGGTCGACGACATTCTCAAGGCTGGAGAGAAGAAACTGGCTAATGCCCAGGCTTCCCAAAAGCGTATCGACAAGATCGCTGCTGCGACTGACGACCTGGTTCTGGACTTCCAAACCGTCAACGACGAACTGGAAGACACCAAGGTTTACAATCGCCAGAAAGAACTGGTGATTGCTCACCAAAAATTGCAAATGGATCGCCTCAAGGCTTCTATTGCCGGTGTTCAGGATACCGAGCGTCGCATTCCACCTCTGATTGAACGCATGATCGAGGGTCTGGAGCAGCACGTTGCCATCGATCTGCCATTCAACTTGGAAGAGCGCCAAGAGCGCGTTAAGCGCTTCCGCGAAAGCATCGGCGATTCCGGTCTGTCGGTTGCGGAAAAATTCCGTCAGGTTCTCGAGGCGTATCGTATCGAGCTGGAATACGGCAACAAAATTGAAACTTATGTGACTGAAATTGAAGTGGACGGTGCTCCTCAGGAAGTGAATATCTTCCGTTTGGGCCGCACTTCATTGGTTTATCAAACCAAAGACAAAGGCAAGGCCGGTGTTTGGGATCAGGCCAGCCGCAGCTGGGTTCCTCTTGATGCGGGTGAATATCGCAACGCCATCTCTACCGCTATTCGCATCGCCAAGAAAACCGCCACTCTGGATATTATGACCATGCCGATCAAAGCGCCGGAGGCACAATAATGAACAAGCGTATCTTTAAAAAAGGCCTGATGGCCGTTGCCTCTGTCGCTCTGGCGTTTTCCGTAAACGCTGCTGAGCAGGAAAAGGCAGCATCTCTGGAAGAGCTGTTGAAGATGATTGAAGCTGGCTCCATCAATGAGTCCGCCGAACACCGTCAACGTGAGCAGCGTTTCCTCAGCGAGCAGCAAAATCGCCAGTCCATGCTCAACAATGTTCGCGCTCAGCTGAACCGTGAAAAAGCCCGTTCTGAAGCCCTGGAAAAGCAAGAGGCGGACAATGAGCGTGCTATCGGTGAGCTGCAAGAGCAGTACAACAATCGCCTGGGTTCATTGAAAGAGCTGTTTGGTCACTTGTCCTCCACTTCTGGTGACGTGATCAGTTATCTCAACGATTCCATTGTCAGTGCCCAGTACCCTGATCGTACTGCACCACTGGAAGAGTTGCGTTCAAAAATTTCCAGCACTTCTACGCCAACCCTGCCAGACATCAGTGAAATCGAAGGCATGTGGAAAGCCATGCTGTTTGAAATTGACCAGGGCACCAAAGTGGTTAAGTTCAACACCAGCATTTTTAGCGGTGGTGAAAAAGTGGATGCCGAAGTTCTGCGTATCGGTAACTACGGCCTGACTTCTGGTGGCGACTACCTGAACTACGACAAAGAGACTGGCAATATTTCCTCTCTGCCTTCTCAGCCTAAAGGGTCTTACACCAGCTCTATTGCTGCATTGGGCGGTGCCACCTCTGGCTTCACCGCTACCGCGCTGGATCCCCAGGGTGCACAGGGCCCAACCCTGATGACCAAACTGGTTGACCTGCCAACCATTACTGAAAAGTGGCACCAGGGCGGTCTGGTTGGTTACATCATTAGTGGTGTAGGTGTGTTCGCAGTACTGTTGGCCATCTTCCGCTTTATCGTACTGTCCGGTGTGGGTGCTAAAGTGAACGCCCAGCTGCGTGATACCACTCAAGCCAATAACAACAACCCATTGGGCCGTGTGCTGAAAGTGGCTGAAGAAAACCCACAGGCTGACGCGGAATCTCTGGAACTGAAGCTTCACGAAGCTGTTCTGAAAGAGCGCCCTGCTATTGAGTCTGGTCTCAACCTGCTGAAGATTATTGCCATGGTTGCCCCACTGTTGGGTCTGCTGGGTACCGTAACCGGTATGATTGCTACCTTCCAGGCGATTACCATCTTCGGTGCCGGTGACCCCAAAAACATGGCCGGTGGTATTTCTTCTGCCTTGGTGACCACGGTATTGGGTCTGGTAGTGGCTATTCCTACCATCTTGCTACACACCTTGGTAAATGGTCGTGCACAGCGCATCCTCCACGTGTTGGAAGAGCAGAGTGCCGGTATTGTGGCTGAGAACGCCGAGGGCCAATAATCATGGATGCTCTGAACGACGCACTCACTGGAATCCAGGACTTCCTGAACATGGGGGGTGAAATACTCAAGTATTTCATCGTTCCCCTGCTGTTCATACTGTGGACACTGATCTTCGAGCGCGTATGGTATTTCAAAACCTCCCTGAAAAGGGACGTTCAGGCTGCCATTGATACCTGGGAGGAGCGTGCCGAGCGCCGCTCCAAACGGGCTCACCAGGTTCGCGAAGCGATCATTTCTCGCGTCGAGGTAAAAATCGACGAAAACATGAACATGGTGAAAACCATGATCGCCCTGGCGCCATTGTTTGGCCTGATGGGTACTGTTTGGGGGATGATTCACGTCTTCGATATTATGGGTATTACTGGAGGCGGTGACGCCAAGTCCATGGCAAGCGGCGTATTTAAAGCCACTATCCCAACCATGGCTGGTATGGTGACCGCCATTTCCGGTGTATTTGGTAATACGTATCTGGATCGGGTTGCTACCCGTGAGAAAGGCCTGCTTGAAGACCATATGACGATGGATCACTGAGCCCGCGGTTAACCGCTGGGCTCGGTGGTGTTTACATTCGAGTCACTTATATTTAACGAGAACTGTCATGCGGGAAAGAACACGCAAAGCAGAACCACAGGGCCAGTCTATCGACTTGACGCCAATGCTCGACGTGGTTTTCATTATGCTGATCTTCTTTATTGTTACGGCATCTTTTATCAAGACGCCGGGTCAGGAGATCAACAAGGTAGAAGCCAAAACCGCACGTTTAAAGCCTACAGCTGTATTGGTCTCAGTGAACGCCAATAACGAGGTTCACATCGACAAAAAGCCTGTCGAGGACAACGATCTGAAACCGGTTATCAAACGTCTGTTTGCTGAGAACCCAAAAGGCAATGTGGTTATCCAGGTGGATGAAAAGTCCAAACTGGAAGCGGTTGGTAAAGTCTACGATGCCGCCAGAGATGCTGGTGTTACCGGCATCATTATCGCCACGAGCAAAGAGGGAGGGTAGCAAATGTTGCAAGCAAGATTAGGTATCTCCTTACTGCCGGGTGCGATTATTACTTTTGGCCTTCTGGTTTTGATGTACACGTTGGTCGCTTCCGATGTGCAGGCACCGACTAACGAAGAGTCAACGCCGCTGGCCAATATCTGGCAGGCAGAGGAACAGATCGAAGCCAACTTCAAAAAGTTTGAGCCACCAAAGCCAGAGGCCAAAGAACCACCTCCGCCGCGTATGCAGCAACAACAAGCCAAAGTGGACGATGTTCAGCTGGCTGTGCAGATTGATGCTCCCCGTGTGGAAACCGGTCTAGGTTTGGGTGCAGGTGGGTTTGGTGGTAGCAGTGAAGCGCGCCCCATTAAGCGGGTTGCTCCTCGCTATCCTCAGCGCGCACTGGAGCGTGGCCAAGAAGGTTACGTGATTGTGGAGTTTACGGTATCCGTGAACGGCGTTGTATTGGATCCCACTGTTATTGAAGGTGTTGTCAAACAGAAAGATGGCTCTTACAAACCAAGTACGGTATTCAATAACGAAGCCATCAAAGCGGCTAAAAAGCTTAAATTTAAGCCTAAGATAGAGGAAAACCAGCCGGTAGAATTCATCACTACTTATCAGTTCACCTTTGAACTGGAAAAAGACAGCTAAGTTGGGCGATTTGCCGTCAAAACAGTGGTCTGAACAAGTATTGGTGCCGATACGGTGTGGTTGAATACAGATGTTAAGTCGGAGCGACAAAATGTTTAGTTTTCATAAAGCAGCAATAAAAGTTGCAACTGGGGGAGCTTTGGCTTTGGCCATTCTTGCAGCCCCCCCTGTGTTGACTCCTTTTGTTGATTTGGGCGCGTCCGCTGAGGCGGCAACTTGGCCTAACAAAAAGTCGAAGTACAAAAAAGAAAAAGAACTGAGGCGTGTTGAGCCCTTGGGTAATTCTTTTGCCCGCCAATTTGATAAGTTGTCAAAAATGGCGGAAGAGAAAGATTGGGATAGTTTTGGAAGCACCCTTTCCAGTATGCGCTCTCGCTACAGCAAATACACGGATGCGGAAAAAATCAGCTTTTTGTGGAAAGAGATCGAGTACGCATTTGCCATTGATGGCCTTAAAAGCGAAAAAGATCCCAAGCACGAAAGTGACTACGGGCCCATTATTAAGCATTACGAAACGTTGTTGACTTTGCACCAGAAAATGCGTGAGTCACAAATTCGTGAAATCCTTAATACCTTGTCTGAACTTCACATGGCTAGCGGTAATTTCCAAAAGGCGCTCGACTATCACCACGAGTGGCTGGGAATGGGTGTTGAAGTCAAGCCGGACAAAAAGTTCAAGATTGGCCAAACGCACTTTTTCCTGGAGCAGTATGGGCGCTCACTTGAGTGGGTAGAAGAAGCTATCGCTGACGTAAAAGCCGCGGGTCAACTGCCTAAGGAACGTTGGTACGCGACTCAGAAGTTTATTTACAGTGAACAGAAAAACTCAAAGAAAGTTGCTGAGATTCTGGAAATTTTGGTAACGCACTTCCCCAAAAAGCGCTACTGGCAGGAACTGGGCGTGGTTTATCAACAGGATTTGGAACGCCCACTGGACGCTCTTTACATCTTTGACTCCCTGTTTATGCAGGATCAGCTGACCAAGTCCACTTTCTTGAAAGCGTTGGCCTATGGCTACAACTCTAACGGTGCGCCTTACCAGATGGCCAAAGTCTACGAATATGGCTTGGAAAAAGGCTACCTGGAAGAAACTCCTAAACACCTGAAAGACCTTTTCTTTACCCTGCAACAAGCCGGTGAAAGGAAGAAGTCTATTTCTGTGTTGGAGCGTTACGTGAAATTGTCTAATAACGATGCCGAGATGTTGAATATACTGGCAGAAGAGTACATCAACTCCGGTGCTTATCAGAAAGCCATAGACACTGCACGCAAATCCCAGAAGGCGAAAGACAAGGCTCGTAAACCCGGGGCCAGTCACTTCCAGGAAGGTGTTGCTCTGTTTTACCTGAAAAAATATTCGGACTCTGTAAAAGCCTTGCAACGGGCTGCCAAAGATCCGAAAGTTAAAGGTACCGCTGATCCTTGGATTGGCTATGTAAAAAGCCGTATCAACGAGCTGAAAAGTGCGCGGGAATTGGAAAAGCAACTGCGCGAAGAGATTGCCAAAGGGGTTGGTTAACTTTAACTCCAAGGCTTTTAAACCGGTCGCTAAAAAGCGGCCGGTTTTTTTATGGGCGCTAAAAATTTGCAACAGTTGTGATTGCCGGGTTAATAAGCATCCAACAAAACTGTTGTCTGGGGAATAATCTGGTTATAGTCCTGTTTATGTCCGTAAAACAACAGGTCGATAGTAATGGCTGACGCAACAGGGGCTGATCGCTGCCTCGAACTACGCACCGTGCTCGCTGAGCTGGAAGCCGATGGGTTGCTGCTGCGTGAGTCGGTAAATTTTGTCTCGGGCAGTAGTCGCAGCAGAGAAGAGGCGCTACAGCACCCGCTGATTTATATCGCTACGCAGCAGCTGGATGGTGCGGGGGAGTGGCAGGGAAAAACTATTTCCCTGGATCACTTAACCGACTGGCTGGCGGACAAGAGTGGCCTTGATGTTGTGCACATCGACCCGCTCAAAATTCAGGTATCCTCGGTTACCGAGGTTATGTCTTTCGCGTTTGCCAAGCGCCACGGCATCCTGTGTGTGGAGGTACGTGGGGATGAGTTAGTTATCGCCACTCAGGAACCCTATGCCAGCAGCTGGATAGAAGGCTTGGAACAGGTTACCCGGAAAACCGTGCGCCGGGTAATGGCGAACCCGGCAGATATTCAAAAATATCGGATGGAGTTTTATACCCTTTCCCGGTCTATTTCAGGAGCAGACCAGCAGCCTGGCGCCAATTCGGTAGTTACCAATGTAGAGCAATTGATTGAGCTGGGAAAAACCGCCAGCCCAGATGCTCAGGATCAACATATTGTTGCCATTGTCGACTGGTTGCTGCAATACGCTTTTGAGCAGCGAGCAAGCGATATTCACATCGAGCCGAGGAGAGAGAAAGGCAAAATTCGTTTTCGCATCGATGGGGTTTTGCACTTGGTGTATGAAATGCCGCTGCAAATCATGATTGCCATGACCAGTCGCTTGAAAGTTTTGGGTCGGATGAATGTGGCGGAAAAACGCAAACCTCAGGATGGTCGAATCAAAACCACCTCCCCTGACAATGGTGAAGTGGAACTGCGGCTCTCTACATTACCTACCGCGTTTGGTGAAAAACTGGTAATGCGCATTTTTGACCCGGATGTGTTGCTGCGCAACTTCTCTGAGCTGGGTTTGGTGGGAGAAGACAGTAACCGTTGGCAGGATATGGTGCAGCGGCCTCACGGAATTGTGCTGGTCACCGGGCCTACTGGTTCCGGTAAAACCACCACGCTTTATTCGAGCCTTAAACAGTTGGCCACAGAGAGTGTCAATGTCAGTACGGTTGAAGATCCCATTGAAATGGTGGTGGATAACTTCAATCAGACCCAGGTGCACCACAAGATTAACCTCGACTTCGCTGCGGGCATTCGTACCCTGATGCGTCAGGACCCGGATATCATCATGGTGGGCGAGATTCGCGATCAGGAAACCGCTGAAATGGCCACTCAGGCGGCGCTTACCGGCCACTTGGTTATTTCCACGCTGCACACCAATGACGCACCTACAGCCATCACCCGGTTACTGGATATTGGCGTACCTGCACATCTCATCCGCGCCACCCTCAATGGTGTGATGGCGCAACGGTTGGTGCGCACTTTGTGCCCCCACTGCAAGGAGGCTTCGGAACTGGATCCAGGGGCCTGGCAGCAGCTGGTGCGTCCCTGGAAGGTGGCACTGCCTAAGGCCGTGTATCGACCAGTGGGTTGCCTGGAGTGTCGCGGCACCGGTTACTTGGGTCGCCAGGGTATCTATGAAATATTGCCCCTCAGTGACAGCCTGCGGCCGCTGGTGAAAGACGACGGCGACATAGAACAACTGCGTGTGCAAGCCATGAAAGAGGGAATGCGAACCCTGCGCCTTTCCGGCGCCCAAAAAGTAGCCGCTGGGCTGACATCCATCAACGAAGTGATGCGGGTGGCACCGGACTCCGGGAAGTAACCCATGTCAACTCATCCGGTTTGGCTGGCGCCGTTGCAATCCAGCCCTCTTCTGCAAAAACAGTGGCAGCAGTTTCAGCAAGCCTTGTGCAGTGCCTCCCCGGAACTCAATGATCAGTTACAACAGCTGTGCCAACAGCAGCCTGAGCTTGCTCAACAACTGCAGCTGCTGGGCAGTTGCAGTGACTTTGTGGCTAGTTTTGCCTGCCAGCAGAGCCAGGCATTTATGGCTCTATTGCGCAGTGGTGATTTGTATCGGTGTTTCGATCACCAATCCTGGCAACAGCGTTATCAACAGGCTCTGATCGATTGTGATGACGAAGACCTGTTTGCCAGCACTCTGCGACAATTGCGCAATCGCGAGATGGTGCGCATCGTCTGGCGGGACTTTTGTGGTCTGGCGGATTTGGCGGAAACCACCGCCGATATGACCGCCCTGGCACAGTGCAGCATAGACAGCGCCATCCAGTTTCTCTACCCGCGGCTGTGCCAGCAGTGGGGAGTGCCCACCGGCAAAGAGTCCGGCTGCCGCCAGCAGTTAGTGGTTCTGGGTATGGGTAAGCTAGGAGCAGGGGAGCTCAATGTTTCTTCAGACATTGACCTGATTTTCGCGTACCCGGAAAGCGGCGAAACAAATCGTGACAACGCCACCAGCAAGCGTGAGCGTAGCAATCAGGAGTTCTTTGAACGTTTGGGGCGTCAGTTGATACAGATGCTCGATAACCGCACTGCGGACGGGTTTGTGTTCCGCGTGGATATGCGCTTGCGCCCCTATGGCAGTAGCGGCCCACTGGTGGGCAGCTTTGCGGCGCTGGAGCAGTACTATCAAACCCAGGGGCGTGACTGGGAGCGTTTTGCGATGATTAAAGCTTGTCCGGTAGCCGGTGACACAAGTGCAGGCAAGCAGTTGCTGGAAACCCTCAAGCCTTTTGTGTATCGCAAGTACATAGACTACAGCGTGATTGAGTCACTGAGGGAGATAAAAGCGCTGATTGAGCAGGAAGTACACCGTTCTGGCGCCCAGGAGGATGTGAAGCGTGGCCACGGTGGCATTCGCGAGATAGAGTTTATTGCCCAGGCGTTTCAGTTAATACGCGGTGGGCGCGACCCCCGTTTGCAAAGGCCGCCGCTGTTGGAAGTCCTGCCTTTGCTTGAACAAGAAAACTTGCTGCCGCAAGGCAAGGCCGACCAGCTGTTGCGCAGCTACCGGTTGTTGCGTCGTGTAGAACATATTTTGCAGGGTATTGCGGATCGACAAACCCAGTCGCTGCCCACCGATGCGCTGGGCCGAGCCAGGTTGACGACTGTACTTGGGTATAATGATTGGTCGAATTTCTACAACGATTTGCAACAGGCCAGGGCCACAGTGGCCGATGAGTTTGCCGCTGTGGTGGGTGCTCCTCCGGAAGAAGGCGATAGCGAGGAGTCTCAGCTGTGGGCAGTAGAGGCGTGGCAACAGCTGCGTCGCGGCAGCCCCGTTGCCGCATCGTTATTGAGTGCTGGTTTTGAACAGCCGGAGCAATCAGAACAGCAACTGCAGACACTGCTTGCCAGTCGGGCTATTCAGCAATTGCAGACAAGTGCTCGCAATCGTCTCAACCGCTTTATGCCGATTCTCTTGGCCGGCTGCCAAAGCCACGGTAAGCCGTCCCAATTGCTGCAACGGACCCTGGCGTTGGTGGAGGCCGTTGCCCGCCGCAGTTCCTACCTGTTGCTGCTGGTAGAAAACCCCCAAGCGTTACAGCAGTTGTTGATACTCTGTGCTGCCAGCCCTTGGGTAGCACAACAATTGGCGACCCATCCGGCACTGTTGGATGAACTGCTTGATGCGCGCTCGCTGTATGCGCCCCGCAGTCGCGATACGCTGGCCGATGAATTGCGTCAGCACATGCTGCGTGTGCCCGAAGAGGATGTTGAAGCGCAGCTGGAGGTGTTGCGTTATTTCAAACGTTCCAACCGCCTGCGCGTAGCGGCCTGCGAGGTGACTGATGCCCTGCCGCTGATGCAGGTGAGTGACAACCTGACCTGGATTGCGGAAGCATTACTCGAACAGGTGTTGGAAATGGCCTGGCGACAGATGACAGAGCGCTATGGGTTTCCTGATGGGGTAGATGCTACGGGTACAAAGGAGGGGGCTCAGGCCGACTTTTTGATTGTTGGCTACGGCAAAATGGGCGGCATTGAAATGGGCCACAACTCGGATCTGGATTTGGTGTTTATCTACGATGCCGACCCTCAGGGTTACACCGACGGTGAGCGCAGTATCGACAACGCCACTTTTTACCTGCGTCTGGGCCAGCGGGTGATTCATTTGCTGACCACGCAAACCGCTTCCGGACAATTGTACGAAGTGGATATGCGTCTGCGCCCCTCAGGTAATTCCGGCATGCTGGTCAGTTCCCTGCAAGGGTTCGAAAAATACCAGAATAACGATGCCTGGACCTGGGAGTGGCAGGCACTAGTACGTGCCAGGCCCGTAGCAGGCAGTGCCCGGTTGGCAGACAAATTTGCCCAGGTGCGCAGCCGGGTTCTCGGCAGCCCACGAGACTTGCCGGCGCTGTCCAAAGAGGTTGTCGATATGCGCCAGAAGATGCGTGATCATTTGGCAAAAGGCACAGATGACTCCACCCTGTTTGACCTCAAACAGGGTGGGGGCGGTATCGTGGATATCGAATTTATGGTTCAATTTGCAGTTCTGGCTTGGGGGCACAGCCACCCAGAACTGCTTGCTTGGAGTGACAATATTCGCATTCTGGAAGTGCTGGGAGAAATATCTGCCAAACACGCCAGTTTTGATGGTGTTATCTCCAGTGCAGAAACTGCGCAGCTGATCGAGGCGTATCGGCAATACCGCGCTGCTGGTCATCGCGCCCAACTGCAGCAGCAACCGACGCTTGTGGAAAGCCAGCAATTTCATGGTCATCGCCAGCAAGTGAGCCACTTGTGGCAGAGACTATTGCCCGCCAACAATTGAGATACCAATATGGCCAATGACCAGCCGGTGAATATTATTTGCATGAAGTGGGGCCAGAAATATGGCCCTGAATACGCCAATCGCTTGTATCGTATGGTGGCTCGCAATATCACTCGCCCATTCCGCTTTATCTGCTTTACTGACGACAGCAACGGCTTGCTTGAGGAAATAGAACCGCAGGCACTGCCTTCCCTGGAATTGCCCCCGGGCACCCCAGAGCGGGGCTGGAATAAACTGTCTACCCTGGCGGAAGGTTTTGGTGGCCTGGAGGGGGAGGCGCTGTTTCTGGATTTGGATGTGGTGATTGTCGGCAACATTGACGAGCTGTTTGAGCATTCCGGCGAGTTCTTGATTATTCGCGATAAAAAATTCAAAAAACGACTGATCGGCAACTCCTCGGTGTATCGTTTTAAGATTGGTCGCTACGACGCATCATTGCGCAAATTTCAGCAAAACTTCGACCAGGTAAAAAGCAGCTTTCGTAACGAGCAGGCTTACTTGAGCGATGAGGTCAATCAGCGTGGCGAACTGTCGTTCTGGCCCCCCCAGTGGTGCGTCAGCTTTAAATACGACTGCGCTTCACCTTGGCCGCTGGGTTTGTTTAAAACGCCTAAGGCCCCAGAGGGCAGTAAAATATTGATCTTCCACGGTCATCCGTTGCCCGATGAGGCCATTGAAGGGGTTTCTCATAAATGGTATCGGCCTATTCGCCCCTGCCCGTGGTTAAAAGAATATTGGAAGTGAGTCTGCGGCTCACTTCATCTCAACCATGATTCGTTTTATATACACCCTGGCTTTCTATCTCGCAGTGCCTTTGATCTTTGTGCGCTTGCTGCTGCGCAGCCGTAAGGCTCCAGCTTATCGCAAGCGCTGGGGTGAGCGCTTTGGTTTTGTTCCAAAACTATCTTCGGGTCAGGTTATTTGGGTACATTCAGTCTCGGTGGGTGAAACCCTCGCGGCGGTGCCTTTGATTAAGCAGCTGCAAAAGCGGCATCCGGACGCACAATTGGTGGTGACCACAATGACGCCCACTGGTTCTGAGCGGGTAAAAGCCAGCTTTGGGGACTCGGTGTACCACGTCTATGCGCCCTACGATCTGCCGGATGTAGTTGCCCGTTTTCTTAATCGAGTGCAGCCCGATGTATTGGTGATTATGGAAACCGAATTGTGGCCCAATCTGATATTCGGCTGTGCCAAACGCGGTATTCCCATGGTGCTCGCCAATGCTCGATTGTCTGAGCAGTCCGCTGAGGGGTACAGCAAAATACCGGCTCTAATGGGTTCCATGTTACGCAAAATGCACAAAGTGGCGGCTCAACACAAAGACGATGGCGAACGCTTTGTAGGCTTGGGGCTACCCAAAAAACAGCTAAAGGTTACCGGTAATATCAAGTTTGATCTGGAGCTGAGCGCAGAGATCAAGCAAAAGGCCAAGCAGTTGCGCAGCCAATGGAGAGGGGATGCAAAGCGCTCGGTTTTGCTGGTTGCCAGCACCCATCGTGGTGAAGACGAAATCATTCTCGACAGCTTTCAGCAGCTGTTACAAAGCCATCCATCACTGTTGCTGGTGTTGGTGCCTCGCCACCCGGAACGCTTTGATGAGGTGGCCGAGTTGTGTGAAAGCAGGGAACTGTCCCTGATAAGGCGCAGCCAAGAGGTAGCACCGGAATCAAGCCATCAAGTGTTGCTGGGAGACACCATGGGTGAACTGTTGGCGTTTTGTGGCGCTAGCGATGTGGTGTTTATGGGCGGTTCTCTGGTTCCAGTGGGCGGCCATAATGTGATTGAACCGGCAGCCTGGGGGGTGCCGGTTGTTTCAGGCCCGTACCTGTTTAATTTCGCCGAAGCGTCTCAACTGTTGTTGGAAGCAGATGGTTTGCAGGTGTGTAATGGTAGTGAACAGATTGCCGTTGCTGTCGATGAACTGGTGAGCGACCCGGATCACCGCCACACGATGGGTGCTGCCGCCAACACCGTGGCGGAGCAAAATCGGGGGGCGCTCGAGAAGCTGTTAAAACTGATTTCGCCTCTGGTAGCGAATTAAAAAAAGCCGAGTCCTTAGCCTTTCTCCTTGATCACGTTCTGGGCGTCATCCAGCCAGCCATTTAGGGTAAATACATCTTCAGGGCTTAGCTGGCCAGATTGCAGCTTTAATTCCATAAAACTGAGGATGTAATCGTAACGGGCGTTGGCGTAGTTTTGCTGGGCCTGGAACAGGCGTGATTGTTCGGTAAGTACATCCAGAATGGTCTGTGTACCCACTTCGTAGCCGGATTGGGTGGCTTTATAGGCACTCTCGGCAGAGGTGACGGCGGAAGCCAGGGCTCTTACTCGAGCCGCGTTGGTTTTTGCGTTCAGGAATGAGGTTCGCGTATTTTGAATAATCTGACGGCGGGCACCCACGTAGTTGTGGTGAGCCTGCACTTTTTGCTGGGCAGCCACTTTGCGCTGGGATTGATTTAAACCCCAGGTGAATATGGGTACAGAGATACGCACATTGGTGTTTCTGTAAGAAGAGCTTTCCCTGGCGGGGGACTGCTGAGGGCCTTGTCCAAAGTCGACGACTGAATCGGGAGTATCTATATACTCAAACCCACCTGCAGTTATAGACACGGTTGGTGTGTAGTTATAGGCACTGCTTTTGGTGCGGTCTACAATGGCTTCCTGGGTGAACTTGGCCACTTTTAACTGGTTGTTGTTTTGCAGGGAAAAGTCGACCCATTGATCCCGGTCCAATGGCTCAGGATCCGCTACCGGGAAGTCTGCTTTTAGTGCGGATACCTCAAAATGACGCTTTCCAGTCAGTACTTCTAATGCCTCAAAACGGATGGCGAACTCTCCTTCCGCTTGTAGGACTGCAACTACCGCATTGTCGAAAGTGGCCTGCGCCTGGTGTACATCGGTAATGGCCACCAGCCCTACTGAAAACCGCTCTTTGGCACTTTGCAGTCGTTGCTTGGATTCGGTTTCGTTACTGCGGGCAATGCGCAGTGCCTCGCTGGCGCGCAATACATCCAGGTAGGCACCGACAACCCGCACAATCAAATTTTGCTGATCCAGGGCAAACTGGGCTTCCGCTCGTTCCAGGTCGTGTTTGGCGGCCTTAAAGTCAAACCAGTTGCGAACATTAAAGCTGTAATTAAGGCCATCCACAGAAAAGGTTTTTATGCCTTTTGCGGTGCGGGTTTGTACTAAGTTGGCGTCTTGTCGTAAGCGGCTTTTCCCCGCCCCAAGGTTATAGCCGGCAGAGGCGCTTTCGGCAATTGATGGCAGCAGGTTTTTGCGTGGCGCGACAATCCCTTCTTGGTCGATCAAAAAACTGGCTTCGGAAGCCTTAAATGTGGCGTCATTTTCCAGTGCCAATTGATAAATTTCTGCCAGTGTTTCCCCTTGTGCCAGAGGTACTGCGCCCAGCAGGGAAACGATTGCCAATTTGCGAAGACAGTTCATGGGTTTGACCTTGCGTCCATTTGCGATGCCCGGAGTCTATCAGAACGACTATTCCGGTTATATACAAACTCCATCGTGGGTCGTAAGGTTTTGTTAACAGGTTGCTACAGGGTTAGGGTCTGTTGACGTTTCATATCCGCCACTGTTGGCGGTTGAAAAGGCGTCCATCTAGGCGCGAGTCGTGTGGTTTGGTTATTCGAAATGAGCGACGAGCAACAACGAGGGGCGCCTTTTCAGCCCCAACCCACAGGGCTGAGGCTATTTTTTGCGCTCCACTGCGTTAGAAAAAGCTGGTGTAGAGCGACTACACGTCGCTTTTCCTGCCTTGTTGAGCGCAAAAATTACTCTCAGCAGAGGTGGATATGCAACGTCAACAGACCCTAGACAGTGTCCGGTACCAAGGGTAGAGTGAGTTTTTAGAAGCATTTCACAACTCCATTTTGCGAATGGCAACTGGTTAACATTCTCGGTAGGTGGCAGTGGCTGTTATTGATAAATTTCGATACAAGGTAGACCTGAGGCGGTACATGGCGGATTGCGATGCCAACTACCTCCGGTTTATCAAGCTGTTTCCGGAGTACCAGTCAGCATCTTCACGCACTTTTGTTCTCAATGGGCAAAATCGTGTGGTCACCATCACAGTGCTTGAGCGCACCCCCTACACCACCTTAATGACGTTAAAACAAACACAGTTGGAACAGGATTGTGGCAACGGCTGGCTACAGATGCCGACGTTAAAGGTACGCCTTTACCACGATGCCAAGGTTGCCGAAGTGTTGGATTGCGAAGGCCACAGAAGCCCGAGCCCGCGCTTTGAGTACCCCAATCCGAACATGTACCAGCAGGATGAAAAGGCTCAATGGAACCGATTCCTGGCTGACTTGCTGGCACATTGCCTGCAATACGGCTGCGAAACGGGGAGCTGTTTTGATCGCGCTTCCAACTGAGCACGAAGGAAAACCTCAAGGTGGGGTAAATGGATGAGATTAACAGGGCATGACAGCAACGGTGAAAACCCTTAACAAACAAGCCTGCCAACCAACTTGCGAACAGCGGGTACGCGTCGTTCAGATCACCGACCCCCATCTGGGGCCGTCGGCGGATTACCAATTGGCGGGTATCAACACCTGCGACAGCCTTAATGCCGTTTTGGAACGTTGCCGTGATATGGCCGATGCCTTTGTAGTAACCGGCGATGTGGCTGGCGACGGCGCACTGCCTGCCTACGAGCTGTTTGATAAAAAATTGTCTGCAGAATCCGTCCCCTATTACTGGCTGCCTGGCAACCATGACGATCTGGAAACCATGGCCGCCACCCTGAACACCCCGTTTCGCTTCGAAGTGACCGTGGGCAACTGGCTGTTGCTGATGCTGGATAGCCGCCAGCCCGGAAAAGTAGGTGGTCATATCGGTAACAAGCAATTGCAGGCGACATTGGCCGCAGCGGAAAAGCACAACGGGCCGGTGGCGGTGTTTATGCACCATCCACTGGTGGATGTGAACTGTGCCTGGCTGGATAAGCAAAAAGTTTCCGATGGCGATGCCATCCTTGAACGGCTGGCAGAGTGCAGCAACATTAAAGCCGTGTTTGGTGGCCATGTGCACCAGCCCACCACCACTAAACGCTATGGCATTTCGGTATACACCACGCCTTCTACCTGTTTCCAATTTGCCGCTAACAGTGACGAATTTGCGTTTGGCGACCAGGGTCCAGGTTTTCGTTGGATCGACTTTAACGACGACGGTACCATCGACACTGGTGTAGTTGAACTGCCCGCCATGGACAACCTCGACCGCCATTGCGTCGGCTATTGATCATTCCTTGTTAGCCAGCAGCACATCGTTATAATCGGTATCTTTCAGGTACCGATTTTTTATGTTTCTGCTTTATCTGCACGGATTTAACAGCTCACCACTCTCCTTTAAATCTGAGGCCACGCGACGCTGGTTGGAACAACATCACCCGGATGTCGAATTTCACTGCCCACAGCTTCACAATTATCCGGAGCGGGCCGTAGCTCAGCTCGAAGATATTATTGCCCAGTCTGGCACGCCCCCTGCTTTGGCGGGTAGTTCTATGGGCGGTTTTTTTGCCACTTATCTGGCTGAAAAATACGCTTTGCGTGCGGTTATTATTAACCCCGCTGTGCGCCCCTGGCGGGGTATGCACGAATACGTTGGCGAAAACGCCAACTACCACACCGGCGAAACCTGGGTGATGGAGCCTCACCATGTAGAGCAATACCGCCAGTTTGACGTGGAAACTCTGCAGCGCCCAGAAAATTTGTGGGCGCTCTTGCAGACCGACGACGAAGTGTTGGATTATCGCGATGCGGAAGAAAAGTACGCTGCCTGTAAACTCACCATAGAGCAGGGTGGCGATCACAGCTTTCAAGGCTATGAACGATTTCTGCCAGACATCTATAAGTTCTTGTTTGAAAAAAGAACATAACTAAAAAGAAGCCAACAAACAGAATGACCAACTACACCGCCGAAGATATTGAAGTCCTTACCGGCCTCGACCCGGTAAAGAAACGCCCGGGCATGTACACCGATACCGCTCGCCCCAACCACTTGGCCCAGGAAGTCATTGACAACTCTGTGGATGAGGCCTTGGCCGGGCACGCCCGCAAGCTGGATGTGGTGTTGCACAAAGATGGCTCCCTGTCAGTGAGCGACGATGGTCGCGGTATGCCGGTGGATATTCACCCGGAGCAGGGTAAGCCCGGTGTCGAAGTGATCCTCTCCACCCTCCACGCTGGCGGCAAGTTTTCCAACAAAAACTACCAGTTTTCCGGTGGCCTTCACGGGGTGGGAGTGTCGGTTGTTAACGCTTTGTCCCTGAAGCTGGAAGTGACCATTCGCCGGGACGGTAAGGTGCACCAGATTGCCTTTGCCAACGGCGACAAATACAACGACTTGGAAGTGATCGACAGCTGCGGCAAGCGCAATACTGGCACGACGGTACGGTTTTTGGCCGACCCGCAATACTTCGACTCCACCAAATACTCCGTGCGCCGCCTCAAACACGTGCTGCGCGCGAAGGCAGTATTGTGCGCTGGGCTCACGGTAACCTTTAAAGAAGAAGCCAGCGGTGACACCGAAGAATGGTGCTATGAAGATGGCCTCAGTGATTATCTGATCAGTGCCACTCACGGTTGGGACGTACTGCCCACGGAACCGTTTTTGGGCACCTTCAGTGCGGAAACAGAAGCAGTGGACTGGGCTGTGCAATGGCTGCCGGAAGGTGGCGAACTCACCCAGGAAAGTTACGTTAACCTGATTCCCACCGCTCAGGGTGGTACTCACGTTAACGGCTTACGCAGCGGCTTGCTGGAAGCCATGCGCGAGTTTTGTGAATTCCGCAATTTGCTGCCTAGGGGGGTGAAGCTGACCCCGGACGATATCTGGGATCGCTGTTGTTATGTGTTATCTTCCAAGCTGGCCGACCCGCAGTTCTCCGGGCAGACCAAAGAGCGTTTATCTTCTCGTGAGGCGGCGGCGTTTGTTTCCGGCGTGGTAAAAGACGCCTTTAGCCTGTGGCTCAATCAGCACACCGAAGAAGCGGAAAAACTTGCCGACCTGTGTATCAGCAATGCCCAAAAGCGAATGCGTGCCAGCAAAAAAGTGGCGCGCAAGAAAGTTACCCAAGGGCCTGCGCTGCCAGGCAAATTGGCGGATTGCTCCGGGGACGATCCCTGTTTTGGTGAGCTGTTTCTGGTGGAGGGGGACTCCGCCGGCGGTTCCGCCAAACAGGCTCGCAACCGCGAAACCCAGGCGATTCTGCCTTTGCGAGGCAAAATTCTGAATACGTGGGAAGTGGATTCTCAGGAAATTTTGGCCAGCCAGGAAGTACACGATATTGCCGTGGCCCTGGGCATCGACCCGGCCAGTGATGACCTCTCCGGCTTGCGCTACCACAAAATCTGTATTCTGGCGGACGCCGACTCCGACGGCCTGCATATCGCCACTCTGATTTGTGCCTTATTTGTGCGCCACTTCCGTCATATGGTGCAGGCTGGGCACGTGTACGTGGCCATGCCACCTTTGTATCGCATCGATATCGGCAAAGAGGTGTACTACGCCCTGGATGAGTACGAAAAACAGGGTGTGCTTGACCGTATCGCTGCGGAGGGTAAGCGTGGAAAAGTGAATGTGCAGCGTTTTAAAGGCCTGGGTGAAATGAATCCGCTGCAATTGCGTGAAACCACCATGGATCCGGATACCCGCCGCCTGGTGCAGCTCACCATCGAACCTGGCGACGATACCAATTCCATTATGGATATGCTGCTGGCGAAAAAACGTGCGTCTGACCGCAAGACGTGGTTGGAGAGCAAGGGCGATCTGGCGGAAGTGTAAAAGTCTGCGCCTTGTCATCCTGAGCGTAAGCGAAGGATCTCAGGGTTCGATAAACAGAGAGATTCTTCGCTTACGCTCAGAATGACATCTGAGAGAACAAGAATGACAAAAGGCGCGCTGCGCCCGGCAAATAAACATGACTGACTACGTAAAAATCGACGACGACGGCATCGAAAAAGCCTCCCTCAGCACCTACGCGGAAAAGGCGTATCTGGATTATTCCATGTACGTGATCCTCGACCGAGCCTTGCCTCATATTGGCGATGGCCTCAAGCCCGTGCAGCGGCGTATTGTCTATGCCATGAGCGAACTGGGCTTAAAGGCCAGCGCCAAATACAAAAAATCCGCGCGCACCGTGGGCGATGTGATCGGCAAATTCCACCCCCACGGAGACAGCGCCGCCTACGAGGCCATGGTGCTGATGGCGCAACCGTTCAGCTATCGCTATCCACTGGTGGATGGCCAGGGTAACTGGGGTTCGCCGGACGATCCCAAGTCGTTTGCCGCTATGCGTTATACGGAATCCAAACTCACTAAATATTCCGAGGCGCTGCTGTCGGAACTGGGCCAGGGCACAGTGAATTGGCAGCCGAATTTCGACGGCACATTGGACGAGCCGGAAGTATTGCCCGCGCGAGTGCCCAATGTGTTGCTCAATGGCACCACCGGTATTGCGGTGGGTATGGCCACGGATATTCCGCCGCACAATTTGAACGAAGTGGTAAAAGCCACGGTACATTTGCTGGAAAACCCCAAGGCCACCGTGGAAGACCTGTGTCAGTTCGTGCCGGGGCCGGATTTTCCCACCCACGCGGAAATTATTACCCCGCAGGACGAAATTCAAAAGGTCTACGAAACCGGCCGCGGCTCGCTAAAAATGCGTGCGGTGTGGCACAAGGAAGACGGCGATGTAGTGGTGACTGCGCTGCCCCACCAGGCGTCTGGTTCCAAGGTGCTGGAGCAAATTGCCAGCCAGATGCAGGCCAAAAAACTGCCCATGGTGGCAGACCTTCGGGACGAGTCGGATCATGAAAACCCCACTCGGTTGGTGATTGTGCCGCGCTCCAACCGCGTGGATCTTGAGCAGATGATGAGCCACCTGTTCGCCTCCACGGATCTGGAGCGCAACTACCGCATCAACCTGAATATGATCGGTATTGACGGCAAGCCGGGGGTCAAACCACTTAACCGCATTTTGGCGGAGTGGCTGAAATTCCGTACCGATACCACCCGCCGTCGCCTTGAATACCGGCTGGAAAAGGTTAACAAACGCCTACACCTGTTGGATGGTTTACTGGTCGCCTTCCTCAATATCGACGAAGTGATTCATATCATTCGCACCGAGGACGAACCGAAAAAAGTGCTGATGAAGCGCTTCGACCTCACCGAGGTGCAAGCGGATTACATTCTCGATACCAAGTTGCGCCAGCTGGCGCGTTTGGAAGAAATGAAAATCCGCGCCGAACAGGAGGAGCTGCAAAAGGAAAAAGAGCAGCTGGAATTGATCCTCGGCTCGGCGGCGCGGCTGAAAACCCTGGTGAAAAAAGAACTGCTGGCGGCCATGGAGGAATTTGGCGACGAGCGTAAATCTCCATTGGTGCAACGGGATGAGGCCAAGGCTTTCTCGGAAACCGACCTGCTCAGCTCCGACCCGGTAACGGTGGTGATTTCAAAAATGGGCTGGATTCGCGCCGCCAAGGGCCACGAGATTGACCCGGCAGCGCTCAACTACAAGTCCGGCGACGATTACGCTCTCTCCGCCAAAGGACGCAGCAATCAGAATGTGATTTTGCTGGATTCCACCGGCCGCAGTTATGCCTTGGCTGCCCACACCTTGCCGTCGGCGCGAGGGCAGGGGGAGCCTGTCACTGGCCGCCTCAACGCGCCGTCTGGTGCGACCTTTGAAGGCGCGATGATGGGTGATGATAAGCAGGCTATCCTGATGTGTACCGATGCCGGTTACGGTTTTATTGGCCGTCTCGGCGAGCTGTACACCAAAAATAAAGCCGGAAAAGTATCCCTGTCAGTGCCCAAAGGCGGGCGGGTGATGGCGCCCAAGTTGGTAGACGATCCGGAAAATGACTTGCTGGTGGCCATCAGCAACGAAGGCCGTATGCTGGCTTTCCCCGTCAAAGAGCTGCCGGAGCTGGCGCGAGGCAAGGGCAATAAAATTCTCAGTATTCCCACCGGGCGGGTGCAGAGTCGGGAAGAGTTTATGGTGGCGCTGGTTACCTTAAACGATTCGCAAACCCTAAAAGTGTATTCCGGTAAGCGGCATATTGGCCTCAAGCGCAGCGACCTGGAACACTATGTGGGCGAGCGCGGTCGCCGTGGCCATAAACTGCCGCGCGGGTTCCAAAAAGTGGACTCAGTGGAAGTGGTTGATTAGTGCGCAACACGCTTGTCACAATCTTGTTACAGAGTTTGGTACTTTTAGCTGGTCACTACTTATATAGACTCTCTATTAGACTTGGCACGATTCAAAAAACCTACCTATAGTTTAGGTAACACAATCAAAAATAAGGGGAAATTCCATGGCAGAAGAAAAAGCTACAGCACCAGCTGAAAGCGGTGGCTTTGACATTAGCAACCTCAGTTTTGAGCAAATCTGGGGTATGACCGAAAACGTCGTGTATGCGCTGGCCATTATTATTATCGGAATGTGGGTGGCCAAAAAAATCCGCGCCGGTTTGCGCACAGCAATGGGCAAAAAGGATGTTGACCCAGCGGTAGCCGGCTTTGTAGCCAGCCTCTGTTACTACGGTATTGTTGCTTTTGTTGTCATTGCCGCACTCTCTAAAATCGGTGTTGCTGCCACGTCCTTTGTGGCCATCCTCGGTGCCGCCGGTTTGGCCGTTGGCTTGGCGTTGCAAGGCTCTTTGTCTAACTTTGCTTCAGGCGTACTGATCCTGATTTTCAAGCCGTTCAAAATCGGTGACTTTGTGGAACTGGCGGGCACTTCTGGTTCGGTAAAGGAGATCACCATTTTTACTACCGAACTGGCAACACCAGACAACAAAAAAGTGATTGTGCCTAACTCATCTGCAATGGGCGGCAATATTGTCAACTACTCCGCCCACGACACTCGTCGAGTGGACATGGTGTTTGGTATTGGTTACGGCGACGACATCGACAAAGCACGCAATATCATCAAAGCCATTCTGGAAGCAGACGACCGTGTACTGGTGGATCCAGCGCCTGCGGTGGCGGTTGCTGAATTGGCGGACAGCAGTGTTAACTTCAATGTGCGCCCGTGGGTGGCCACAGCCGATTACTGGGGTGTGTTTAACGATGTGCATGAACAAGTGAAGAAACACTTCGACGCCGAAGGCATCTCCATCCCGTTCCCACAACAGGATGTACATATGCACACTGTGGCGGCCAACGGCGCTGACTGATCCTCAGCGTTTAACCATCAACCAGGAGATTTCACATGGGAATTCTTTCGTGGATTGTTTTGGGCTTATTGGCAGGCATTCTTGCCAAGTGGATTATGCCAGGCAAAGACGGTGGCGGTTTTATTATGACCACTTTGCTGGGTATCGCTGGCGCTTTTGTTGGTGGCTGGGTCGGTTCCCTGTTCGGCATGGGTGCTGTGGGTGAGTTCAGCTTTGGCGGTTTGATTACCGCTGTGGTTGGCGCTCTGTTGCTGCTGTTTATTTACAATAAAGTGATTAAGAAGTAGCCGTTTATTTAGAAAGCAAAAAGGGCAGCAAACGCTGCCCTTTTTTGTGTCCGTCATTCGATTGGGCGAGTACCAAATTTATTGCTCGTCATTGCGAGGAGCCGAAGGCGACGTGGCAATCTAGTGGCTTTAACTCTGTCGTTATTTCCTTAGTAATCTTTAGCAAAGGTTTCGCCCTGCTGGGCGACTTACTTTCTTTACTCGTGTAAAGAAAGATAAGCAAAGAAAACACGCCCCAGCGCCCTTGGCCTTCGGCTCCCCTTGTTCCTCCGGTGCCATGGCCGGGTCGCGCAGAGGGTACTTCCTGTACCCGCTGCGCTGAAACGGACGTCCTGTCCGTTTCACCCTATGTCACCTCCGTCACTCGGCAAGGGCGAAGGGGAATAGGTGTACTCCGTAGTAAATTCCGTGCGTGATTTTTTCCCCTTTGGAGTTGCCGAGCGCAGCGCAATTGGTAGGGAAACGCGCACATGGATGTGCGCGTTAGGTCGATCGAGCAGGGATGCGAGTAAGACCGACCCGTGGCAATTGTGCGGAGCGAAGGGAGCCCGAAGGGCCAACGGAACGGGGGTGCCCTTTCTTTTGGTTAGCTTTTCTTTGGGCAAACAAAGAAAAGTAACTCGCTAGCAGGCGAAACCTGCACTGAAAAATTACCTACAGAAAAAACGACGAAGCCAAAGCTGTGAGATTACTGCAGTCGATTTAACTATTACCCAGCAACTCCTTCAATTCCGCCACTCGCTCGCGACTCTCCGCTTTGGAAAGCGGCTCTGCGGGCTTTTCTTCCAGCAGCTCCGGAGCTTCGACAACCAACTTCTCCCCGGACAAAACTCGTTGGCATATGTCCTGATAGTTCTTTTCAAACAACGGGAAGGCTTTACGTTCCACTTCATTGCCAAGCACATACCAGCCAGTTTCCAAGGCGGCGTGATACACCGCTGGGTGCGACCAGCGATAGGTGGCTTTGGGGGTGGGGGCGTTACAGGCTTCCACGTAGGCATCGTGGGCACTGGGCAGAGCGCCACCTGGACCTTGCTGCTGGCACAGTTGAATCATGCGGTGCAGGTTTGGCAAATATTCGCACTGCTCAATGGCGGCTTTGGCGGCCTGCAGGATTTGTTGCGGGGTAAACTTACCCAGGCTTTCCAGCCACAGTTTTTTGGTGAAATCCTGATCTTGTTGGTCGGGAAAGGCACTGAAAAACTGGTTGTGGTAGTTCAGCTGAAACAGGGTGAAGGTCTGATTGATGGCATCGATCAGCGCGTCTTTGCTGGCACTAGCTTGCCCAGCTGCGGTCGGTGAGCTGTTGGACGGCTGAGCGGCCTCGTGAACCGCCTGTTCGATTAGGTCTTTGTTGTCTTTCATGGCTGCTCGCAGTGCTTGCGGGTGAGGCATCGGGCAGGGTGTTTTGCCTTGCCCATTGGCGTTTTACATTTTGCAGGAAGCGGGTATTCCAAGAGCTTTCTACCCGGCCAGTGTCTCGCCAATAGAGCACAAACTCGGCAACTTGCTGTTCGGCAAATTGGCGGTCGATATTGGCCAGGGCAAGGACATCGTATACGGTGTCGTCTGGCTGCCAATCCGTGTTGATTGGCCGTGGTTCGGCATCACTCTTGATCACAGCGGTAAAACGGGCCCATTGCTTTTTGATATGCAGGATAAAGCGGGAATTCCAGGTGGATGATGCTTCACCACGTTCGCACCAATAGAGCACGAATTCGGGAATGGCGTCTTCCACAAAGTGTTTACTGATGCCCGCTTGGCGGGTCAATATCTCCATGGCGTCCTGGCTGGGGCGCCAGTCGGGTGACATTGACAGCTCTCTGCTTTGGCGGGTGTCTCTGGCTTGCTGCTGACGCCATTGCTTGAGTACCTGTTTGATAAATTTTGAGCCCCAACTGTGCTGAGGCTCACCTCTTTCGCTCCAATAAGTGACAAACTCCGGTACCTGCTCCAAGGCGAAGGCTTGGGGAATGTTGTATTGAGCCAGTTGACGCAACAACTCCGCGTCCGGCTGCCAATTTTGGGCAATGGCGTTGGCGCTGCGAGTGACCACTGGATTGCTAGGTGGTTTAACCGGTTCGTTGCCAGTGCTGGTCTCGTTAACGGCAAAGCGCAGTTGGCCAGATTCACTAAATGGGGCAGAGGCAATCAGTAGAATGCCCTGGTTGCGCAAGTTGGTCGTGATGCGCTGAATATCCCGATCGTTCCAAAACGGCGCGACACGTTGCAGCTGAATTGCAGATACCTCAAGCCAGTCAAAATTGTTGTGTCGTTGAGGGCTGCCGTGGTCCAAAAAGTCCCCCAGAATGCCCAGCAATAGTGCTTCCTCCAGGCCGATGGTGGCCGCCAGTGAAGGAGACAGAGTAAGGGGCTTTTCCGGGATCAATGACATGGCGCCACTTTACCAGAATTTGCCAGTGCCCTTTCAAAGTAATTTTGTGACCACGCAATTACCTTGAAAGGGCACTAGATGCCCGAACTCGTTTGCATCTTTTGGTCAGGGGAGTACACTCATTGTGAATAAGAATTAATAACTTACTGCATTACTGGTGCGCCTATGATTTGGCAATCGAGCCCACAGGATGGGCTGCCGCAAACTCTACTACTGATCGCCTCTTTCTCCATTGGCACAGCCTCCACTCAGATACTGGCTGATGACCTGACCGAACAGGATTTAATGCAAGAAATGCCGATGGTGATGGCAGCCACCCGCTTGCCGCAATCGGTTGTTGATTCCCCGGGCTCCATCACAGTTCTTGATCGCGAGCTGATTGCCGCTTCCGGTTTTTTGGAAATTGGCGACTTGTTTCGCCTGGTGCCTGGTTTTCAGGTAGCACGCTCATGGCGGGATCACCACACGGTCACCACTTACCACGGCCAGACTGATGGCTTGTCGCGACGTATGCAGGTGTTGGTGGATGGCCGAACGGCGTTTACTTCCCAGTTCGGTTTGACCGATTGGGATCGCCTCGGCATTACTGTGCACGATATTGAACGCATCGAGGTGATGCGCGGCCCTGCAGGGTCAGCTTACGGCTCTAACGCGTTTGTTGCCGCCATCAATATCGTCACCCGCAAACCGGTAAATGCAAAAGGCAGCGAACTGTTTTTGGCGGCTGGTGACAGCGATACCCAGCTGGCGGGATTGCGTTATCACTACAACGGTTCACAAATGCGTTACACCGCCGCTGCCACGTATTTAGGCAGTGACGGTTTTGACGGCGGTAACAGCGGGGTCAATGTACTCAATCTGCGGATGCAGGGGCAGTACCAGTTAAGTGGCGAACGTACCTTGGAGTTTCAGGTGCTCCATGCAGATGGCCCCTCTGGTCGCGGTGGTAGCCCGAATTCATTGTTTGATCCTGTGGGTGACAAGGAAATTCTGGAACAAAATGCCCTGCTTCGCTTTACCAATGTCGTGAACGCCAATAATGAATGGCACTTTCAGTTGGGTTTGGATCGCACCGTACGCGGTGACCAGGTGCTCCCAGGTTCGGTCGCCGATATTTTGGCTGTTGCCGGAATCGGCCCGGATCAGTTGCAAGATTATCTTGATAATTTTCCGGTGGAATTGCCTGAAGATATTGCTCAGCAGCAAGCGGTGGCCGGGCCCTATAACTATCGCGCCAATCGCGTGGACTTGGAAGCTCAGCAAACCTATTCGTTCAGTAGTGACTCCCGTTTGTTGTGGGGCGTGGGTTGGCGCAAGACACGGGTGCGCGGTGGTTTGGTGTTGAACAGTAATGACCATTTTGAAAGTGACAGTGCGCGCCTGTTTGCCAATTGGGAGTACCGTCAAGATGACTGGCTATTCAATGCGGGGGGATTGTACGAAGAGGGGGATCTGGCAACCGGTGACCTGTCTTCACGACTGGGTGTGAATTACCAGTTGGCCCCCAATCACACTGTGCGGGCGAGCTTTGCTCGCGGTTGGCGGCAACCGTTTGTGGGTGAGGCCTACCATGAATTGGCCTTGAAGACGGAACAGGGCTTCCCTCTGGAGCGCTTTATCGAAGTGGGCTCTGAACGGTTAACGCCAGAGAAAATCACCACTTGGGAGCTGGGTTATGTGGGCGAGTGGGGTCACTTGCGTACTGAAATTAAATTGTTTGATGAGGCGCTGGAGAACGAAATTCAGGAAGTCTTTGATCCCACTGCCCCAGAACTGTTGTCTCTGTTTGCTCAAGAAAATGGTCAGCCCCCGGGGGTACTGTTTCGCGTTAACGGTGGCCGCACGGACATCACGGGCGTAGAGGGCAACCTCGATTACCGGATCAGCAATCGAACCCGTTTTTGGCTCAGCTATGGGTACAGCAGCGTGACACAGCAGTTGCCGCCGTTATCCATTCGCAGTCTGCAACACAATACCAACGGTACACCTCGCCATACCGCCAGCGCACTATTGTCCCATCGCTTTAACGGCCAGTGGCAGGCCAGTTTGGGTTATTACTACCTGGATGATACCTCCTGGTTTTTGTTTGGCAGTGATACCGAAGCTTATGACCGAGTGGATTTGCGTTTGGCGAAGACCGTTGACCTTTGGTCGCAGCCGGTAAAAATGGAGTTTATTGGGCAAAACCTGTTTGGCAGCGATTACAGTGAATTCAATGTTCAGAATCGCTTTGATAGCATGTTTTTTGTTCGCTTTACCATGGCCCTAGAGTAGCCTGTAACGCTCAGCAGCGAACGCTTTTGACAGCCGAATCCGCTGGCTTCAAAATGCACTCATCTGTTTTTTTGTCGTTGTGTGAGTGTGTATGCCGTCGAATACCTGCCCCGTTGTTTCCCTTCTTTTTTTGGCGGCTTTCAGTTCTTCTATTGTGTGCTCAGAAGAACTCACTGAATCGGATTTGATGCAGCAAATGCCGATGGTGATGAGTGCCACCCGCTTGTCCCAACCCCTGGCAGACACACCGGTGGCTACCACCATCATTGATCGTGAATTGATTGATGCGTCAGCCGCGGTAGAAATTGTCGATCTATTGCGTTTGGTGCCCGGCATGCAAGTGGGACTCAGTTGGCGCAATCACCACAGTGGTTTTACCTACCACGGCCAGAATGATGGCTTGTCCCGGCGTATGCAGGTGTTGGTGGATGGCCGTGTGACTCTGAGTTCACAATTTGGTCTGACTGACTGGGACCGTTTGGGCATTCGCCTGGACGATATAGAACGAATAGAGGTGGTGCGCGGTACATCCGCTGCCAGCTATGGTTCTCATGCTTATTTGGGCGCTATCAATATCATCACTCGCGATGCTGCTCTGCAGCCTGGTTGGCAACTGTCTTCCACACAAGGGGCTAACGGTTTATCCATTGCCAGCGGCCGTTACAGCTATGTCGGTGAGCGCAGTCAACAGCAGCTGCGCTTCGGCCAGTATCGTACGGATGGCTTTGATAGCGCCAATGATGAAGTACGCGCCCCTTATATTCGCTGGTCTGGCGATTATCAGTTGAGCGGCCAGCAAAGCCTCGATTGGCAGCTGGGCTACGCCGCCGGTGATGGCGGTGGCGGCGGCGCTAATGAATTCCCCTTGGTGGATACCCCGCGCAGTACCGGCATTGTAGAGAGTCATGCAGTGGTTCGTTGGAACAACAACTTGTCGCCCAGTAATCAGTGGCATCTGCAGTTGAGCTATAACAACAGCGTCACCGATGATCGTTCCACACATGGGCAGCTGTCTGACTTTTTTCCTGCAGGCTTGCCTGCCGGAGTGGATGATGAACCCGTGCTATCCGGCGTGATTGATTTGCGGGCAGATCGTACTGACCTGGAGTTTGAACAGTCTCTGGTATTGAATTCGGATCAGCGCCTGGTTTGGGGCGCGGGTGCGCGCCTGAATCGCATGCGCGGGTTTCTGACCTTGCAGGATTTTGGTTACTTTGAGGATCTCAGCTCACGGGTTTTTGCCAATTTGGAACAGCGCTTTGGGCCGTTGTTGGTGAATGCTGGCGTGCTGGTGGAAAAGGGCGATTTAATGTCAGCGGAAGCGTCCTATCGGGTGGGAGGCAATTACCGCATTAATGACCGCCATGTGGTGCGTGCCACCGTTGCCCGTGGGGTGCGTCAGCCTTTTATTGCCGAGGCGTTTCACGAGTTGGGTTTAAAAACCGCCAGTGGCCGCTTGGTAGATGCTTTGCTGGTGGTGCCTCAGCCATTGCAACCGGAGAAGATCGATTCTTACGCGTTGGGCTTGGTGAGTGAGCTGGGGCCGGTACAGTTGGATGTTAAGCTGTTTCGCGACCGCCTTAGCAATGAAATCATTGAAGCGGCTAACCCATTCTTCCCGGACTTGGTGACGGCGGTTTTGCCGGGCTCTCTGGTTCGTATCAACGGCGGTTCCACCACGATTAAAGGCGCAGAATTCAGTTTTGATGCGGAACTATGGCGCGATAGCCGCTTGTGGGTTGCCTACAGTTACGCCACTGCCGACCAGGAGTCTCCCGCGGCGGCGGTGCGTGCCCAGCAAACTTTAAGTGCGACGCCACGTCATACCTTGGCCTTGTCTCTGGCACAGCAGCTGCCGGGACAGTGGCAAGCCAGCTTGAATTACTACTATTTGGCGGAGATGGAATGGTTGTTTTATGGCCAGCCTTTGTCCAGTTATGACCGTCTTGATATGAAGCTGAGTAAAACCTTCGACATGGGTGGCAGCAGCTTCAAAGTAGAGCTCTTAGGGCAAAATCTGTTTGGTGCCACCTACAGCGAATTTAACCTCAGCAACCAGTTTGATCGCCGTGGTTTTGTGCGCGTTTCTCTGGATTTTTAACAGGTAGCTCCCTTGGCAAAGAAAAAGACTCTGTATGTGTGCAGTGACTGTGGTTCCGACTACAGCAAATGGCAGGGGCAATGCAGCGATTGCGGTGCCTGGAATACGCTCAGTGAAATGCGCCATGCCGCACCCTCTCGAAATGCAGGTGTCGGTGCGGGTTATGCGGGAGCCGCCGACGGTGAAGTTAAGCGCCTGGCGGAAATCGATCTGCAAGAACTGCCGCGAATCTCCAGTGGTGGCCACGAATTCGATCTGGTGCTGGGTGGCGGTCTGGTTCCTGGTTCTTGCGTATTGATTGGTGGCGAGCCCGGTGCTGGCAAAAGTACTTTGTTGTTACAGACACTGTGCCATTTGGCAGAATCCATGGAAACCCTGTACGTCACTGGAGAAGAATCCCCTCAACAAGTGGCCATGCGCGCTAAGCGCCTCGGGCTTGCGACAGACAAGCTCAATATTATGGCGGAAACCAGCGTCGAAACCATTTGTCACACCGCGGAAAAACGCCAGCCGAAAATACTGGTGGTGGACTCCATTCAGGTTGTGCATCTGGCGGATATCAACTCCGCGCCGGGCAGTGTTTCCCAAGTGCGTGAAGCGGCAGCGCAACTGGTTCGGTTTGCCAAGCAGACAGGCACGGTATTGTTGTTGGTTGGCCATGTGACCAAGGACGGTACCTTGGCTGGGCCTAAAGTATTGGAACATATGATTGATTGCTCGTTGATGTTGGAGGGCTCTGGAGACAGCCGCTTCCGCACCTTGCGTGGCATCAAAAATCGCTTTGGTGCTGTCAACGAGTTGGGGGTGTTCGCAATGACCGAAGCGGGTCTCAAAGAGGTCAACAACCCTTCTGCCATTTTCTTGAGTCGCGCCGATGAAGTCGCCTCTGGGAGTTTGGTGACGGTGGTTTGGGAAGGCACCCGCCCGCTGCTCGTGGAACTCCAGGCTCTGGTGGACGAAAGCCCTTTTAACAACCCACGTCGGGTGGTTGTGGGTTTGGATCATAATCGCCTGGCCATGTTGTTGGCGGTGTTGCATCGCCACGGTGGCATTATGGCGGCGGACCAGGATGTGTTCGTCAATATTGTCGGCGGTGTCAAAGTGGTCGAAACCAGTGCAGATTTGCCACTGCTGTTGGCGGTAGTATCCAGCTTTCGCGATCAAACCCTGCCCAGTGATTTGATTGCCTTTGGCGAGGTGGGCCTGTCTGGCGAGCTGCGCCCGGTTCCAAGTGGAGTAGAACGTTTGCGAGAGGCTGCCAAGCACGGCTTTAAGCGCGCTAT
The DNA here is from genome assembly GCA_024397955.1 of bacterium SCSIO 12696. Taxonomy (NCBI): domain Bacteria; species bacterium SCSIO 12696. Next base: position 2,242,271 of record CP073744.1, read on the forward strand.
TGTGCCGGTGGCCAATGCTCCCAGGCAGCCGATAAAAGGCATGGAAATCATAGCTGCAAAGACGCTTGCAGAAGCACTGGAAGGGCTTTGATTTTTCTTAAACCGGTTTTTATTCAAAACAAATAGATTTTTATAACAATAAAAATAGCGATATTGTCCATGAAACCATCGTTGCTGTTTTCAGGAGCTGCTTTTCTGCTGTTTACGGGCTGCTCAGCATTACCCCAGCAAACAAGCACGGCTAAAGATTGGCAGTGGTTGTGCGACCCCAGCCCTGTCATTGAAGAGTGGCGGTGCCAGCAAGTCGCCATTGAAGCGTCTATTCCAATAGTACCTGGGGTTGTTCAAATGGGCCCTGTCAAGGAGGCCCCAGCAGTTGCCAAAGACGCCCGTTCACAACCTCATACCCCTGTACACACTGAGAGAACGGTTTTAGAAATAATGCCTGAGGCAATCAGTGATACCAGCGAGGCAGAGGCTTTGGCTAAAGAAGGGTCGTCGGTAGCCCCTGCTGTTGATGTTCAGCCGTCTTTGTCGGGTTATTTGGTACAGCTGGCGGCTTTGGGCAGCGAAGCCAATGCAGAGCGCTTTTTTGAGCAGCACGCCCTGCCTTCTGCGTCGTTTTTGCGCCATAAAACGGTTAGCCAGGGCAGAGGTTGGTATGTGATCACCAGCCATCCGGTGGCTACCCGCCGTCAAGCCCTGGCTTTGGCTGGAGGGCTTAAAGCCACTTATCCGCAGCTAGACACCTGGGTTCGCTCTGCTGCTTCACTGCAGCGTGCAATTCGTGATGCGGGTGGGCCTTAATAATCGGCTATGTATCTTTTATGGCCTATACTTTTGATATGACAGACGAAGAACTGAAACAACAAATTGCCGAATTGCGTGTCGCTCTGGAAGAGGCCAGCCAAACTGATATACACGTGAAAGATATGCTTGGCTTGCTGATGGAAGACATTGTCCGGCTCACTTCTGAAAATGATCAAGCACAGTCAGACAGCCAGCAAGTTCAGTCTCAGCTGAGCCAGCAAGCGGCGGACTTTGATGCCCAGCACCCAAGAATTTCCGGTCTGTTGCGCCAGCTGATGGACCAGTTAGCCAAGATGGGTATCTAGGCGTTTATTTCGGTAAATTTGCAAGGTTGGGAAACGTCTTTTTCGCTTCTGCGTGCAACCGGCGATGCTGCTTGTATATCGGAAACTCGATACTCAATAAATATTCCAGAGTATCCTTTTTTTCGTGCGTGTAGTTCTGCAAGGTATGAGACAGCGCGTCTTCCAAAAAATGCTCCGCGCCCAGAGTGGCGCCCTTGTCTCGGATGTATTTCGCCAGCTCTAAGTTATCGTTTTTAATGGCAGTTAAAAATGGTGTAAAACTTGGATAGCGATAGTCAAAAGACAGCCCTTTTGAGTGAAAATAATCCAGAAGTTCAAAGTCTGAAAATGTGCTTTTTTTCAATGCGTCTGCGAGAGGTCGTCGAACTCTATCGACTTCAAGACCCAGATAAAACAGTCGATCTAGGCTATCTATATCGTGTTTTTTAATACTCCTGGATATCAGACGACGTGGAATCATTTGGTTGATTTCAATCGCAGAGACTTCGCCGGATAAGGCGGCGTTTTCCAAGTCTTCGATATAGGTAGAGTATGCCCCAAATCGCTTTCGTAAATCAGGGTCTATGGGCGCTTTAACGGAAGTTGGCCGACTGTAGATGCGCTTAAAGTGTATATAGCGTGTGGATATTTTTGACAGTGCCTCTTCAATGCGCTTGTCAGAGTAATGTGGCTTCTGTTCATTTAGCCATGCAATAAAGTCCTGCTTGGCCAGTTTTTTATCCAGCTTTATTTCGTCCAGAGTATTTTTGTAATTTTCTGTACATTCGTCAAAGCTTTCAAGGCTTTCATTAAAACCATAGATATCATCAAGTTTGACACCTATCTTGTCGGCTACTCTAAGTATGCTGCTGGAATAAAGGCTTTGGGTGTTCAGTTTTTTAAGTTCGATGACTTCTGGTAGATAGTCCTGGGTTATCCATTCTGGAATATTTTTAGCATTATTTTGTAGATGTATTATCGTTAATATGGAAGGGAAAATGTTATTTTCTGACAGCCATTTTAAGAAAATGATTTTTTGTTCTTGGCTTGTTGATATAGTTTTGTTAGAGGCGTTTTGAATCTCATTTGAGGTGGCGAACTGAATTGCAAAATCGGCGATGTGAGATTTTTTGGGTACAAAATCTGTATTTGCCCCTTTGTGTAGAAAAAGCTCAACTATTTCTGCATTTTGATATCTGGCGAGGAAAATGTACGCATAGTCCGAGTCATCGAAGCTGTTATGGCTGCGTGCAGGCAGGTTTTCTATCTTTTTAATAATTTTTTTCTCTAACCTATTATTAAAAGGCGTTGTTAATGCCAAATACGATATGTGAGCAAGTGTGTGTAAGTCGGTTACTATTCCTGAGTCCATTAGTCGATCAAACTGTTGTTCAGATAGTGAGATTTTATCAGCCAGCCTGAGAAGATTTGAGCTAACTAACGGTCGATCTTTAACAGGTATAGCTTCAATAATTTCTAGAAGATCGTTGCCATTTTTAACGTTTTTTAAATCTTGCACTATACTTGATAGTCGTGCGGATTTTAGTTGTTCTTTTTTTGCTTTATCTCTCTTTTTCCACACTTCGGCGTCAACACTTCCAACTATGGGGGATTCCTTGAGGTGTTGCAGTAGCGCATAAATCGCCTCAACGTCTTCATTGTTGAGGATCATGTTTGATAATTGGTCGGCTATTTGTTCCTGATTGGGAAAATCAGGGTATACACAAAGGTGGTCGAAATCTGGGTTGGGCTCAAGCAGGACCTTTATGCTTTCAGGAGGAGGTGGTGGAAGGTCAGAGCTGTCGTCTTCGGAAACCTTATTGTCCGGTGGTGTTCGGGGTTCGTTCGCAGGAGTAGTAAGGAGGGGTTCCTTGTTGGCTAGTGCTTCCTGAGTGTTATGAATTTCTATCCATGCCAGCGCTGCCCCCAGAAGGGAAACAAGCGATACAACAAATAGCCATTTTTTCATCTGAACCCCTGAGCATCCGTTCGCAGCCCTGTATTTAAAACCTATTCACAGGGCTGGTCTAGCACAGATGCTCAGTGGGACTGTGGGTGGTGCAGAAGTGAAAAAGTTACTTCTTGGGCGGAGTGTGTTTGAATTCCAAACGATTGCCGCTGGGTTCGCGCAGCATCATATGCTTTGCCGGGCCGCCGTAGGAAGGTTCTGGCGCAAATTCAATCACGACACCCGGGTAGGCTTTGGCGCGCCGGTGGAGTTCGTCCAGTAGCTCAAAGCTATCTACTGTAATCGCCAGGTGGTGCAGGCCAACGTTGGATTTGCGGTTGAAATCGGTCAGATTTTTGGTGTCTTGTACTGCCCAAAGGGTGAGAAACATCTTGCCGTCACTGACGAAGTTGGCGGGGTATTTGGCATCTCCGCCAACCTTGCGCCAGCCCAGTACATCGGTGAAAAAACCGGTGGAACCATCCAGATTTTTCACCGTAAGGCCCACGTGATTGAAACCAGAGGTTAACGGCTTGCTCGGTGCTTTTGCAGGTGCTTCGGCCCAGCTGTAAGCAGGGGTGGCCAGGCAGGCCAGTGTTAGCAGTGACGTCAATATCTGGTGTTTCATCTCGGGGCTCCTTGAATTTAGGGTAGCCCTATTGGGTCGAATCCGCTCGCAAAAGTTCCCATTCGTCAGTGGGTTTTGCTGTGCAGTTGAACGGTGCCAATCGATCTTAACTGGCCAGTTCAACCCGGTTGCGCCCGTTTTCCTTGGCCTGATAAAGGGCTTTATCGGCGCGTTCTTTCAGACTGTCAGCGCTGTCATCGGCACTGGCTTGAGCGACGCCGATGGATACGCTGATGTCATTGATGATATCCCCGGTATCCGCTTGGCGAACGCTGATGGCAGTGACCTGTTCGCGAATGGTTTCTGCAATTTGTGAGGCCGCCTCAGCAGGTTGTTCGCAGATGACCGCAAACTCCTCGCCGCCATAACGCATAGGGTGGACCTGATCGTTGGCAACGCCTGACAACAGGTCGCCAACTTCTTCGAGAATTCGGTCGCCGGTGACGTGCCCATAGGTGTCATTGCATTTTTTAAAGTGATCCAGGTCCAGTAACAGCAATGTGGTGGGTTGGCTGCTGTCCCGCAAGCAGCGAGCGATGGTTTGGTCAAACGCGCGACGATTGCCAATTTGAGTGAGCTCGTCCAGTAACGCGGTTTTCTCCGATGCTTGCAGTTGTTGGCGCAGGTTCTCCACCTCTTGCCGCGCCTCTACCAAGTGAGATTGAAAGTCCTGAGTCAACTGATTCACCGCGTCAGTATCGCGCAGCAAGTTGCTCAGTGCTTTCTGAACCTCTTTGGGGTCGTCGGTGTTTTGCACCGCCGCAATGGTGTTTTTCAAAGACTCGCTGTACTGGCTGGTGCCCTCGGTGGCTTTGTTTACCGTGTCAAACAGCTGGCTAAGTAACTCCGCTACCGCGCCTTGGGTTTCATCTTCTGCGGGCACTTGGTCGCGGACAAAATAGTCGTAAAATAGCTGTTGGCTTTTTTGTGGGTCATAGGTGCCCGCCGCTGGAAATTCAAACAGCAAGCGCTCGCTGAGTTCTTTATTGATGTTCTTGACGTGCGAATACCAGAGCGCGTAGTTCAGCGGGTTGGTGGGTATTTGCCGTTGCACCATCAATGGAACGGCTTGCTTCAGGTATTGGGCGGAAGCGGCGGAATCTTCATCAAATTGCATAGTGGCCCCATCGGTCTTGAGCAATCCATGCGGTGTTGTTGTTTTAATCTGACGCAGAGGTACGGCAGGGATAAACCAGAGTAATCAGCGGCTAAATCTTGCCCAAGACGCAAGTTTGAATCAATCATCAGGTCGCACTTTTTTGCGCTGGCGGGCATTTTTTTACATTTCGCAGGCATTTGCCGTGGTAAGTCTAAGCGCCATAGCCATCAGGCGTTGGAGAATAAGGTAGACTGGCGCAATTTGTTGTGTGAAAGATGAGATGAGCAACAGCTACGACACATTGTATTTACAGCTCCAGGGTTTGCTGGAAAACGAATCTGACTGGATTGCCAACCTGGCCAATGCCTCGGCACTGCTGTGGATGAGCCTGCCAGACATCAACTGGGTAGGGTTTTACCTGCGCGGTGGCAATCAGCTGGTACTGGGGCCGTTTCAGGGTAAGCCGGCCTGTACTCGTATCGATATGGGGGCAGGTGTATGTGGCACAGCTGCCGCGAATAACGCCACACAACTTGTGGCAGATGTGCATCAGTTCGATGGCCATATTGCCTGCGATGCGGCGTCTAATTCGGAACTGGTGGTGCCCATTGCTGTTAATGGCAACGTGGTTGCGGTACTGGATATCGACAGCCCGTTATTGGGCCGCTTTGACGAGTCGGATCAGCAAGGTATGGAACGGCTGGTTACGCTATTGACGGCCAAATACCCACGCTGATGCCACCCGATAAGCGCAGACAGCGCCGCCCTCGCAAGCCGCACCCGATAAAGCTACCTGAACCGGTAGAGGTGACAATCACCGACCTGAATGGTCACGGCCGGGGCGTGTCTCGAGTGGCGGGCCGAACCCTGTTTATCGACGGCGGCTTGCCTGGTGAACGGGTGTTGGCCCGCTATCGGCAGCGCCGGGGTAAGTTTGACTTGGGGGCAGTGCAGCAGATTATTGAGCCATCATCACAGCGAACCGCGCCTCAATGCCGTCATTTTGGCCGTTGCGGCGGCTGCCAGTTGCAACACCTGAATCACTCTGATCAGCTGCACCATAAGCAGCTGCTGCTTCAGCGTAATCTCAAACGTATTGGCGGTGTGGAACCGGTGCATTGGTTACCCACTATCCACAGTCGGCCTTGGGGCTACCGTCGCCGAGCGCGGTTGGCAGTACGCTGGCTAAAAAAGGCCGGTGTGGCTGAGCTGGGTTTCCGCCAGTCTGGCAGCGAGCAGTTGGTGGCTATCAAGCAGTGCCCGATTCTGGCGCCACCGTTTCAGGAGCTATTGGAACCCATTGCTGCGCTGATTGGTGAGCTACAGGCCCGTGAGCGCATTCCCCAGATTGAACTATTGGCCATGGATTCCGCCAACGCCATCAACGTACACTTGTTGGGTGAGATGACGGCCACGGACCGGGAAACATTGCGGGCATTTGGCGGTTCACACAATTTGCAGATCTATCGCCAGCCCGCGGGAGTCGAAACTGTAGAGTCGTTGTCTGATGGGTCGGCGCTGAGTTATCAGCTACCGGCATCTGATCTCGAGCTGCACACCCAGCCGGGCAGCTTTGTCCAGGTTAATGGTGATGTGAATCGCCAACTGATTGAATGCGCTTTGGAATTATTGCAGCTTCGGCCCGATGATCATGTGCTGGATTTGTTTTGTGGCCTTGGTAATTTCACCTTGCCATTGGCACGGCAGGCGATGGCGGTTCACGGTGTGGAGGGCAGTACAGCGGCCATTGACCTGGCCCGCCGCAACGCCGACCACAATGGCATCGATAATGTGGATTTTGATGTGGCGGATCTGAGTCGCTGCCAGCGCAATTCCAGCTGGGCCGCCAAAAACTACGATGTGGTGTTGCTGGACCCACCTCGCTCTGGTGCCCAAGCGGTATTGCCGTTGGTGGCGGACAGCGGTGCCAGCAGGGTGCTGTACGTATCTTGTCACCCCGGATCGTTGGCCAGAGATTTGGGAATACTGGTCAGTGAGCATGGCTATCAGTTGGAAAGCGCCGGTGTGGTGGATATGTTTCCACACACGGCTCACCTGGAGTCGGTTGCTTTGCTGACCAGGAACCAGTGACATTAGGGCCTGTTAACACTAATGGAGTCGCCACTGTTGTGACTAAAAAATCGTCAATCAAGGCGCGAGGAGAGCGGTTTGGTCATTCCCCTCTTCATTATGAGGAGTAGCGACGAGCAACGCCGAGTGACGCTTTTTTAGCCGCAACCCGAAGGGCTGGGGCCATTTTTCCGCCCAGCTGTGTTATCAGTCGCTTATGTAGAGTGACTACACCGCACTCCTTCTGCCTTGCTGGGCGAAAAAATGGCTCCCAGCAGTGATGATTCCATTAGTGTTAACAGGCCCTAGCAAAAAGTTTATTTTACCGGCTGGGGCTGAGCTATGATTGCCGCTTCCAACCGCCGCGAATGGAGTGCTCGAATGAGTGATAACAAAAGCAAAATCCTGCTGATTGATGACGATAAAGACCTGACCGGCTTGCTGGCCACCTACCTGAAAGCCAATGGTTTTGAGGCGGATGCGGTACACAGCGGCGCGGAGGCTTTGGATACTCTGGGAAGTAACGATGATTATGACCTGATCGTGCTGGATATTCAGATGCCCGGCATGACCGGCCTGGAATTGTTGCCGCAACTGCGTGCTCGTATCAGCACACCGGTGATTATGCTCACCGGCCGCGGCGAAGAGGTGGATCGCATACTCGGGCTGGAAATGGGTGCCGACGATTACCTGGGCAAGCCGTGCAACCCGAGGGAATTACTTGCCCGCATCAACGCGGTGTTGCGCCGTAGTAAGGCGGTGCAAAAGAAAGTCGAGCAGTCCCAGGTCAGCCTTCATGGTATGGCACTGGATATGGGCAGCCGTTCAATCACCCACAGCGGCAAAGATCTGGATCTGACCGGCACCGAATTTGAGGTGCTGGCAATGTTGATGCAAAACGCAGGTAGTATTGTCAGCAAGGAAGACATGACCCGCAAGGTACTGCACCGGGAACTCACACCTTACGATCGCAGCATCGACGTGCACGTCAGCCGTGTGCGCCAACAGCTACGCCAATTTTTTGGTGATCAGGAATTGATTAAGACCGTGCGTGGGGTTGGCTACCAGATGATCGCCGAGAGCTGATCAACCGCCGTGCGCAGTGTTTTCTGGAAAATTTTCCTGGTGTTGTGGTTCACCAGCTCCTTGGTGGTGGTCACCAGCTCCGGCCTGCTGTACGTAGAGCTGTTTGAGCTGGGCGAGCGCATCGACTGGAACGAGGCTCACCAGGATGAGCTGCAAGGCTTGATTGCTCAGTATGAACGCTACGGCAGCCGCGATGACCTGTTTGGCAATGAGCGCATTCCCTACAACTACGGCCTGAACATGCAGGTGTTCGATGCGGACACCGGCATTATGATTTACGGCATAGAAGATGGCGGCACCACCCGCTGGCAGACCTTCGATTACATATCCGGCAACGGCCGCAGCTATCAGGTGCAGATTCCCCGCCTGGAAAGCACCTACTGGTTGAGTGTCTACCGCTCTATCCAGGACGTTACCCTGTTTCGCTGGTTGCTGACGTTGATGGTGTCCGGCGCCTTCAGTGTGTTTTTGGCACTGCTGATTATTCGCCCGGTAAAACGTCTGCGTTCCCACATCGATATCATGGGTTCCGGTGAGCTGGACACGCGCCTGGATCGAAACCTCACCTCCCGCCGGGATGAGTTTGGCAATCTGGCCAGGTCATTTAACGATATGGCGGATCATATCCAGCAGTTGGTGGATTCCAAGCAGCAACTGCTGCACGATGTTTCCCACGAACTGCGTGCCCCATTGGCTCGGCTGCAAGTGGCTGGCGAGCTGGCCCGTTGCGAGGCGCAAGCGGTTGGTGTGGGTGAGGAAATGTACGACCGGGTTGATCGAGAGTGTGTTGCCCTCAATAAACTGATCGATGAAATCTTGACCCTTTCCAAAGCTCAATCTGGCAACCCGGGTATTGAAGAACGCCGCGCGCTGAATCTATCGGAGTTGGTGGGCCAAGTGGTGGCCGATGCCCGCTTTTTGCACACTGGGCAAACCATCAACTTGAATGAATCCGGGCGCTGTAAAAACGTTGTGCTGTCACCGGGTGTGTTTGAAAAAGCCTTTAAAAATATACTCGAGAACGCCCTGAAGTACGGCCAGGGAAATCCCGTGGACGTCTCTTTGGATTACGGTCGGCGCCGTGTCACCTTGGTGGTGGCGGATCGCGGGCCGGGTATGTCTGAACAAGACCTGAAACAGATGTTTACCCCGTTTTACCGGGCCAAGGCCTACAACAGCAAAGAAGGTTACGGCTTGGGAATGAGTATTACCTTGAAAGCCGTACAACAGATGAACGGTGACGTGCAGGCGGTTAATCGCCCCGGTGGCGGTTTGCAGGTTTCGCTGGTGTTGCCTTACAAGCCGTAGTTTCGATTGTGTTACGGTGGTTTTGTACCGTCAAAAGAACAATATCTGAACCATGAGTAAATTGACCCATTTGGATTCGAGTGGCCAAGCCCATATGGTCGATGTGGGCGACAAGCCCGACAGTCAGCGCCTGGGTGTGGCAGAAGCCTTTGTCACCATGCAGCCATCGACCCTTGATTTAATTGTGCAAGGCGGTCATCCCAAAGGGGATGTGCTTGCGGTGGCGCGAATTGCCGGTGTTCAGGCAGCAAAGCGCACCTGGGAGCTGATCCCCCTGTGCCACCCGATTATGCTGACTTCGGTCAAAGTGGCCATTGAGCCTGCAGGCGGCGATTGCCTGCGGGTTGAAGCCCGTTGCAAAAATAATGGTCAAACCGGGGTTGAGATGGAGGCCTTGACCGCGGCTTCGGTAGCCGCATTGACGTTGTACGATATGTGCAAGGCGGTGGACCGGGGCATCAGTGTTGACAAGCTGCGTTTGGTCAAAAAAGCCGGGGGCAAATCCGGCGACTGGGAACGGGATGATTGAGGTCAAATATTTTGCCGCCTTGCGCGACCAGTTGGGCAGCAGCGGCGAACAGCTGTCAGTACCCTCAGCGTGCACCGTATTGGAGTTACGTCAGTTGCTTGCTCAGCGGGGAGGCGTTTGGGCCGAGCAGTTACTGGGCAGCCACAACCTGGTGGCGGTCAATCAACAGATGGCCAGCCCCGACACCGCGATTCATGACGGTGACGAAGTAGCGTTCTTCCCACCGGTAACGGGTGGTTAATCGTGAGTGTTCGGATTCAGGCGGAAGATTTTGACGTTGGCGCCGAATACCAGCGGCTGCGTGCCAGTGACAGCGGCGCTGTCGTTACGTTTAGCGGCTGCGTTCGCGGTCATAACAGCATTCGGGCTCTGTTTCTTGAGCACTACCCGGGCATGACAGAGCGTGTTCTACACTCTATTCTGGAAGAAGCCCGGCAACGCTGGCACCTAAACGCCGTTACCGTGATACACCGCATTGGCGAGATACTGGTAGGCGAACAAATTGTGTTTGTGGGGGTGGCCAGCGGCCATCGTGGCGAAGCGTTTGCCGCTGGTGAATTTATAATGGACTGCCTGAAAACCCGAGCGCCGTTTTGGAAAAAGGAAATCGACGCTGACGGTGAGCGCTGGTTGGCCGCTAAGCCCAGCGATTGCGAACAGGCTCAGCGTTGGCATCAAGTAAGCACAAATGACAAATCCGATGATTGACAGCACTATGCCCGCTGAGTTGGTCGACCCCTTCGGCCGACGGGTGAATTACGTGCGCATTTCAATCACGGATCGCTGCGATTTTCGCTGTCAGTACTGCATGGCGGAAAAAATGACGTTCCTGCCCCGGGAGCAGATTTTGAGCTATGAGGAAATCACCACTATTGCCCGAGCCTTCAGTGAGCTTGGTGTTGGCAATATTCGTTTGACCGGGGGAGAGCCGCTAATACGCCACGACAGTGAACAGCTGATCGAAACGCTGGCGGCACTGCGCGGTGTTCGCGAGCTCAGTCTGACCACCAACGGCTCACAGCTGGCAAAAATGGCGCCTGCGCTCAAAGCCGCTGGCGTCAAGCGCATCAACATCAGCCTCGACAGCCTCAACAAAGACAAATTCAAACGTATTACCCGGGTCGGTGATTTAGAGGCTGTAATCGCCGGTATTGATGCGGCCTGCGATGCTGGCTTTCAGCGCCTTAAACTCAATACCGTGGTGATGCGTGGTTACAATGAAGATGAAGTACTGAATCTGGTGGATTTTGCCATTCAGCGCGCTATGGACATCAGTTTTATCGAAGAAATGCCCCTTGGCAATGTGACTCACAGTCGGGCGCTGAGTTACTGTTCCAGCGATCAGGTGCGCGCCTTGATTGAACAGCAATACCCGCTGTTGCCCACCACCGAAACCACCAATGGGCCGTCCCGCTATTTTCGTTTACAGAACCACGCGGCTACCCGCATCGGTTTTATCTCTCCCCACAGCCACAACTTCTGTGGCAGCTGCAATCGGGTGCGTTTAACCTCTGAAGGGCGCTTGCTGCTGTGCCTGGGCAACGAGCACTCCGTTGATTTGCGCGCGCTGGTGCGCCGTCGCCCTGGTGATATCGATGCGGTAAAGCGGGCAATTGTCGATGCCATTGCCAACAAACCCAAACAGCATGAATTTGATGTCAATAACGAGCCACAAATTGTGCGCTTTATGAATATGACCGGTGGCTAGCTGCCATGGTTTTTGATCGATGAATTACCTGAGTAAATCATGTCTGACTTTATCCCTCTGAACATTGCCGTTCTAACCGTTTCCGATACTCGCACGCCGGACACCGACAGCTCCGGCCAGCTGCTTGCAGACAGCGTTGCCGAGGCCGGTCATCAGCTGGCGGGTCGAGAAATTGTCATTGATGACATCTACCAGATTCGCGCCCGCCTTTCCCAATGGATTGCGGATAAGAGTATTCACGTTGTGCTAGTTACCGGTGGTACCGGCTTTTCAGGCCGCGACTCCACGCCAGAAGCGGTGATACCACTGTTCGATAAAACCGTAGAGGGGTTTGGTGAGCTGTTTCGCCATCTGTCCCTGGCACAAATCGGTACCTCGACGGTGCAGTCCCGAGCGGTTGCCGGGTTGGCCAACAACACTCTGGTGTTCTGCCTGCCCGGTTCCAACAATGCTTGCCGAACCGGTTGGCAACAGATTATTTGTGAACAGCTGGATTCACGCACCAAACCCTGTAACTTTGTCGCTACCCTGGTAGGCGGCTAACAACGATGGCTGATTGGTTGACGGTAGAACAGGCGCTGGATCACTTGCGTCAGCAAGTAAAGCCGGTTGCTGAAACAGAAACCGTAAACCTGATCGCTGCCAATGGCCGAGTGCTGGCCAGCGACCAGATTGCGGTCGTCAATGTGCCCCCCGCAGACAACTCTGCGATGGACGGTTTTGCATTTGCATTTGCCGATTTACAAGCTGGTGGCGAGCTGCCAGTGACTTTGCCGGTCAGCCAACGCATCCCTGCGGGGTTGGCCCCCGAACCGCTTGAGCCCGGTAGCGCGGCCCGTATTTTTACCGGTAGTGAGATTCCCCCCGGGGCCGACACGGTGGTGATGCAGGAAAACTGCACGTATTCAGAAGAGGGTGATCAGGTAATTGTTCATCGGGCTCCCAGCAAGGGGGCGGGGGACAATGTACGACCCTGTGGCCAGGATATTCGCAGTGGTGAAGTACTGCTAAAAGCGGGCCAGCGCTTGCGGGCGCCGGAGCTGGGTTTGTTGGCTTCTGTGGGTATTGGTGTTGTGCCGGTGTACCGACGCATCAAGGTGGCGGTGGTTTCGACTGGTGATGAACTGGTGGAGCCCGGCGATTCATTGGCATCGGGGCAGATATACAATGCCAATCGGTATTTGCTGGCGGGGTTGCTGCAGGGGTTGGGTGCTGAGGTGGTGGACCTTGGCTGTGCTAAGGACCACCCGGACAGCATTGAAGTATTGTTGCGCCGTGCAGCCAGTGAAGCGGACTGTGTACTGTCCAGCGGCGGGGTTTCGGTCGGTGAAGAAGACCACGTCAAATCGGTGCTGGCCAAACTGGGTCGCCAAGTGTTTTGGAAAATCGCTGTCAAACCCGGCAAGCCATTGGCTTTTGGTCATATTTGCGACACCCCGTTTTTTGGCTTGCCAGGAAATCCAGTGTCCGCCTGCGTCACCTTTGCGCTGTTTACCCGTCCCTATTTGTCAGCGATGCAAGGGGCCGGTTTTGTGCAACCGCGCCGCTTTGTTGCCAAAGCGGGGTTTGATGTTGCCAAACCCCGCCGGCGGGAAGAGTATTTACGAGCCAATTTGGAAGTGATCGATGGCCAATTGACTGCGGTGCCGTTGGCCAATCAGAGCTCCGGGGTGTTGACCTCCATCAGTCGATCTGATGTTTTGGCAGTGGTGCCGATTCGCAAGACGATTGATCGTGGCGCTGATGTAAAAGTGATACCCATTCAAGGGCTGCTCAATTAGCAGCCTCTGCCGTTTTTTCGTTTTCGAGCAGTTTGCTTAAACTCTGTTTGGCTTTTTTCGTAAACGCATTACGGCTGGCTGCCAGGTGCCGGTAGAGGTTCTTGGCTGGCTCAGTTTGTTGCTGTTGTTCATACATCTTTGCTAGCTCGAAGTAATACTTCATATCTCCAAATCGATAGGCTAGCTCCTGTAGTGCAGTAGAGGCTTCTTGCATTCCTTTCCCTTCGCTTAATAAAGATGGATCTTTCCTGTATACCTGTGCCAGCCCTTCCCAGGCACGTAAGTGGGCGCTGTCGGCTCTAAGGGCTTTTCGGAATTTACTGCGAGCCTGCTTAAGTAGCTTTGTTGACTCTTCCCCGTTGGTGTCCCAGGCTTTGCCAAAAAGCAAATCTCCGTACAGTGCATTCAGCCATGGGTCATCTTTGTGATCGGGGTAGATGACGCCTAACTGCTGAATGATTTCATCGGTTTCCTTTGTTTTCAGCCATAAGTGACGCAGCGCATAGCTTTGAGAGGTGGGGGAAGAGGGGTCCAGTTCTATAGATTTTCTAAGTAATACGGATGCCTCGTCACGGCCGCTTTTGTGCCTCAGCCACATGACCTGCCCCAAGTGAAAGGCAATTTCGCTATCAGGAAGTTTTCTGATGGAATGAAAGTCATTAACAGCAGGTTTTTCAGGTTCGTATGTTAGATATGTATATTGTCTTTTTTTTGTGTGTTTTTTTACTAAACGGCCTAAATCGCTGTAAGACATCTCAAAGGCAGCCTGAAAAGCTTTGTCTATATCGACCCCTTTATTCCATAGGCTCAAATATTTGATAACTTTTTTTTGGTAGTTAGGGTTTGCGAAAAAATAATGTTGCAGTGCCCATGAGGAAGCATGAAATTCACTTCTTTTAGCGATTTTTTTCGGGTGTTGAGTTGCTTTAAAAATTTCCTCTATTGGTATTACTCTCAATCTGTTGACAGTCCATAAGTATCTTTCAGTCCGCATCCCGTATTTAATAATATTGCTGTCAATAACCGTTGCGGAGAGAAATGAATTAAGACCTCCTCGATACCACAGAGGGTAGTTAGTTGTGTTACCAGTATTCCTTAAAAGGAAGTTTACATAAACTCCAAACAGTGTTTGCCTGGCGGAATTATTTTCTTTCTTTTTTGTTTTAAAATCGCTGGCTTTAACGACGCTGAAATTGCCATCGTGCCTGGAAAAGGTGAATGCTGCTTGGTATCGGTTGCTGCCTATGTCAATACGGCGGAAATGAGCTGCTTTTTTGATGACGAATATCTTATAGCGATTCACACCTTCGATGTTTTTACTGTTGATAAACATTTGTGCAAAGCGTCTAAATGCTTCAAGGTCATGGGCAAACGCCTTGGCGTAGTTTTCATCAGCGTCTGTAATAATATGAAAGCTTTCCGTTTTGACCTCTAGCCATTCATCATCTAGCAGTTTGAGGGGGCTGCTATCAGCAAAAAGCGTGCATGATAATAAGCAAGCGATGGTGCTGCTGAGTAGTTTTGAAAAAAGGGCGAAGCGACGTAGGTTGATGAGCATTCAGTGGCACTCCTTTGCTGTAAGTGTTAAAAATTGTTGTCTAGCTTACCAAAAGCCCATCTAAACTTCATAATGCCCTGTTTAATGCTGATCCCCATGATTTCGCACCCCGCTCGGGGTAAATCACTTTTGCAGGACACGACCATGATCATGAAACACATTGCTCGTCGAGGAATGAAGCTTTTACTGGCTCCGCTGGCATTGATTGCCCTCGGTGGTGCCAAAATGCCTGAACACAGTTACGTGGGTGCTGGAGATATGGCTCCCGGTTTTTCGGTGACGACCACAGAAGGCAAAGTGGTGGATACCAAGGCTCTAAAGGGCAAGGTTGTGTTGGTGAATTTCTTCGCCACCTGGTGCCCCTACTGCAAAGTGAAGCTCCCGCTGATTGATAAAACCATTTACCAACAAATTGATCACGACGACTTTGTGGTGATTAACTTGGGCCGTGAGCACGACACCGCTGAGATGGTGGAATACAAGGATGAATACAATTTCGCCATGCCGTTTGCCCCAGATCCCGGGCGCGCGATATACAAGCAGTACGCGGAACAAATGATTCCCCGCAGTGTGGTCATTGGCCGAGACGGCGTTATAGTGCTGCACCAGCAGGACTCCACCCCGGAAGCCGTAAAAAACCTCAAGCGGGTTATTCAGCAGCAGCTGAGCGCACCCTGAGTGGCAGATACGCCGAGCTTACGCTACGCCCGCCAGCGTTTATTGCCAGAGGTGGGTGAACAAGGCCAGCAATCGCTGGCCTCTTGTCGTGTGCTATTGGTCGGCGCCGGTGGCTTGGGTGCGCCGGCAGCACTGTATTTGGCCGGTGCCGGTATGGGCACTCTTATTGTCGCTGATGGTGATGCGGTTGATGTAACTAACTTGCATCGTCAGGTGTTGTACCGAGCAGGCGACTGCGGCACCAGTAAGTCCGACAGTGCCCAGAGTCAGCTGGAGGCGTTAAACCCTCACACCACTGTGGAGTCCATTGATGAACGCCTGGATCTAGAAGCGTTAGATTACTACGTGCCGGAAGTGGACGTGGTACTGGATTGCAGCGATAACCTGGCCACTCGCCTGGCGGTAAACAGCGCCTGCCAGCGCCATGGCACATCACTGGTGTTTGGTGCCGCGGTAGGTTGGGACGGTCAGTTGGCGGTGTTTGATTACGGCAGCGGGCAGAAGCAACCTTGCTATCAGTGCCTGTTCGGCAATCAATTGCCTCCGGTGCAGGCGAGTTGTGCGGAGATGGGAGTCATGGGGCCGGTGGTCGGTATGCTCGGAACGGCGATGGCCCTGGAGGCCATCAAACTGCGCTTGGGTATGGGGTCTAAAGCACGCAACAGGCTGCAATTATTCGACGGCCAGAATTTTACCTGGCGTTCCATATCGTTGGGGGCAAATCCAGATTGCCCGGTTTGCGGCTGAGCGATTGCCGTCCCTGGCAGCTTGCTCAATCAGTCTTTCAGCTTTTTGTACTTGATGCGGTGAGGTTGTGCATCTTCGCCTTTGCGCTTGATCAGGTCTTCGTGGTATTCCGTGTAATTGCCCTCGTAAAACTCGATGTTGCCGTCGTCTTCGTAGGCCAGAATATGAGTGGCAATGCGATCCAGGAACCAGCGGTCGTGAGAAATCACCATGGCGCAGCCGGGGAAGGTTTGCAGCGCTTCTTCCAGGGCACGCAGGGTTTCCACGTCCAGGTCATTTGAGGGTTCGTCCAGCAGCAGCATATTGGCGCCCTGCTTGAGGGTATTGGCCAAGTGTAGGCGGCCGCGCTCACCACCGGACAGGTCGCCAACTCGTTTCTGCTGGTCACTGCCTTTAAAATTAAAGCGGCCCACGTAAGCGCGGGAGCTGACTTCGTAGTTGCCAATGCGCAGTACGTCGTGGCCACCGGAGACTTCTTCCCAAACACTTTTGCTGTCGTCCAGGTTGGCCCGGCTCTGATCCACAAAACCCACTTGTACGGTTTCGCCGATGTTGATGGTGCCGCTGTCGGGCTGCTCCTGGCCAGTAATCATGCGGAACAGAGTGGATTTGCCCATGCCGTTGGCACCGATGATGCCGACAATAGCTCCTTTTGGAATGGAGAAGCTCAGGTTTTCCATCAAGGTACGGCCATCGTAACTTTTGGTGACATTGTCAAACTCAATGACCTTGTCGCCCAGGCGCTCGCCCACCGGAATATAAATTTCGTTGGTTTCGTTGCGCTTTTGGAATTCCTGGCTGTTCATTTCTTCGAAGCGGGCCAGACGGGCTTTGTTTTTAGCCTGACGGCCTTTGGGGTTTTGGCGTACCCACTCCAGCTCTTGCTTGATGGCTTTTTGGTGAGACGCTTCGGTTTTTTCTTCCTGGGCCAGACGAGCCTCTTTCTGTTCCAGCCAGCTGGTGTAATTGCCCTCATAGGGAATACCGCGGCCGCGGTCCAACTCCAGAATCCAGCCAGCGGCGTTATCGAGGAAGTAACGGTCGTGGGTGATGGCCACTACAGTACCGTTGAAGTCCACCAGAAAACGCTCCAACCAGTGTACCGATTCGGCATCCAGGTGGTTGGTCGGCTCGTCCAGAAGCAGCATGTCCGGGCGCGATAACAGCAGGCGACACAAGGCTACGCGGCGGCGTTCACCACCAGACAGCTTGGTGACGTCTGCGTCCCAAGCGGGTAAACGCAGTGCGTCTGCGGCTACATCCATACGGTTCTGGATGTTGTGGGCGTCCCAAGCCTGAATAATGTTCTCAAACGCTTCCTGTTTTTTTGCCAACTTGTCGAAATCGGCGTCCGGGTCGGCGTAATCGGCGTACACCTGTTCCAACCCTGCGAGGGCGTCAAAAGCCTCTCTCAAGCCGTCTTCCACGTTGCCTTTGACGTCTTTGTCCGGATCCAGCTCGGGCTCCTGAGGCAAGTAGCCCACCTTGATGTCCGGCATTGGGCGAGCTTCGCCTTCGTAGTCTTTGTCGACCCCCGCCATGATCCGCAGCAGAGTAGACTTACCGGCGCCGTTCAGGCCAAGTACGCCGATTTTGGCGCCGGGGAAAAATGACAGGGAAATATCTTTAAGAATTTCGCGCTTGGGGGGAACAATTTTCCCCACCCGGTTCATGGAATAAACGTATTCAGCCATGGCGGCAACTGGCCTCGTGAAAGGTGAATGAAAGTGCGCGGATTCTACCCTATGACGAGCTTGGTTACAGCTTTCCGGGGCCGCTATATAGCGAGTTAATCGCTCCTAAGGCATTGGCATTATTGGTAATTTGCAGTATGGTTGGTGCCTAGAAAATCAAGAGCCTGTTAAGGGCCGCATACCCAAAATACTAACCCCTGGCTGGCATCTCCCTCCGTCACCAGGGGTTTTTTGTGTTTTACGCGTTGAATTAGGCGCATATCAAGGTTTTTGATTCACCAGCCTAATTTGTCTAACTTATTGATTTACATGCCTTAAAGAGGGTGTAAAGTTAGGTAAACCGCATGGTTGAGGGTGCTTGCCCTGTGTATCTTCACCGATTGAAGTTAACCGGCAGGTTGTTATGTTTCACTGCTTTTGCTCCCCGACATCAACGTCAAATCACACAAAATACCGACTGCTGGTGGTTATTGCAGCCTTGCTGTTTGGCCAACTGACTGCGGTAGCTGACGAGAAGCGCGCGGCTGCCTGGCAAAACATCAATCAGCAGTTTGAAGTCCTGCGCATCGAAATCCAAACATCCAGAAAGCAAGGCAGGAAACTTGCCCCCCAGCAAATCGCGCAACGTCGCCAGCAAATCCTCAATCACGTTATTGCTCTCTATCGACAACAACCCCGGGATGCCGTAGCTCTCGATGCCATGCTATTGGCTCTGCACTCCAGCAACGATCGCAAGACCCACCTGGAAGTGTGTCGCAACCTGCTGACCAATCATCTGCAAAACCCGTCGCTGTACATGGCTTTTCCGATGATTGCTTCGTTGATTCACTTCGATGATGACTGTGAACAGTTATTGTTGCAGGCATCGGAGCGCGGTTCCAATGAACAGGTGCGCCATGTAGCCGCCCTGCAATTGGCGGTGATTTACTCAAAAATGGCTCAGTTGTTGGCCAATACCACTGAGCTGGGTATGTCCATGGAAGAATATGTCACTTCAAAAACCCGCTCTTCTTTTGGCGAACTATCCAATCAGGCCGCTGCGAATATTACTCACCCTCTGTGCAGCAATAACTGGCTCGACAGAGACTGGCGCCACGTGCGCAGCCGAGCGCTTCAGCTGGTACAGGCGGTGATGAACAGCGAGCAACCCATCGGCTTTTATTTGCCCGCTCATAAAAAAAATCCGCGCAAGTCAGCCATGGAAACCGTAGCAGACGTGGCCGCGGTGGTTCACCATCGGCTCACCAACGCCTCTTCCGGGGTGAAGTTGGAAGAGTTTGCCTTTAAGGACTTTGAAGGAAACGCCACTAGCTTGAGCAGTCACTTGGGCAATGTGGTGGTTATTGACGTATGGGCCACCTGGTGTCGCCCTTGTGTCACTGGTATGGCGAGTATGAGGGATTTGAATCAACGCATGGCGGGGCGGCCTTTTTCATTGATAACCATCAGTGTTGATAGTGACCTGGGGCTGGCGAAGCGATTTGCCGAACGCAACGACATGCCGTTCCACAACTGGTATGTGGGTGAAAACAGTGAGTTTCTGACCCGCTGGGGAATCCGTCATATTCCAAAGATTATTGTGCTGGATGAAAAAGGCGTGGTGCGGACAATTCCCAACATCGGCCATCAAGATCTGGTGAAGCATGTGGATCAGCTGGTAACTGCGGCCCAGCAATCACAACCGTAAAAAGGCCTTATAGCGTTATTGGTTTTGTGAGCCGCTATTTACCTTTCTTAAACTATTTCCTTGTATATTAACCATTTGAACAGGCCTGAAACAGATTTCTCAGTGGATTTTCTGTACATTGTGCCCCCTAAAAATTTACGCAAAATCACACTTTTTGGTGTCTGATCCACACTGAAAAATTATATCGAGGTGAATAATGAAAGCGGCCCAAAAAGCGCTTTTAACCCTTTCCTTGCTGGTGTTATCCAGCCTGTCTGTATTCACACAGGCTCAGCCCGTCCGCGCCAGCTACAGTTCTGTGGAGCTGGTTTCTGAAGTCGCCAGTGTCAAGCCTGGTGAAACCTTTACCTTGGGGTTAATTGTTACCCCCGACCCATCCTGGCACAACTACTGGGTGAACCCAGGCGAAGCGGGCAAGGAAATGAAGGTGCGCTGGAACAACCTTGCCGAAGGGGTAGAGGTTGGTGATTTCGTGTACCAGGTACCCCATGTCACCTCAATGGGTGGCATCATCACCTACGGCTTTGCGGAACAAAACATCATTACCATGGATGTTACGGTGCCCGAAGGGTTTGCCGAGGAAAGTTTACTGTTAGCGGGCCAGGCCAATTATCTGGTGTGCGATGACGCCAACTGTGTACCACAAAGCGCGCCGGTTTTTCTGAGCTTACCCATTGGCGATGGCGCGCTTAACAGCTCCAATGACTTGCTGTTCCAGTCAGCTCGCGACCACCAGCCGCAAATGGTGGATTGGGACGCGGCGTTTTACAGCAATGAAGATTTGTCCAAAGTCAGCTTTGATGTGGCCTTTGCCGAACCAGGTGCCAGCGACATCTATGTCTGGCCTACCGTGCACAAAATGGTTATTCATACCCTGACGCAAACACCGCAGGTCAAAGACGGGTTGCTGAGTATCACCATGGACGCGGGCAGGCGCCTGGAACGTTATCAACAAACCGATTTGCTGATCACTTACAAAGACGCCAACGGCAATGAGCAAGCGGGCTATATCACTGGGGTTACTAAAGCCTCAGGGCCCGGCGCGGTTTCTACGACGGCTAATTCGTCCACCGGGGTGGGCTCCAATACCGGTGATGTCGGCATTTTGTGGGCACTGGGTGCTGCATTTTTGGGCGGTTTAATTCTCAACTTAATGCCCTGCGTGCTGCCGGTGTTGAGCCTGAAAATGCTCAGTTTGGCAAAAATGGGAGAGTCGCACCCACGGGTAGTGCGCACCTCCGGTATTTACTACACCACCGGTGTGATTCTCAGCTTTGTGGCTTTGGCCATTGTGGTGATTGCCATCAAGTCCGCTGGTGAAGCTGCGTCTTGGGGCTTTCAGCTGCAAAACCCCATTGTTGTGCTCGGCCTGGTGCTGCTCATGACTCTGATTGGCCTAAATCTGCTGGGGGTTTTTGAGTTTGGCACCGGCATGATGAATGTCGGCTCGAACCTGACCAGCGATGGTGACGGTCACTCGAAAAAATCGTCTTTCTGGACCGGTGTTCTGGCGGTTGTGGTTGCCACACCTTGCACAGCGCCGTTTATGGCGGGGGCACTGGGTTACGCGTTCACCCAGCCCGTACACATCTCGTTATTGGTGTTCGTGTTCCTGGGGCTGGGTTTGGCGTTCCCCTATCTACTGATTGCGTTTGTACCCGGTGCGCGTCGTATTGTGCCCAACCCTGGCCCTTGGATGAGTGTGTTTAAAACTGCTCTGGCGTTCCCCATGTTTGGTACCGCGGCCTGGCTGGTATGGGTGTTGGGAGACAAAGACACGATTTTGTGGACTCTGTTCGCCATGCTGGCGATTGCCTTGGCTGCATGGGCTTGGGGCAAAGTGCCTGTGGCGGCACGCCCCAATGCCTGGAGAGTGACAGCGGTGGTTTTCTTGGTGGGTACCTTGTACCTGGGCAACACGGCCATTGAGCGCAAAGAGTCGTCTTTGGCGATGGCTGCTGCAGAGAAGGTGCGTAAAACCCAAAGCATCAAAACCATTAACGCCTTGAAGGCGGCCCTGCAAGAAGCGGCGCGCACCGGTGGCCAACTCAATGAACAGGCCCAGGCATTATTGGGTAGTCAGTCGGGCAGCCACGATTCGGAAATGCCATTCAGCGAAAAAGAGCTTATGGCATTGCTGGATAACGGTCAGCATGTGTTTGCTTACTTTACCGCTGACTGGTGTGTGAGCTGTAAAGTGAACGAAAAAGCGTCATTGCACAAAGACGCAACTCTGAAGTTTTTTGCCGATCACAATATTCAGGTGATGGTGGGTGATCACACCGATGGTGACCCGGAAATCGACCGCATTATTGAGTTGTACAAGCACCCTGGTGTGCCGTTGTACCTGTACTACAAGCCTGGAGATCGGCTGCAAGACGGTCGTAAGCTGCCACAGCTGCTGCCCACCCCCAGTGTACTGATTGATGGTATAAAAGCGTTTCGGGGTTAACACTCATCTGCAAAGCCGGCAATTAGCCGGCTTTTTTATTAAAAGATCCTAGGGCCTGTTCACACTAATAAGTCGTCACTGTTGTGACTAAAAAAGCGCCAATCAAGGCGCGAGGAGGGTGGTTTGGTCATTCCAAATGAGCGACGAGCAACACAGAGTGGCGCTTTTTTAGCCGCAACCCGAAGGGCTGGGGCCATTTTTTCGCTCAACTGTGTTATCAGTCGCTTATGTAGAATGACTACACAGCACTCCTTCTGCCTTGCTGAGCAAAAAAATGGCGCCCAGCAGTGATGACTTAATTAGTGTGAACAGGCCCTAAACAATAACACTCAACAAAAGAGGAAGAGTAATGGGAAAAATAACGCTGACAGCCGCTGTCGCCACAATGGCGATGTTGGTTGCCTGTGGTGGCGGTCGTGTCGCTGACACGGGACCACAGCCGGTATACGGGGATTGGGGGGTCGATTTGACCGCTCAGAATCTGGCGGTAAAACCCGGTGACGACTTTTACCGCTATTCCAGTGGCGCCTGGCTGGACAGCTATAAATTGCCTGCAGACAAAACCCGCTATGGGGTGTTTTCGCGCTTGGCGGATGACGCTCAAAAGCAAGTGAAAGCCATTATTCTGGAGCTGGGTGAAGGTTCCTACGAGAAAGGCACCGTCGAGCAAAAAATTGGTGACCTTTACAAAAGCTATATGGATCTGGAGCGCCGAGACAAATTGGGCATCAGCCCAATCAGTGATCAGCTCGCCGCTATTGCCGCCATTGCAGACAACAAAGCCTTGGTCGCCGCGTTTGCCAATGCGGACCTGACCGGTGTGGGTGCGCCCATTGGTGTGGGCGGAGGGCTCGATCGCAAAGACCCCTCTCAGAAAGTGCTGGCTGCTGGAGTGGGTGGTACCAATTTGCCGGATCGGGATTTTTACCTTGAGGAGCAGTTTGCGCCGATTCGCGATGCCTACAAAATTCACATTGCCAAGATGCTGGCGTTTGCGGATTACGGCAAAGCGCGCCGCCAGCAAGCGGCGGAAAATATTCTGGCCCTGGAAACCGAGATTGCCAAAAAGCAATTAAACCGGGTGGAATATCGCGACCCCAACAAAACCTATAACCCATACACCTACGATGAATTAAAAGCCGCGTTCCCTGGCTTGGACTGGGATTTCTTTGTCACGGAAACCGGTTTGAATCCGACCATCAGCGCCGAGAAAAAGTGGATCATCAGCAATCCCGGTGCGATCAATCCGGGGCTTGAACTGATCAATGACCCAGACAACCTCGAGGCCTGGAAGGATTACTTGGCGTTTACTCTGATCAGCAGCAACTCCGGTGTGCTCCACAACGAACTGGCACGGGCGGCATTTGAATTTCGTCGCATCCTCAGCGGCCAGCAAAAACAAAGTGATCGTTGGAAGCGAGGAGTGGGCTTCGTGTCCAGCCTGTTTGGTGAGGCCATCGGCGAAGTGTATGTGAAGCGTCACTTCCCCGAGCAGTCCAAAGAAATGATGGGTGAGCTGGTAGCCAATGTAAAAGAAGCCCTGCGCAGCCGAATCCGCAAACTGGAGTGGATGAGTGATGACACCAAAGCCCAGGCGGAACTGAAAATGGACGCCTTCGGCACCAAGATTGGCTACCCGGAAAAATTTGAAAAGTACGCTGGCCTGGAAATCACCGAAGGGGATTTGTACGGCAATATCAAAGCGTCTCGGGTGTACGGCCGGGCGAAAGCGGTCAAGGAACTGAGCGAGCCGGTGGATCGTACCGAGTGGGGCATGACGCCACAAACCGTCAATGCTTACTACAGCCCTCTGTTTAACGAAATTGTGTTCCCCGCTGCTATTTTGCAGGCGCCATTTTTTGACCCAATGGCCGATGCGGCGGTGAACTACGGTGCCATCGGTGTGGTGATTGGCCATGAAATGAGCCACGGTTTTGATGACCAGGGCCGCAAATCCGACGCCAATGGCGTATTGCGAGACTGGTGGAACGAAACCGATGCAGAGGAATTTAAGCGTCGTGCGGATCAGCTGGTGGCCCAGTTTAATCAGTACGAAGCGGTGCCGGGTAACTTTGTGGACGGCCGCTTTACCCTGGGGGAAAACATTGGCGACCTGGGTGGGGTTATGATCGCCTATGAAGCCTACCAGCGACACCTCAATGGTCAGGAAGACAAAGTGATTAACGGGCTAACTGGCGATCAAAGATTTTTCCTCGCTTACGCACAGGTGTGGCGCGGCAAAACCCGTGAGGAGCGCCAGTTGCAGCTGCTGAAATCCGACCCTCATTCTCCGGGTGAATTTCGGGTCAATGGCATTGTTCGCAACGTGGATGCCTGGTATCAGGCGTTTAATGTGCAGCCCGGTGATGCGCTTTACCTGCCACCGGAAGAGCGCGTCAGAATCTGGTAAATGGGATGAATTGAGAGGGCCGCTCAGCGGCCCTTTTTCACTCTGAATCACCGACCGGTAAATTCAGTAAATCAGATATTGGCTGATTAAAAGCACTGGCAATGCGATACAAATTAGCCAGCGTGATGTTCTCTGTTTCGCCACTTTCGATGCGTTGGTATTGTCGCAGCGACAACCCGAATTGCTGCATGTCTTCTTGAGTGAGGCCATGTTGATGGCGCAGCTCAATAATGCGCTGCCGCAGTGCTCGGGTAAATTGCTGAAAAGCGGGATGAAGCGGATCCTGTTCGGGAATACTGCGTTTCATAGCTTGGGCTCTGCTGGCTGGACATGACATTAATGTCATGATTAAATAGTTCGCGCCACGCCATTAATGGCGTATCGACAGGGAGGCCCTAATGTCAGCTTCAGGTGGCGGAACTCAAAATAAACACCCATCGGCTTCAGTTAACTGCCTCACTCAACAATTGGTCCCCCTTTACGATGAGATGGCGGAATTGGAAGCCCTTAATAGCTTTCTCTACGACGCTTTTCTCACCTTGGCTACAGAGGCGGATGACGCCTTTTCAGCGAGCACCAGCAGTGGGCTGGGCCTTACCTGTCAGTGGTTGCGGCAACGCCAGCAGCGCCTCAAGCGAGAATTTCATCAGCTGATCCAGTGTTCTAAAGAACAGCTCTCAGCCCATAACAACCACCCGCAGTAAACGAAAGGACGCAGCACCATGCACACCATCATGTACCGAATATGGGTTCGGCCAGGCCGTGAGCAACAGTTAAAAAGTGTCTGGAAACAGCAAGCGGATATGTTGCGAGAAATGGGGGCGCAGTCCGGTTGGGTGGTCACTTACTCCGGGGGTGAATGCGCGGCTTACTTGCAATGGCAACAGCGCCAATACTGGGAGAATGTCCGCCAGTATTGCAGCTTGATGGACGAAGTCGCCCGTGCCATGGGTGATCATATGCTGGGGTGGTTGTCGGAATACCCGGCCTAGGGCCTGTTAACACTAATGGAGTCATCACTGCTGGGAGTCACTTTTTTGCTCAGCAAGGCAGAAGGAGTGCCGTGTAGTCACTCTACATAAGCGACTGATAACACAGCTGGGCGGACTTCCTGTTTATAAACAGGGGCCCCAGCCCCTGGGGTTGCGGCTAAAAAAGCGCCACCCGGTGTTGCTCGTCGCTCATTTGGAATGACCAAACCACACGACTCGCGCCATGATTGACGCTTTTTTAGTCACAACAGTGGCGACTCCATTATTGTTAACAGGCCCTAGTAAGGGTTTAAGAGCGGCGCTGCTTAATCAGTGCCGCCAGCATATCGACGGCTACCGGTAATTGTTGCGGGGTTAATTGCCGCGCTGTATCCAGCAATGCTTGCCACTGGGGGTCAGTGGCTTGGTAGTCTGCCCTGGTTTCTGCGACCGCCGATGCCCCCCGCTCATCCATCCAGCCGTGAGGTTTGTGAAAAGCCCGCTCCAGCTTGCGTGCCAGGCGCTCACCGACGTTACGTAACTTGCCCGACGGCAATGGGGTTCGGTTGATGATCTGGCTGATGTACGCGGCATTGGTACCGGCTTGTCGGGCCAACATGGCCTGGTTTCCCTGGCAGTGTTCCAGCAGTTCTTGCAATTTCTGATAACGAATCTCTTGTACAGTCATTGTTTGTCTGTCCTAAAGCATTTACATTTATTTTAGCTTGAAACTAATTAGCGTAAAGCTATATATTTATACAGTGTTGAATACGAGGGGATGGTTTTGTGCCGGGAAAGCAGCGTTCGTCCAAGTTGGTCGGTGATTGCCGTCAACATCAAATAACTCAACTGGTGCAGTGGTGTGATGAGCTGGCTGAGCTTCAGGCTTTGGGCCACTTCTTCTCGATGGCTGCAATCGGTGAGTGTGTCGATAATTCTACAAGGGGCGAGGTGGCTAATAACCTGTGGATACGGGGAGCAGAGTCATTGGCTGGGCAGCTGCAACAGCGTTTGCAAGGCCTGCACAGTCAACTTTATCGGGAGTTGTGCGGTCTTCGTGAACAGTCCCCTGGCGCCAAGTCGTGCAACATCGCGACAAAAGTTCGCTAAGCTTTGTCACACTATGACTCAACCAGTCGTCTATAGGGGTATGAAACAGAGCGCATTTGCTATCGACCTGTCGATGGATGTTATCAGGCGAGCCCAACAGGGCGAGATGGCGGCCTTTAGAACGGTATACGATACCTTCGAAGTGCCCGCGTACAGTCTGGCGCTCAAATTGTCGCAGTGCCCTGAAGTGGCCAGGGAAATACTTCAGGAAGGCATGTTGCTGGTGTTTCGAAAGATCAGCCAATATCGATTTGATGCCCCGTTTTGGGGCTGGCTACGCAAACTGTTTCTGAATACGTGCCTCAGTGAGTTGCGACGGCAAAAGCGCTGGCAGCGCTGGCAAGATGTGCCTCTGGATGAAGAAGTACAACCCGACAATTCGGCAAGAAGTTCTGAAACTGGAGACACCCAGCGGGACTTGGAACAAGCTCTGGCCCAGTTGCCGCCGCTGCGGCGCACGGTGATCTGGTTGCACGCGGTGGAAGGATACACCCACCGGGAGATTGCCGAGATTGCGGATATTACCGAAGCCAATTCAAGGGCCCAATTGTCCCGTGCCCGCAAAGAGCTGCAGGCGTGTCTGCCGGAAATGAGAGAGCCGCAAACCAATGGCTCGACAAAAGTAATGAGTGGTATTTAGTGATGAGTGAACCCAGCCAACAACACCCGATTGATCAAGCGCTGCGTGAATTGCCCTTGCAGCATGCGCCAGAGGACTGCTGGCAGCAGATTGCCGCCAACATGGAGCAGAGTAACCAGGTCAGCACCGGTTGGCGCCGTTGGGGTGCGATGGCGGCCTCGTTAGCGGCGGTGGGTCTCGCGTTTGTTTTGTGGCAGGGCCACGCTCCTTCTGTGAGCAACAATGCTCAACCTACGGTTGCCAATGGTTTTCAGGTGGCGGAGCCGGGGGATGAGCTATTGGCGAACTACGCCCGCAGCACTTACAGCACCGACCAGGCGCTTGAAGAAGTGGCGATTTTAAGCTGGATACAGCAGATTGATGAAAATCGTCACTATGGAGACCTGCGTCAACAAGTGTCTCTGCAACGCCAGCGTGACCACCTCAGTACACAGCTTTTGGAAGCCAACTTGCAGTTGCCAAGCAGCGGAGTGTGGCTCTAATTTTGGAAAGAAGTAGGAGATTATTATGAAAGCATTGCTTGTCGGCCTGGCCATTGGTGTTTGCAGCCAACTGGCAACGGCAAAAGAAGTCGCTGTCGACATCGATCAGCTGGATTTTGATACCCCGCAGTTTCAAGAGGCACTGCAGCTGCTGGCAGCTCACGACCCTTTGGAGTACGAAGAGCTGCTGGAGGACTTGAAAGACATCAAGTTGCATAAAAAGCCCGCCGGAGTGATCGGTATCTTGTTTGACACCACAGAAGACGGCCACATCATCATCACCAAAGTAATGCCCGGTGGTGCCGCTGATGAGGCGGGCATCAAAGGCGGAGATCGCATTGTGCAGGTGAACGGTGGAAGGATTGATACCGACGATGGCAGCGGCGATGCGTTGCGCCAGGCTATGGGCTTCTTTGGGCACCCGATGCCCGGTGACGCCATTAGCCTGGTGGTGGATCGCAACGGCAAGCAATTGGAAAAAAACATGGTTGCCAAAGCCCGCAATAGCGACTTTATGGTGTTCACGGGTAAAGAAAAGGAGATCGAGAAAATCCTTGAGCAGGCCGGTTTCCCCGGTGGTTTGATTGCTCTGCGGGAACCGGGTCGCGCCGGACTTGAAATGGCAAACCTGAACAAAGGTCTGGGTAAATACTTTGGCACTGATCGCGGTGTATTGGTACTTACCAGCGCAGATGACAATATTTACCAACTGCAACCAGGCGATGTCATTCTCGATATTGGTGGCCGCAAAGCCAAGGATCCCCGCTGGGTTACTAACCTGTTGTTTACCTATGGTGCGGGAGACGAACTGTCTATCGGTATTATGCGAGATAAGAAAAAGCGCACTCTCACCCTAACGATTCCCAAAGAGTAACCATTCCTGAGACGTGCTCACCTCGGAAAAATACTCATAGTTGATTTTGGTAAGAGGGGTTAGCCGGGCCATTGGGTTGTAGTAACCAGTGGCCCGGCTTTTTTATGTTCGCTGTAAAAGTATTGCCAGATAATCCTTTGGGTGTATTTTTTTGCACCTATTTCGGTTTTAGTTGTTCCTGGCAGTCTTCTTTTCTAGTTTGCCAATCGCCGCGTACAGAGCGGTGATGAAAAGGAGACAGCAATGAAAGTTTTTCAAAAGGTAATTCGACGATGTTTGGCAGCGGCTGCCGGTGTGGTGCTGTGCAGCCAAGCTGCGGTGGCTGCGGGCTTGATGATCCCCAAATCCAGCAGCCTGCCATCCCTGGAAATCAAACAGCATCACGTCAATGTGGTGATTGAAGATGGCTACGCCATCACCTCGGTGGAACAGGTGTTCTACAACCCTAACAGCGCAGAGCTGGAAGCCATTTACTCGTTCCCGGTGCCGGAAAAAGCCTCAGTAGGGGAATTTACCTACTGGATTGATGGAACACCGGTTACCGGTGAAGTGCTGGAGAAAAAGCAGGCCCGTGAACTCTACGAGCGGGAAAAATCCCAGGGCCGCGAAACCGCCATCACCGAGCAGGACGAATACCGCACCTTCGACAGTTCGGTGTACCCGGTACGTGGCAATCAGGAAGTAAAAATTCGCCTGGTCTACATTCAGCCCGTTCATGTGGATCACAGTATTGGCCGCTATGTATACCCGCTGGAAGAGGGTGGCGTGGATGAACAACAACTGGCGTTCTGGAACTACAACGACGAAGTCAGCGAAGCTTTTAGTTTCAACCTCAAGCTGCGCTCTTCTTACCCCATCGACACTCTGCGCCTGCCCAAACACCCGCAAGCGGTGGCTACCAACAGTTCGCCCCAGGAGTGGCAAGTGACGCTGGCCAATAGCAGTGCCAGTGCTGCCGCTAACACATTAGTGGATGAGGAGGGCACATCACCCGTTGTCCCTCAAACTGCGCCCCAAGTCATCCAGCGGCTGGATACGGATATCGTGGTCTACTGGCGTCACCAGCAAGGCCTGCCCGGCAGTATCGATATGGTGGCTCACAAACCGGACGCCAGCGGCCGCGGCACCTTTATGATGACGGTCACGCCGGGTGATGACCTGGCCCGCATCGAACAGGGTCGGGACTGGGTGTTTGTGCTGGATTTGTCTGGCTCCATGCAAGGTAAATACAGCAGCTTGGTGGAAGGGGTGAATAAGGGCCTCAAGCAACTGAACCCCAACGACCGTTTTAAAATCGTATTGTTTAACAATAGCGCTCGTGAATTAACACCGGGCTATGTGATGGCAACGCCGGAGGAAGTTAGCCACTACACCCAACAGCTGGCAAACACCCCCGCCAGCGGTGGTACTAACCTCTACGCCGGACTGCAAAAGGGCATGCGTGGTTTGGACGCCGACCGCCCCAGCGCCCTTGTTCTGGTGACCGATGGCGTGGCCAATGTGGGCGTCACCGAGAAAAAACGTTTTCTCAAGTTGCTGGAACAACACGATGTTCGCCTGTTTACCTTTGTGATGGGCAACAGCGCCAATCGCCCCTTGCTGGATGGTATGACCAAAGTCTCCAACGGCTTTGCCATGAGTGTGTCCAACAGCGACGACATTGTCGGCCAGTTGATGTTGGCCACTGAAAAACTCACCCACCAAGCGTTTCACGACATCGATGTGCGTATTAAAGGCGTCAAGGTGGAGGATATGGAACCCACTCGCATCGGCTCCCTGTATCGCGGCCAGCAGTTGATTGTGTTTGGCCACTATCGCGGTGACGGTGTTGCCGACGTAACTATCTCCGGCAAAGTATCCGGCCAGCCCAAAAGCTATCAAACCCGGATTGCTTTCCCTGAAACTGCCGATCTGAAACCAGAGATTGAACGCCTGTGGGCTTATGCCGCTATTGAGGGCCTGCAAGACCACATCGATTATTTGGGAGAGGATAGCGACAGCAAACAAGCCATTGTGGATATCGCCCGAGAGTACGGTTTGGTGACCAACTATACATCCATGGTGGTGGTGCGCGATGAAGTGTTTCAAGAGCAAGGTATCGAGCGTCGCAACCAGCAGCGGGTGCAGCAGGAGCACAACGCCCGGAAACAACGGGAAGCGGCTCCGGTACGTCACAACCGCGCGGACTCACAGCAACCGGCGTTTCAACAACCCCGGGCAACCCCTCGCAAAGGCGGTGGTGGCGGTTCGTTTGGAGTGTGGATGTTGGTGTTGTTGCCGCTGCTGCTATTCGGAAGAAGGAGATTGGTTCAATCTTAGGCGGCTGTAGCAGGCTTGTGTCACCCCCGCGAAGGCGGGGATCCATTGTTTGATATTGTCTGGTGATTACCGCCGATACTGCTCAAACAACGCAAAATGCCACTGCCTCACCGCAATCACTG
Source organism: bacterium SCSIO 12696 (assembly GCA_024397955.1). NCBI lineage: Bacteria > bacterium SCSIO 12696. The sequence continues at coordinate 2,273,266 of CP073744.1, forward strand.
CGGTGGTGCCGTGGCGCTCATTCAGGGGCAGGGCCAAATCGGCTTTGCCCAATTCGTTGAACTCACTGGCCAATTTGCGCATCCGTTTTTGAAACTGTTCGCTGGAGGCTGCCGACAAGGTGCCGTTGAGTACAATAAACTGCTCACCATCGCTGGCGAAATTCGAGTTAAAAAACTCCCGCTCTACCGAATTCTGGAAAAACTGCTGGATCGGGCCATTGGTTTGCCAGCGGAAGTTGGGGGCCACCCGCAGCTTGATGCGGTTGCCGGGCAGCAGCTCAATCACGCCCAGGCGGTCCAGTGCCGCCAGCTTACTTATACACTGTGGCTCCGTGATGTTGTAATAACTGATGATCTCGGCGAATTGCCACTGGTTGAGTACGCAGCTGGCCACCAGCAGCATAATGGGGTCTGCCACAAGCTCTTGTTCCTGTTCCATGGTGAGCTGACTCAGGGTGGGTTGCTGGGCTTCTGCCGCCACGCTGAGGCTGGTGATGGTGGTTCCCAGCCAGCTGCACAGGCGGTCGAGCCGCTTCAGGGACAGATCCCCGGAGGTGAAAATACGCTTTACGCTGGATTCGGAAAGGTCCAATAATTGCGCCACGTCGCGGTAAGTTTTGCCCTGCTGTTTGAGCGCTTTTTTGAGGGCGTTGATCAGGGCCATGATTTCTGAGTAAGGGCTTTCCGGCCGTGAATTCTCGTGCATATCTGGCACCTGTTGAAAAGTATTAATATATAGTACTTTTCGTTTGTATTTGAAGACTTTTTAGAAAAAAGTTGTTTTTGGGGGTGCTGTGGCTACATTGGCTCACAGCAAAACAACCATAACTAAGGATTGATGCATGACAGCGCTACACCGGATAACCGGCTTTCTGCCCTACATGGTGGTGGTATTTCTCAACGCCTTTGTGGACTTGGGCCATAAGATTATGGTGCAGAACACCGTATTCAAAATGTACGACGGTTCGGAGCAGGTGGTGCTGACCGCCATCGTCAATTCCTTGATTCTATTGCCCTATATCTTGCTAATGACCCCTGCGGGCTTTCTCTCCGATAAGTTTGCCAAAACCCGTGTGCTGCAATTGTCAGCGGCAGCGGCTATCGGGATTACCTTATTGATCACTTTGTGCTATTACATGGGCTGGTTCTGGCCGGCGTTTGGGTTGACGTTCCTGCTGGCGGTACAGAGTGCGTTTTACTCCCCTGCCAAGTTCGGCTACATCAAGGAGCTGGTGGGTAAGGAGCAGCTGGGGCGTGGTAATGGGGCTATTCAGGCCATTTCCATTATCGGCATCCTCGGTGGCACCATTTTCTTTTCGGTGTTGTTTGACGGTCGTCTGGATGGCCAGGGCTTTTCCTCGGAAGGGGATATCCTGCGTTTGATCGCGCCGTTGGGTTGGGCGTTGGTGGCACTGTCCATTGTCGAGTACCTTTTGTGCCTGCGCTTGCCCACGGTGGAGCGGGGCAAGCGGGATATGGTGTTCCAGTGGGCGGATTATCGCCGTGGCAAAATGCTTAAAAGCACCGTGCACACCATCACTCACCGCCGCGTTATCTGGCGTTCCATTGTTGGCCTGGCCATTTTCTGGTGCATTGGCCAAGTGCTGGTGGCCGCTTTCCCTGCCTTCGCCAAAGAGCAAATGGGGGTGACCAAAACCGCACTGATTCAGGGCGCAGTGGCCTGCTCCGGCATTGGCATTATGTTGGGTTCTCTGATTGCCGGGCGCGCTTCCCGCTCATACATCGAAACCGGTACCTTGCCAGTGGGTGCCCTGATTATGGCCATTACCCTGCTGCGCATTCCGGGGCTAGAAAGTATTACCGGTGCCATGATCAACTTTGTGATTCTGGGTATTGGCGGCGGTTTCGTAGTGGTGCCATTGAATTCTCTGGTGCAGTTCCACGCCGACAAACACGAGCTGGGCCGTATTCTGGCAGGCAACAACTGGGTGCAGAACATCGGTATGTTGGCGGTTTTGATCATTACCGCCCTGGTGTCTGCCGCCGGTGCCGGTACCGAAACCCTGTTCTACTTTGTGGCTTTGGTGGCCTGCGGCGGTGTGGTGTGGACTCTGTGCAAGCTGCCACAGGCGTTTGCCCGCTACGTGGCGGCGTTGATTATCGGTCGCCGTTACAAACTGCGTGTGCAAGGGCTTACTAACCTGCCGGGCCGCGGTGGTGTTCTGCTGCTGGGCAATCACATCAGCTGGATCGACTGGGCCATTGTACAGATTGCCTCACCACGCCCGGTGCGCTTTGTAATGTACAAAGACTTTTACCAGCGCTGGTATCTGAAGTGGTTTCTGGATTTGATGGGTGCCATTCCCATTGGTGGCAGCAGTACCAAAGCTGCCATGAAACGTATTACCGAATTGTTGAATCAGGGCGAAGTGGTGTGCCTGTTTCCGGAAGGGGTGATCAGTCGCACCGGCAATTTGGCGGAGTTTCAGCGGGGCTTTGAAACCGCTGCTGCGGATACCAACTCGGTGATTGTACCGTTCTACTTGCGCGGCCTGTGGGGCAGTCGCTTCTCTCGGTCCAGTGACCGCTTGGCGGCCATGACCGGGCGCGGCCTGCTGCGGGATATCATGGTGGCCTTTGGCAAACCGCTGCCCAGCGACACCACTGCCGAAGCGCTGAAGCGCAAAGTATTCGACCTTTCCATCCACTCATGGGACAGCTACACCAAGTCCCTGTGTTCGCTGCCCAACAGTTGGATTGACACCGTAAAACGCAACGGTTCGGAAATGTGTGCGGCGGATTCCACCGGTGCCAGCCTGTCGAACTACCGGATGTTGGCGGCGGCCATTGCCTTTTCCCGGCGCATCAAACGCCAGGCCAAAGAGCAAAATGTGGGCTTTTTGCTGCCCTCCACCAGTGGCACCGCCATTGCCAATATGGCCGCGTTGTTGTTGGGCAAAACCCTGGTGAATATCAATTTCACCGCTCCGGTGCAGGCGCAAAAGGCCGCCTTGCAAAAAGCCGGGGTGAACACGGTTTACAGCTCCAGGAAGTTCGTCGCCAAGTTGCGCAGCAAGGGGGTTGATCTCGACCCACTGCTGGCGGATGTGCAGGTGCATTACCTGGAGGATATGAAAGAGGGCATTGGAAAACAGGAGTTTGTGGGTTGGTTGTTATTGGTGGTGCTGTTACCCGGACGTCTGCTTAAACGCTTGTTCTGCGCCCGCCGCGACGTGGACGATCCGGCCGCGATTTTGTTTTCCAGTGGCAGTGAAGGCACACCGAAAGGGGTGGTGCTGAGCCACCGCAATATTCTCACCAACGTCAAGCAAATGACCGAGGTGCTGAATGTGGAAGATGGCGACGTGATTATGGGCACCTTGCCGCCGTTTCACGCTTTTGGCTTGTCGGTGACTCAATTCCTGCCGCTGATTGAAGGCCTGCCGGTGGTGTTCCACCCGGACCCTACCGATGCGGTCAATATCGGCAAGGCCATCGCCCGCTACCGCGCCACCATTTTCTGTGGCACCGCCACCTTCCTGCGCCTGTACACCTGCAATAACCGGGTGAAACCGCTGATGCTGGAATCACTGCGCCTGGTGGTGGCTGGTGCTGAGAAGCTGAGCCCGGATGTACGCGAGGCCTTTAAGCTGAAATTCAACAAGGAAATCTACGAAGGCTACGGCGCTACCGAAACCTCGCCGGTGGCCAGCGTTAATGTGCCGGATCGCCTCGACCCCAACGACTTCCGGGTGCAACTGGGCAGCAAAGCGGGCACGGTGGGTATGCCATTGCCAGGTACCAGTTTTCGAGTGGTGGACCCGCAAACCCTGGAAATACTGCCTGCTGGTGAACAGGGGCTGGTATTGGTCGGCGGTGGCCAGGTGATGCTGGGTTACTTGGACGAACCGGAAAAAACCGCAGAAGCCCTTGCCGAAATTGACGGTATTCGCTGGTACAAAACCGGTGACAAAGGTCATATCGACAGCGACGGATTCCTCACTATCGTCGACCGTTACTCCCGCTTTGCCAAACTAGGGGGCGAAATGGTCAGCCTGGGTGCGGTGGAACAAGCCGTGCGCGAGGCACTGAGGCAGCCAGAACTGGAGTTGGTGGCGGTAAATCTGCCGGACGCCAAAAAAGGTGAGAGAGTGGTACTGCTGATCGCCGGAGAATATCAGGCCAGCAATGTGCGCCAGAGCCTTCTGGATGCAGGTATCAATTCACTGATGATGCCCGCGAAGATTTACCCGGTCGCAGAGGTTCCGAAACTGGGTTCCGGGAAAACCGATTTTGCCGCCGCCAAGGCGTTGGCTGTGGCATTGGAGGCGGACAGTGAATAGTACCGAGCTGCGCAAACTTTCCCTGAAGTGCTTTATCGGCTTTCTTGCGCTCACCGGTGTGCTGGCGGTGGCCATGGTGCTGGTGGGGCGTTTCGGTGAATTGGAATTGAAGATACTGCTTTCTACTTTGGTGGTATCTGCAGCCAACGTGTGTGCACTGTCTTGCGCCGCTGCCATGGAGCGCCACGGTTATCGCGTTACCGGGTTGTCGGGGGTTGGCTGTGCAGTGGTGGCGGGATTGATGAGCCTGTTGGGCATCTGGGTGGAAGTGGATAGCAAAGTATTCTGGCAGACCACCGTCACGGCCATTATCTGCGCTGCCACGATGGCCCATTTGTTTTTGTTATTGCTGCCTACCTTGCAGCCCCGGCATCGCTGGTTTCAGTCACTTTCGGGTATTACCTTGATTGGGCTGGCAGGAATGCTCAATCTGTTGGTTTGGGCGGAGCTGGATTCTGAGGGGTATTTTCGTGCTCTGGCTGCCGTGGCCATCACCGCGCTTGTGCAGACACTGGTTATGCCCTTGTTGGCGCGGCTGGCGAAAGCGACACCGGCACTTCAAACAATCACTTTGGTGTCAGACCCGGAGCGGAGTGATATCTATCGCGACTCCCAAGGCCGCCTTTACCGCTTGCAGGAAGTTGTGGAGCCCTGATTGTGGCCGATAACTGCGCTATCTTGCTGCATGGCTTGGGTCGCACCCGCCGCTCCATGGTGCCGGTGCAAAAAGCGCTGACAAAAGCGGGCTATCGGGTTGTAAATATCGGTTACCCATCCCGCCACTTTTCCATTGAGGAACTTGCTACGCGGGCTATTCAAGCCGGGCTGCAACAGTGCCCGGCCAGTGCCACGGTGCATTTTGTGACCCATTCAATGGGCGGTATTCTGGTGCGACAATATCTGCGCTATCACCCTATTGCTAACCTGGGTAGGGTAGTTATGTTGGCATCGCCTAATGGTGGCAGCGAAGTGGTGGATAAGCTGTCTGGTTTGCCAGGCTTTAAATGGGCTAATGGTGAGGCGGGTTTGCAATTGGCCACTTCTGACAACAGTGTGCCCAACACACTGGGTGAGGTGTGTTGCGACCTGGGGGTGATTGCCGGCACTCGTTCGGTGAATCCGATTCTATCGACCTTTTTGCCCAGCCCGAATGATGGCAAAGTGTCTGTGGCCAGCACTCGAGTTGATGGCATGACCGATCATATCCAGCTGCCTGTGACCCACACTTTTATGATGCGCAACAAGAAAGTGATTGAGCAAGTGATTCATTATTTGGCTAACGGCGAATTCAGACGAGAGTTAGTGGATGAATAGCAATGGCCATAAGGTTACTGTCTACTACGATGGTGCTTGCCCCACCTGCGTCCGGGATCGGGATAGCTACCAAAAAATGGCGGGTAGTGCTGCTGACAATCTTCATTGGTTTGATATCACTGGGCGAGAGCAGGAACTGCGTGAGTTGGGTATCGACCCCGACAAAGCGTTGACCGAGTTGCACATTCGTGTCGATGATCAAATCCTCAGCGAGATCGATGCCTACCGGGTGTTGATGCAAAAAGTGCCCCGGCTCCGGCCTCTGGGTTGGTTAATTGGCATACCCGGTATTCGCCAGTTGGTAAGTAGCTGTTACCACTGGCAAGTAAATCGCAGACTGCGCAGGCAAGGGCGGTTATAACAGAGCCATACTATGAATTGTCGCCCTAATTGCGGTGCTTGTTGTATTGCGCCTTCTATTAATAACCCGATTCCCGGTATGCCCAATGGTAAGCCTGCTGGTGTAGTCTGTGTAAACTTGGACACGAATAACAATCGTTGTCGAATATGGGGTACGAAAGAATATCCACAGGTGTGTCGTGAATTTCTGCCGGAACCTGATATATGCGGAGAAAACCGTGATCAGGCAGTGCAGTTAATTAGTGATCTGGAGAAAATAACAAAATAATTGGTTGCCAGTATTAGCTCAATTTCGCTATATGGCTATCCGAATCTTTGAGCTAATGTCGATTAGCCTCTGACAAGTTTGCGCTTGTTGAATACAACAATTTTAGTGGTTTGGCTACATGGGAACGGGTTTCGATGAAAAATAGATTTCTTTTGGTTCAGATACCGATATTTATTCTTTGTACTTTATTTAATTCTTTAAAGGCGGAAGATGCTGATGAAGTTAGCCAGTTCCTTGATAGCATAGATTCGATTATCCAACAGGGTCAAGTAGATAAATTGGAGGAGTTGATCCATTTTGAGTCATTGGTAGACGAGGCCTTACTCAGAATAAAAGGTCTTCCATATTCAACGAGACAAGCACTAAAGCAAGGCTTTTTAAGTAATACCAAAGGTTCTGTAAAAGTAATGCTGGATGGTTTGTCTGGTGGTTCCCAAAAACGATTGCGTGTGCACAGTGCCAATAATATCAGCAAAGCACTTTATCGATTTGATCTTGGTGATAAGGGTTACAGCTATATCGAGTGGGTGCTAAAGCCAAATCACAAAAATCGAAAACTGCAGATTGTTGATTATTACTCTTATACTCTTGGTAAAACCTGGTCTGGCATGATTCGAGAGTTTTTTGCCTTTTCGCAATTAAACAACAATAATTTTGAAGAGATATTTCTGGTATTTACTGGGCAGAGGAATGCTATCAATAAAATTTCCGAAACGATGGTAAATTACTTGCGGACAAAAAAATCAGAACCATTTTTTGATGCTTATGCTCAAGCTACTGAAGAGGTTCGAAGTAGCGACTCGATTATTGACTTTTATTATCGTGTAGCGTCTGAAACCGGCGATGAAAATCGATATAGAGAAGCTTTAAAAATTCTTGCGAAATACAAGAGTGAAAACCCCAAATATGCATTTATCTTGATTGATCATTATTTTTATTTAGGGCAATTCGATAAGGCTATGCAAGCTTTGGAAAGCTTCGAATTGGCACTTGGAGTGAAAGATTCTGCTATTACCTTTCTGAAAGGGAATGTACAGTTGATGGCAGGTGACCATAAGGCTGCATTGTCTTATTACCGAGCAGCAAAAGCTATAGAGCCCGCTCTGGAAGAAATATATTGGTCAGAAGTGAGTGTTTATGTGGCTCAAGAAGACTATAAATCCTTGGTTATCCTCTTTAAGGGCATGGAGTCTGCCTTTGGGTATCTATTTGCCCGTGAAGATTTCTTGTCAGAGCCCTTTTATGGGGATTTTGTAAAGTCCCCAGAGTTTGATTCTTGGCTGAGAAGCACAACCTGTGGATAGTTATTAGTTTTTGCGGCTTAATGACGCAAACACTGTGGTAAATGCTGGCTCCAAAAATTTTTTCAGTCCTGTATCTGCAAAGTCGATAAACAACGGGGTGTGCTTCAGTTGTTCTTTGATATCGGTATTGGCAATCAGTGACACTTGTAAACCGTCAATCAATTGAATGGCTGCTTCCAGCTTGAACCCTACAGCGCCACCGGCAAATTTGCCCTTTTGTGGGCGTGAGCGAATCACCACCTGAGTGATGCCGTAATCGCCCATCAGTTTGGCAAAGGTGCGTTGAAAGGCTTGCAGCTGTTGTTGGTCATCGGCGTTGCGAATCTGTAGCCGTTGCTGGCGCAAGTCGGGGATAGTGAACAAGTCGCCACTTTTTACCAGCGGGCAGATCAATACTTCGTTGCTTTTGATCTCAATGCCGCAGGCTTTGGTTTCGCTGGCCATGGTGTGACTCCTGATGCTCAGTATGGGGCTGGTGTGGTTGGAGCGCGGATACTAACACGATTGCAGTGATTGCCTTAATGGCTCGACCGTGGCAGGCTTGCCCATCTGTTTTAGTAACTGGATATTGCACAATATGGCCGATAACGACACCTCTGCCGCAGCAGCGGAACAATCTACACAGTCCTCCACCCAGCCATCTGGGCAACAGCCCAAGGCCAATTTTCCTGAGCTGTTAAACCTGTGTAACGGCCTGCTGCATAACCTGTTTTTCAAGCTGCCGAAGCCCAAATCGAAAGAGCTGTTTTCGGAGGTCAAAAAAGGCGGCACCCCAGTGCTGGGTAACGTCACTGTGGGCGAGAAGATCACCCTAAAGTTGAAACTGACTCTGGATTACGGCGCGTTTGTGGGGCCTGGCTTTAATTTTGATGTGTTTCGCACCGCCTTGAAAGGCTTGTTGGAACGTATCAATACCACGCTGCGATTGAAAGCAGATCTTGGCTTGCGCACCAATCAGCAAGGTGGTGTGTTGATTGGTTTTGCTGGTACGGTCACCAAAAATGACCAGATGAATGCATTGATGATGGTTGTAGATATGGGCAAAGCCGGCGAAATTACCTTGCGCTTGAGCTTTGTGGACCCTACTCAGTTTCAGCAAGACTGATCAGAATCCTGAAAAAAGGGCGATGCCAATGGCATCGCCCTTTTTTAATGAACTCAGCATTTATTTGCTGATGCCCTCCACATCCAATGTCATGTAGACATGCTCGGCACCTGGCCCCATGGACCGCATGCCAAAGTCTTCCAGCTTCAGCGCCACAGTGCCGCGAAAGCCTGCGTGGTGAGCAGAGCCCCAAGGGGATTTGCCAGAGCCTATGTGCTCCACATCAATGGCGATCTCTTTGCTAACGCCGCGCAGAGTCAGGTTGCCCTTTAGTTCGGCTTTGCCGTCGCCTTTGTCGGTGAAGGAGGTACTTTTGAAGGTGGCCTTTGGGTATTCATCCACATTCAGGTACTTTTTGCCGCGCAGGTGCTTGTCGCGCTCGGCGTGCATGCTGTCGATGCTGGCCACATCAATTTCCACATTTACGGTGGATGCGCTGGGGTTGTCTGGATCGTAGCTGAAGTTGCCGTCAAATTTGTTGAAGCGCCCGCTGAGCCAGCTAAAGCCTAGGTGCTTGATCTGGAACTGGATAAAGGCGTGGGCACCTTTAATATCGAACTGGTAATCACGGGCAGTGGCCACGTTGGTGGTCAGCAGTGTAGCGGCCAGTGCGAGGCCAGCGGTGAGTGTGCGCACGATGGTCATTTGGAATCTCCTTTAAAGAAAGTCATGCGTTTGAGAGTGTTGTCTTTGTCAATAAAATGGTGCTTGAGTGCTGCCAAGGCATGCAGTGCCGCCAAGACAATTAATACCCAGGCAAGGATTTCATGGATATCGCCGGCGATATCTTCCTGGTTGTCGATATCCGTGAGGGTAGCGGGTACGGCAAACCAGTTAAATACATCGATGGCGCGGCCGTCGGCAGTGGAAATCAAGTAGCCGCTGACCATAATCAGTGCCATCAAGGCATACAGGGTGAGGTGGGCCCAGTGGGCGACGCGTTGCTCATTGGTTGAGCCAATAGGCTGAGGCTGGCGGCTGCCCATGCGCCAACCCCAACGTATCAGCAGCAGCACGAACAGCAGAACGCCAACACTTTTGTGGATGTGGGGCAGGGTACGATACAGCGGATCGTAGTAATCCAGCCCGACCATGTAAATGCCCAGCCCAAACAGGCCAAAAATCGCCAGTGCCATCACCCAGTGCAGTAGTTTCGCCACCAGCCCATAGCTTTGTAGGGTATTCGGGGTCATGCTCCAGTCCTTTTATCAGGCCGCTGCTTTGCGGCTCAGTAATGCTTCAGCCTGAGACAGCGATTGTTCTCGAACGTCACTCATGGCAAGCCCTTCAGCGTAAATAAAGTCGATATCCGTGATCCCCACAAAGCTGAAAATGCGGCGTACGAACTCAGTTTGCGTGTCTGCATCGGTGCCGGCGTATTGGCCGCCGCGGGTAGCAATAATATAAAGCTTCTTGCCCTTTAACAGCCCCTCTGGGCCGTTATCGCCGTATTGGAATGTTACGCCGGCGCGGGCTACGTGGTCGAACCAGGCTTTTAACGTGGAGGGCACGCCAAAGTTGTACATGGGCAGCCCTAGTACAATGGTGTCGCTGGCGCGTAATTCATGGATCAATTGGTCCGACAGTTCGGCGGCCTGTTGTTGTTCAGGGCTGCGCTCCTCTTGCTTGGCTGAGAAACCGCTAAAACGCTCTGCATTCAAGTGGGGGATATCGCTTGCATTGAGATCACGATGAGTGATCTGCAAGCTTGGGTGATGTTTTTGCAATTGCTCAATAAATTGCTGGCTCAGTTTGTTTGAGGTGCCCTCAGGGCCAAACAAGCTGCTTTGCAGTGATAGCAGGTGGTTCATGATATTTGCTCCAAGGTTGGTTTGTAATCTCAATGATGGCAAGATTACATCCAATTAACTGTTGTTTAACTGGTAGATTTTGATCAATTAAATCGAATTTATAGATATATGCCCGCTGAATGTACCCCAAAAGTCACACTGGAGCAGTGGCGTATGTTGTTGGCGGTGGTGGAGTACGGTAGCTTTGCCGCCGCTGCCAATCGCCTCCTCAAAAGCCAGTCGACGGTCAGTTACGCGATGGCGCGCTTGCAGGAGCAGCTGCAGGTAGCGGTGTTTGAGTTGCAGGGCCGCCGGGCAGTACTGACTGAAGCTGGCGAGCTGGTGGTGCGTCGCGCCCGCACCCTGGTGTCCGATGCCCAAGCGCTGGAGCAGGCAGCTCAGGTGTTGGCGTCCGGTTGGGAGTCAGAGATCCGCATCGTAGTGGATATGATATTTCCCCAGCAATTACTGGTGGCCATCCTGCAGCGCTTTTCCCCAGGTACCCAACATACCCGAGTGGAACTGATCGAGAGTTCACTGTCTGGCACCCAGGATGCCATTGTCCACGGCGGTGCAGACATGGCATTGGGCGGCATGTTGCCCACCGGGTTTTTGTCCGAGCCAGTGTGTCAGATGCAGTTTGTTGCAGTGGCACATCCACAGCACCCGTTGGTGCTGCTGAAGCGGCCGCTGCAAGAGGCGGACATGAAGCAGCAGCGTCAACTGGTTGTGCGGGATTCCGGCCCCCATCGGCGCCTCAATGCCGGTTGGCTGGGCGCTGAGCAACGCTGGACAGTAAGTCATTTTCACCAATCCATCCGCTTGCTTTTGGGCGGTTTGGGGTACGCCTTTGTGCCCATGCACATGGCCCAGCCTTATCTGGATACCGGGGAGCTGGTGGAACTGCCCATTGCCAGCGGTTCCACACGAGATGTGCCACTTCGCATGGTATTTGCTGATCGCACCAACGCTGGCCCGGCGTTACAGCGCTTTGCGGAGATCGTTCGGGAAGAGGGGCGGCTGTATTCAGGGACTTGAGGTAATTGAGTTTTCTCGCCTATGTCGCTACTTTGAGCAGCTATTACATAATCATAAAAATACGGAGAACCTGGAATGGATACGTCTTCCCCTTACACATCACCAGAGGCCGAATTACAGAATAATTTGGTCTTTTGCCGGGATTGTGGGCAAAAAATATCGCGAACCGCACCGACCTGCCCTCATTGTGGCGGTGTTCAATCAACCAATGGCAAGAGCAAGGTTGCTGCCGGGTTGCTGGCATTTTTTCTTGGGGGCTTGGGCATTCACCGCTTTTATCTGGGGCAATGGTGGGGATTGTTCTATTTGTTGTTTTGCTGGACTGGTATTCCGGGGCTAATCAGTTTTATCGAAGCCATCGTTTTTTGGTGCAGCAGCGACCAAAGCTGGAATGAAAAGTATGGCCATAAAAAAGGCATGTCAGCTCTGGTAGGTGTGTTGATCGGTTTTTTTGCCATTATTCCGGTTATCGGCATTTTGGCCGCTATTGCATTGCCCGCTTATCAGGACTACACCTTTCGGGCGCAGGTGGCAGAAGCCATGGCCGCGGTTCAACCTATTCGGCAGACAGTGGAATCGAATATTCTGGAAGGCACCTATTTTGATCGCGATGTGAATCTCCAACAGGTGAGCAATGACCGCTATTGGGTTGAGTTAAAAGACGATGCGGATATTGTTATTCACTTTACCCAAGCTAGGTTGCAGGGAACGCTGACCTACAATGCCACCAGTAATGGCGAAGATATCGAGTTTGGTCGCAGGGTGCATAGCGTTGACTGGGATTGCAAGGGCGGTACGTTAGAGCCGCGCTACCGACCGGTTATGTGCAGGTGAGCCATAAAGGTCGCACTCTTGAAATGGGGTGATTGTACTTAAAGGGAGTTTGATGAAGACGTTTGTTTTATTGATGTTGTCCGCTATAGCGATCCATACATTTTCGGATCAGGTAGAGCCTGTTGAGAACAAGTACCTTAGTGAAGCACACAAAAGGCAGTACGGCACGTTTGTTTTAACGCGATACTGGCAAAACGACGATGACAACGGCAACTACGGTTATCGTATCTGCTCTGAAAAAACAGATGATTGCCTGGATTTTCCAAAGTTTGAGTTTTCGTTAACCACATCTGTGGTCACTACAAACGATGAGGTGTTTTTGGTGGCCACACCTTTCTATGAGGTGGGTTTGGGAGATGCCGAAAATTGGAATTTGTCGATCTATCGCTGGCGGGATAAACAGCGTTTTGTCACGCTGCAATCCAGTACAGCGCCCAACTTGGGTGATTACAATGGCGATGGTCGCATCGATTTCTGGCTTGAAAGTGGCGCTGAAGAAGCCTGTGATTGGCACTTTGGCTATCCGAGGTTTTACACGCTCTCGCAAAACGGATTTGAACAGGTGCCACTGCGACAATTCCCGGAGGCATTGCGTCAATATGTCAAACGTATCAGAGGCGAGATTGAGCCGCTGAAAACACTCAGCGAGTCAGAATATCGCTTTGCGGCTGAGGTAATAAAGTGTGTGGAAGCTATGGCTGATAAGTGTGAAAGGATTGCTGAGAGGCAATAGTTGATACTTTAAGCCCATAAAAAAGCCGGGGAAACCCCGGCTTTTTTGTTTAGACAACTTCAATAACTTCCGTCCAACCAAATCGATCTTCGATATGACCGTACTGAATACCGGTTAACTCATCGTAAATCCGTTTTGCCACTGGGCCAGCCTGATTGTTGTTAATCAGGTACTCCTGGTCACCCATGCCGAATTTACCCACTGGCGCAATCACCGCCGCAGTACCACAGCCAAATACTTCGGTAATGGCGCCGGATTTGATGTCTGCCAACACGTCATTGACGTCAATCTGCTCTTCGGAGATCTCGTAGCCTAAGGAGTTGGCCATCTCCAGCACCGAGTACCGTGTGATGCCCGGCAAAATGCTACCGGTGAGCTTGGGGGTGATAATTTTGTCGCCATACACAAACATAATGTTCATGGCGCCCACTTCTTCCACATAGCGACCTTCAATGGCGTCGAGCCACAGCACTTGGGAATACCCCTTGTCGCTGGCTTCCTGACCCACAAACAGGCTGGCGGCGTAGTTGCCACCGGTTTTGGCGTCGCCGACACCGCCTTTTACCGCGCGGCGGTAAGTGTCTGAGATATAAACCCCCACTGGGTTAAAACCACCTTTGAAGTACGGGCCAACTGGGCCACCAATCACAAAGTGCAGGTAGCGGTTACTGGGCATAACCCCCAGTGCATTCTGGGTGGCGATCAAGCTGGGGCGAATGTAGTAGGAAGAGCCGGCTTCGGAAGGCACCCACTGGTGGTCCAATTTGACCAGTTCGCGGATGGATTCCAAGAATACGGCCTCATCCACAGGTGCCATAGCCATGCGTACCGCAGAACGGGTGAAGCGCTTGGCGTTGTCCCAGGGGCGAAACAGATTAATATTGCCGTCTGGGCGGCGGTAGGCCTTCAAACCTTCAAAAATTTCCTGTGCGTAGTGAAGCACGGCACAGGACGGGTCCAGGGTAAACGGGGTGTAGGGGCCAATAGCCGCGTCGTGCCAGGCACCGTCGCGGTATTCTTGGGTAAACATATGATCTGAGAAAACGCCGCCGAAGCCCAACTCGGTGGGAATGGGTTTGCGTTGTTCATCGTTTAAGGGGCGTATTGCAATCGCCATGTGTTGCTCCGTTACCAGGGCCGTTCAGCGGCCTTTTACCAAGCGGGGGATTATAGATGAGCTCAGCGGAATTTTTACTAGCATTTTTCCTAAAAAAACCGGGCAATTCCCTCCGTTTGTCTAAAATAACACTCTTGGAGTAAGTAAAACCCACTTTACCCTCGTAGTCAGCCATGTAGAATCATCGCTTCATAACCATTTTAACGCTGGATGTTTGGATAACGAGGGTTGCACTATGATTAGCTGTTCGCTGTTTGAAGATATCGATGTCTGTCTGCTGGAGCTGGGGGAGCATATTTCCGAGAAGAATATGCTGGAGGCTCGTGACCAGATTAATGAGTACCTCGGCAGCCATCCGAATCTGAGTGGCCTGGTTATACATGCGGAGTTTTTCCCCTGGTGGTCGGAGTTTGCCGAGCTGGTCGGGCTGTTGAGCTTTAACGGTAACCGTCACCAAACTCTGGTACGTGTTGCTCTGTGCAGTGATGTGGGTGTGGAAGGCATCCTGCCCCAGATCAGTGAGCACTTTTTTGCCGCTGAGGTAAAAGCTTATAAAGAAGACCAGGTTTCAGAGGCCCTGCACTGGGCACAAGGGGAGTAACTTCCTCATCTGGATGCAGAACCCCACTTTAAGGCTGTGGGGCTCGACGAGCGGTCGCAGGCAGGTGCTTTCAAATTGATGCACCTGCCTGATGTTTTTTAGAAGAAAGGTTTTGGAACCAAAGGTTTTAGAAATAAAGGTATTGATCTGTGGGCAGTTTTGTCTGGCAAGATATATTCGCTACTGTCGCGACCTTGTTTTTCATCATGGATTCGCTGGGGGCGATTCCATTGGTGCTGTCGCTGTTAAAGCGCTTCGATGACAGCAAAAAGCGTCGCATCATCATTCGCGAGCTGCTGATCGCACTGGTTATCCTGGTCGGTATCTTGTTTGCCGGTAACAGTATTCTGGGTTTCCTGGGGCTGCAGCAACCCACTCTGAATATCGCCGGCGGAATACTGCTGTTTATCATCGCTATCCGAATGGTGTTTCCTCAACCCGCTCGGGAAGAGGAGAGTGCGGTAGAAGACCCTTTCATTGTGCCGCTGGCTATGCCGATGCTGGCGGGGCCTTCTGCCATTGCGGTGTTGTTGCTGTTGAGTAGCAATCAGCCGGAGCGCATTTGGGAGTGGACGACGGCACTGGTTATCGCCTGGGGTTTGACGGCAGCGGTGTTATTGGCGGCGCCTCTGTTGCTAAAAATACTGGGCAACCGCGGTTTACGGGCGGTGGAGCGGTTGATGGGTATGCTGCTGATTCTGATGTCTATCCAAATGTTGTTGAATGGTATTTCCCAGTATCTGGAAGGTTTGCCCAAAGGCTAAAACGGTTTTACCACCACCATGATGACGATGCCTATCAGCAACAGTACTGGCGCTTCGTTAAACCAGCGAAAGAACACGTGGCTGAGGTTGCAGTTGTCTTTTTGAAACTGCTTGAGAAAGTAATAGCAGCCTCCGTGGTAAGCCAGTAGCAGCCCAACCAGTGCCAGTTTGAGGTGCATCCAGCCCTGGCTCATGTAGCTGGGAATAGCCATCAGCAACAGCATCCCCAGTATCACCGACGCCACCATGGACGGCGTGGCGATACCTCGATAAAGCTTGCGCTCCATCACTTTAAAACGCTCCTGGCTAACTCGGTCTTCAGCGCTGGCGTGGTACACAAACAGCCTCGGCAAATAGAAGATAGCTGCCATCCAGCAGATAACCGCCACAATGTGAAATGCTTTGACCCACAAAAAGTGTTCAACTAACCAAGCGCTCATCGATTCAAATCATCCCCATGAAAGGGTTAGTGGTAGTAGTTTTCGACCTGTTCGCGGGTCAGTACCCCTTGAACTTCTGACTGCAGAGGCGCCACGCGAGGGCGGCTGACATACACTGCCTCCACATTGGTCTGGCGCATCAACTGCAAGGCCTCCTGCAGTGTGGCGCGAGCGTGTATGGGTTTGAGTTCCCTATGCTCTCCAGGAATCTCCCCCAGCTGAATATCGGCATCCTCTTCCCACAGGGTGGCGTCATGTTCTTCCAGAAAATGGGCCAAATCCGCCGGGCGTATCAGTAATTTTGGCTCGCCAATGTCTTCCACCACCAGGCATTCGGGTTTCTCGGCGAGGATGTCTCGGGCTTGCTGCCGGGAAATAACATAGCTGCATGTGGCGTATTCGCGACACATCAAGCTGGTAACACCCGCTCGGCTTAACATCTGATAAACCGGGGATGAAAAGCGGTTGGGGTCGCGGCCCTGCAAAAACAGCCCTGGTTGCCCGGACAGCAAGCGAGCAGTAATTGACGCTACCACAATGGCCAGCAT
Organism: bacterium SCSIO 12696; assembly: GCA_024397955.1. NCBI lineage: Bacteria > bacterium SCSIO 12696. Next base: position 2,289,786 of record CP073744.1, read on the forward strand.
AGCGGGCATTACAATACTGTGGTTATAGGTCAGCTCCACCAGAGCCAACAATGCTGCCAGGGGCGCGTTGAGTACCGCGCCCATCATGGCACCCATACCCACCATGGCGTACAGGCCAACGGCGGACGCCTCCATGGGCATGATCATGGAGCCGACAATGCCCAGTGCGCCGCCAATGCAAGCACCGGAAACCAGGGTTGGGGAAATCACCCCGCCCGGTAATCCCAGGCTCACTACCGTCGATGCCACCAGCAACTTGCACAGCCCAATAGCGATTAACAGGCCGATACTGAGCTGCCCCAACAGCGCACTGCTGATGGTGTCGTACCCCAAGCCGAGTAACTGAGGCAGGGCAGCGCCGGCACAACCCACAACCACAGCGGCAATGGCAGCGCGCAGCAAAATCGGATACTTGTGCAGGCGCATACCCAGAACATGGAAACGCAGCATGCCTGCGGCAATGGTGCCAATCACCAAGGCACACAAAATCAGATAGGGCAGCTCCCAAAGGTTGGCCAGTTCCAGCGCGGGTACTAAAAATGCAGGGTCGTTGCCGTAGAAAATCCGGGACACTACTGTGCCGCCCACTGCAGCGAGAATGATGGGGATAAACCCGGCGATGGTGTACTCCATCAGCACCACTTCCATGGCAAAAATAACCCCGGCCAGCGGTGTATTGAACGAGGCGGCAATGGCGGCGGCGACTCCGCAACCAGCCAGTACGCGGAGGTTGTTGTTGGGCACTTTCATTTGCCGGCCAATAGCACTGGCACAAGCAGCCCCCAAGTGCACCGCCGGGCCTTCACGGCCCACCGGTGTGCCGCTGGACAGCAGCAGTGAACCACACACAAACTGCACCAATGCATTGCCACTGGGCAGCCGGCCCTGGTGCTGATGCACTCGATTAACCACATGGGCAACCCCGGTATCCCGGCGCCGTGGCTTTACAAAATGGCAGATGAGTCCCACCAGCAAAATGCCACAAAAGGGCATCAGGAAGTGGCTCAGAGTCGACAGTTGTTCAAACGCCTCTGTACCGGAGCTGTCCAGCATGGCTTTGAGGGGAAGCTCAAATGAGGCCCGAAACAGTACCGCGATCAGGCCCGTTAACAGGCCACTGATGCACCCCATAATGGCCAATTGTGGCAGCGCATCGGTGTGCGCCAGGCGGTAGCGGAAGTCATCGACCCGGCGTCGTAAATACTGCCAAAGCGTGGATTCTTCCGTTGTCGGTGATTTTGACATAGGGCGTTGGGGCCGTTTGTTTCCTGTATTATACGCGCCTAATTGCTCATTCTGCTGGATATTGTGATGTCTGACCAGGATCGCCTGGTGGTAACCCCCTACAATCCGCGACGTCGCCAACAAAAGTGGCTGTTGGCCATCGCCGGAGCGCTGCTGTGCCTGTTTGTGGGCTTATTGCTCGGCGGTCAATGGTTTGACCTGGAAATGATGGACAAGCGTGAGTTGGCAAGGGAATACAACCGCCTTCAAGACGATGTGGATGACCTCAAGCAGCAGCTGGCCACTGCTCAGCTCAATTCTCAAGTGGATGGCACCGCCCTGGAAACGGTACGCAAGGAGCTGTCTGACCTACAAGGCAAGCTGGCGGAGAGTCGTGAAGAGCTAAGGCTGTATCGCAATTTGCTGCAAAAAGAAGGCGTTGCTCAGGGCCTGATCATCAATGGTTTTGACCTGTATCGAAACAGTTCCGGTGAGTTGGAATACCAGCTGATTGTGCAACAGCGAGCGGGTAAGCTAAAAACCGTAAAGGTCACTGCCAAAGTGCAACTGTTGGGTAGTGCTGGCGGTGAAGACCAGAGCCTTTCGCTGGCCAAGCTGGATGCGGAGCAATCCGGTGATTTACTGCAAATGGAGTTTCGTTACTTTTACATTCATCAGGGCGTATTGCAGTTACCCGATGGTTTTGAGCCGCAAAACGTGTTGGTTCAGGTGTGGCCTTCAGGCCAGCCAAAGAAAACCGTGGAGCAAGAATTTCAATGGCCGCTGGAGGCCGAAGCTGTGGAGAACAAGCAACGTGAAAAATAAAAAATCAGCCGCAAATAACTTCAATAACGGTGCCACCACGCTGATTGCTGAGGGCACCGAAATTTCTGGGGAAATCCGTTTTTACGGCAATCTGGAGATTGAGGGCAAGGTCATCGGCAATGTGATTGCTATGGACGCTGACAAGTCACGGGTGCGAGTACTGCAAAGTGGTCAGGTGCAGGGTGAAATTCAGGCGCCTGCGGTGGTGGTCAATGGCCTGGTGGAAGGCGACTTGCAAGTGACCCAGTATCTGGAGCTGGCCGCCCGTGCGGTTGTGGATGGCAATGTGCATTACCGCCTGATCGAAGTGGAGAAAGGTGCCCAGGTAAACGGCAGTTTTATCCGTATGGCCAAGGAGGAGCAATCCTCTCGAGATAGGGATTCAGAGGACGCAGACGGTGCGTCTGCCCGGGTAGAAGTGTAGAATTGTAAAGATTGCGCTTGTGGCGCCACAGCACCCCTTTGAGTGGCGTGCTGAAATTGCTACAGTTAACCATTGGTGCCGCTAACAACCGGCGGCCCGGCTGTTGAATAGGTAGTACCAGTAGGTATTAGATGTCTGAGATCGAATCGTTTGTTCCCCCCACGGTGCAAGTTACGGAAAACGCTGTCACTAAGGTGAAAAACCTGGTCAGCGAAGAGGGCAATGACGCGTTAAAACTGAGGGTGTTTGTCACCGGTGGCGGTTGCTCCGGGTTTCAATATGGCTTCTCATTTGATGACGACGTTGCCGAAGACGATACTTTGATTGAGCAAAGTGGCATATCCGTATTGGTGGATGCACTGAGCTACCAGTATCTGGTCGGTGCAACGGTGGACTACGAAGAGGGTCTGGCTGGCTCGCGCTTTGTGGTTACCAACCCCAATGCATCCACCACTTGTGGTTGTGGCGCTTCCTTTTCTCTGTAGGGCAATGTGATGAAGTCTGCTCTCTGTGCACTGCTGCTGTTGATGTCTCTGCCGCTGATGGCGGGGGCGCAACCCCCAGTGGATGACAGTGTGCTGATCGATGAGCAAAGTCAAAAAGAAGTGCCCCCCGGCTACCTGGCTCGCCTGGAACTGAATAAGCCCGAAGAGGTGGAAGCGACCCTCCAGCGGGTGGAAGAAATTTACCTCTCTGGTCAACTGAACGCCGAGCAGCCGCCGGTCACGTTCATCATTCACGGTCCTGAAGCTCTGGTGTTCCTTGAAGAAAACTATGAGATGTATCAGGGCATTGTGGATCTGGCGAAAAAGCTTACCGAAGAGAAGGTGGTGGACATTCGCATCTGCCGCAATCGTCTGAGGATAGAGGGCGCGAAAAAGAAACCATTGCAGTCCTTCGTGGGAACGGTTCGCTTTGGCCCTCGGGAAGAGCGTCGCCTGCGCAGAGCTGAAGACTACGAATACTTTTCCGCCGACAGCCAGTGAGTGCTGTCTCCAGCACTGATACACCGCCGCTAACGGCATCAGGCTTTTTGATAACCCGCGCCAGCTCTGATGTTGCAGGTAAGGCTCAGGTTCAGCTCTGGGTGGCCACTGATCGTGGCCCTGCCTTGCTTCGTTGCAACGACCAACGCCCCCTGTTTTTTATTGATTCCAGCCAACACAGCGATGCTGCATTGCTTTTGCAGCACAACCAGGTGATGGCAGAACTCAAGCAACTGCCCCTGAAAACCTATCACCAGAAACCGGTCTCTGCGGTTTACTGCGCCAGTCTGCAACACTTTTTTAACGCCAGAAGGGCCTTGCAACAACGGGGCCTGGAACTGTTGGAATCCGACTTTCGCCTTCAAGACCGCTACCTGATGGAGCGCTTTATCTGCGGTGGCTTGTGTTTTACCGGTAAGCCAGTGCAGCGCGCTGGCTATGTGGAGTACCAGAACTGCCAGATCAAAAGTGCAGACTACCAGCCAAAGCTGAGCGTGTTGTCACTGGATATCGAATGCGATATGGATGGCGAGCTGTTTTCCGTGGCCCTTTACGGCAACAGTGCTGCCCAGCCGGTATCGGAAGTTTTGATGATTGGCGAGCCGCAGCCGTGCCCGGGAGTCCAAATGCAGTGGTACCAGGACGAAACTGCTTTGTTGAATGGCTTGCTGGAGCGCATTCAGCAGCTGGACCCGGACGTATTTATTGGCTGGAACCTGGTGAATTTTGACTTCCGCACCTTGCTGGCCCGAGCACAGCACTGCGGTGTGGCATTTGCCATTGGCCGCGGTGGCGCCTTGTCCCGCTGGCGAGATGCGAGGGACAGCAACCAAGGGTACATACACATTCCCGGCCGTGCCGCCGTAGACGGTATTGAAGCGCTGCGTTCGGCCACTTATTTGTTTAACAGCTTTTCCCTGGAAAACGTGGCCCAGGAGCTGCTGGGCCGAGGTAAGAAAGCCAAAGATGTGGACGATCGTATGGCGGAGATTCGCCATAATTTTCACCATGATAAACCCGCTTTGGCAGCCTACAACCTGGAAGATGCTCGCCTGGTGGTGGATATTTTCGAGTACACCCGCCTGCTGGATTACTTGGTGCTGCGCGCTCAACTCACTGGCCTGGAATTGGACCGGAGTGGTGGTTCGGTAGCGGCGTTTACCAACCTCTACCTGCCGCGCCTGCACCGCGCCGGTTATGTGGCTCCCAACCTGCCCGCAGATGGCGGCTTGGCGAGCCCTGGCGGTTATGTGATGAACTCCCAGCCTGGATTGTATCGCCATGTGTTGGTGCTGGATTTCAAAAGCCTGTACCCGTCGATTATTCGCACCTTCAAAGTTGATCCTTGGGGGTTGGTGGAAGGTTTGCTGGCGGCGGAAAAGGATGCTGACCAAGTGATTGAAGGTTTTCGCGGTGCCTGGTTTCATCGCCACAAACATTACTTGCCGGACATCATTACCAGCCTATGGCAGCAGCGGGACCAGGCTAAAGCCGAAGGTGACCAGGCGAGATCCCAGGCGTTAAAAATTCTGATGAACTCTTTTTACGGGGTGCTCGGCTCCGGCGGTTGCCGCTTTTACGACACCCGTCTGGCCAGCTCCATCACCTTGCGCGGCCACCAAATTATGCAAACCACCGCCCAGTGGATAGAGGAAAAAGGCTATCGGGTGATTTATGGGGATACGGATTCCACCTTTGTGTGGTTGGAGCACTGCTCCAGCAACGAGCACGCGCAACAAGTTGGCAAAAAGCTCGCCGATACCATCAATACAAAATGGCGCTCAGAGTTGGCTGAAAAACACCGGCTGGACTGCCATTTGGAAATAGAGTTTGAAACCCACTTCAGCCGTTTTTTAATGCCCACTATTCGAGGCTCCGAGGCTGGCAGTAAAAAACGCTACGCCGGCATGATCGAAACCGATCAGGGCGAAAAGCTGGTTTTTAAAGGCCTTGAAACGGTGCGTACCGACTGGACGGATCTGGCCAAACAGTTTCAGGTGCAACTGTTTGAAAAGCTGTTCCACGACGCTGATCCCTGCGAGCTGATTCGTTGCACGGTAAACGATACTCTACGGGGGAAATGCGACGGAGAATTAGTGTACCGCAAGCGTTTGCGCCGTCGTCTCGACCGCTACCAGAAAAATGTACCGCCTCATGTGCGTGCTGCCCGTTTGGCCGACCAGAAAAATCAACAGCAAGGTAAGCCGTTGCGTTATCAGCGCAAAGGCTGGATCAATTACGTGATGACCGTTAACGGGCCAGAACCGGTGGAATACCTGACCAGCCCTATCGATTATCAGCACTACATTGATCGCCAGCTAAAGCCGGTTGCAGACGCCATACTGCCGTTTGCGGGTTTGGAATTTGAAAGTATTGTGAGTGCACAGATGGGGTTGCTGTAACAGTGGCCCTGTAACTTATACCCGTTGTGAAAATCGGAATGATGAAAGCCTTAAGCCCTATAAAAAAACCTGTTGAAGTCCCATTAATCCGTGGCGTTTTTATCTGCGTGATTGTTGCCTTAGCAGCCTCGTTTATAGCAAACCACTACGGTGGCCCGGTGATGTTGTTTGCTCTGCTGCTGGGGATGGCGGTGAATTTTTTGGCGACGGATAAAGCCAGCGCTGCCGGTATCGACTTTTCAGCCAACGTTATTCTTAAAACCGGTGTGGCTCTATTGGGCGGACGAATCCTGTTTGAAGATATTTCCAGCCTGGGCTTATTGGGGGTGGCAGTGGTCGTCGCCTCCACGCTAGTCACTATTATGTTTGGCGCTCTGTTGGCCCGTTTGCTCAAGGTGCCCACCAATCTGGGTTTGCTGTCTGGCGGTGCGGTGGCCATTTGCGGGGTTTCCGCCACCATGACCTTGTCGACGGTAATGCCAAAAAATGAGCAGACCGAACGCTACATTGGCTTAACCGTGGTGATGGTGTCGGTGATTGGCTCTGTGGCGATGATTAGTTACCCCATTGTGATGCAACAACTGCAACTGAGTCCCGCTGCTACGGGCTTTATTCTGGGGGCGTCTATTCATGATGTTTCTCATGTGGCTGGTGCCAGTTTCAGCATCTCCCCGGAGGTGGGACACACTGCCATGGTGGTCAAAATGCTGCGCGTTGCCATGTTGATACCCATTGCCTGGATGTTCTTTTGGTATTTTCGAGGTAATGCTGCAGATGCGGGTAATGCAACAGCCACTGATCGCAGTGGCTTGCGCCTGCCGCTGTTTTTGATTGTTTTTGTGGTGCTTTGTTGTGTGAATAACTTTGGCTGGATTCCACAGCCAGTGGCTGCTGGAATGGAGGTGATTTCCCGATGGTGTTTTGTGATTGCGATTGTCGCCCTGGGAATCAAAACGTCGTTTCAGGGGTTGGCGGGTATCGGTTGGCGGCCGGTATTATTGGTGATACTGCAAAGTTTGTTTTTGGGCTTTTTGGCGGTGTTCTGGGCTTTGTATAGCTACTAACTAGAGTACACGCCGCCCAATATCACATCGCTTTTTGCGCCAGTTACTGCGGGTAGATTTCCGGATAGCTTTTCCAGTGTTCTTTTTGCCATCCAGGCAAAAGCGACGCACTCCACCTGTTTGGGATCGATGCCCAGAATCGCGGTAGTCGCTAATTGGGCTGGGTGCAGCATGGCTTCCAGTCGTGCTGTGAGTTGACCATTAAATGCGCCGCCGCCACAGAGAAATACCTCGTTGACATTGCCGCAGTCTTTAATGGCGTCGGCTACGGTGCGCGCGGTAAATTCCAGCAGGGTGGCTTGTACGTCTTGCGCCGATAATTCCCGGCCAAGTTCTGCCAGTATTCGTTGTAGCCAGCTCAGGTTAAAGTCTTCCCGCCCAGTGCTTTTGGGGGTGGGGCGCTGCAAGTAGGGATGAGCCATAAAGCGCTTTAGCAGTTCCAATTGCACCTTGCCGCTGGCGGCCCATTGGCCGTTTTTGTCATAGGGCTGTTGTAGATGCAGCTGGCACCAGTCGTCCATCACCATATTGGCGGGGCCGGTGTCGTAGCCTACTGCCTCTTGCCCGGCTGGTAGCCAGGTAATATTGGCAATGCCCCCCAAATTAACTACCGCGCGGTTGCGTTGGGAGTGGCGAAACAGGGCGTTGTGCAAGGCTGGCGCCAGTGGTGCCCCGTGGCCGCCCGCGGCCATATCCCGGCGACGAAAGTCTGCCACGGTGGTAACGCCGGTACGCTGGGCGATGATATTGGGGTCGCCAATTTGCAGGGTAAACGGGTGCGCTTCTCCGGGCTCTGGCGGCCGGTGGCGGATTGTCTGGCCGTGGCTGCCAATGGCTGTAACCTGTTCCGGTTGAACGCCAGCTTTGGCCATGATTTGTTGGGCGGTGGCGGCAAACAGCTCGCCAATCCAGTGGTCGGTGTGGCCCAGCAAGTCCACGTGATCGTCCCCGGGGGTTGATAACGCCAGAATATCCCGGCGCAAAGCGGGTGGGATGTCACTTTCAATGTGGGCGATGGTATTGGGCTGTGTGCCGCCGAGTTCAACCAGTACTGCGTCTACAGCGTCCACGCTGGTGCCTGACATCAGGCCAATAAACAGTTGTGTGGCCTCGGCAGAAGGGGAGGTCATTAGCAGTTAGCCTTCGTTTTTTTTCGGCTTACCCAGTTGTGCCAACTGGTTTTGGTCGCGGTGCTTGGCCAGGCTGGCGATTAGCGGTTGGGTTTGCTTCAGAAATTCCGCTTTGTGTTTTTCAGCGATGGGTTTGGCCTGGGGCAGTTTGACGGTACGCGGGTTGCGATGCACCCCATTCACCAGAAATTCGTAGTGCAGGTGGGGGCCGGTTGCCAGACCGGTAGCGCCTACAGTGCCGATGGTTTGGCCTTGGCGCACGCTTTGGCCGCGTTTCACCTTGCGTTTGTGCAGGTGCAGGTATTTGGTGCTGTAACTTTGGCCGTGCTGAATAACCACGTAGTTGCCATTGGCACGGGTGTAGCCAGCTTTAACCACTTTGCCATCGCCAGAAGCATATATTGGGGTACCGGTAGGTGCAGCGTAATCAATGCCTCGGTGGGGCCTCACTTTTTTGGTGATCGGGTGCAATCGGCGCATATTGAAGCCGGAGCTGACTCGAGCAAAGTTAACCGGTGTGCGCAGGAAGGCTTTGCGCATGCTCAGGCCTTCCGGGGTGTAGTAATTGGCGTGGCCATTGGCGTCTTCAAAGCGCACTGCTTTAAAGGTTTTGCCTTGGTTGGTGAATTCTGCGGCAAGGATGTTGCCATTGCCTATTTTTGCGCCGTCCAGAAACTTCTCTTCGTAAAGCACCATAAAATGGTCGCCCTTGCGAATATCCAGGGCAAAATCCACATCCCAGCCAAAAATGCCCGCCAGCTCCATAATTAGGTCGTGGGGAATGCCCACGTTGTCTGCCGCCACAAACAGGGAGCTGGTGATCTCTGCTTCCCGGTAAGTGGCAGTTACTTGAGGCTCCAAAACAATATGCTCAGCCTCAAACTGATCGCCTTGATGTTTAAATTGCCAAGATTCCAGCTGTGATATTCGATAGCGCAACGTGTCCAACTGGCCATCTTGGTTCAGGCCAAACGACAGGGTTTGGCCAGGAATAAGGCGCTTGAGTTGTTTGGCGCTTTTGCTGGAACTGACAAAGCGATGTACGTCCTGAGGGCTTAGGGAGGCCTTTTTAAACAATGTACTGAGATTGTCGCCAGACTTAACGGTAATCTCTTTCCAGGTTAAAGCGGGTTTACTGGGCAGGGCGACAACGGGCTCTTCAACAGGCGGCGGTTGAATGATGGCATCAAAGTCGCTGACCGCCACAGCATCGCTTTTTTCAACATCGGTTAGCTTGTGTTTGGCGGATGCCGGCTCGCTGGGCATCAACGCCAAAGCCGCGACGACGACTATCGTGACGCCAGTCGCTGCCAGTAGGTGGGCGCGAGGCAGCGCCGGGCTAACCAGCCTTTGCCACAGGCCTGGACGTCGCCGACTGGTCATCGGTTTTGGTGAAGATGCTGATTTCATGGCGGCTTTTATAACAGAATCCGGGACTTGCATAAAGAAGTGAAGTCAAACTGTGAGCTGATATTGCCAGCTATAGAGCCGATTTGTGACCTTGTTTTTGTTGCCGGATAGGGTAAGGTGGCGGCCTTTATTCCATTGGCCTTTTGATATTTGTGAGTGTTGCCATGACCATGACCGGCGCGGAGCTAATCGCCGATTTACGAGCCCGCGGGCTGATTGCCCAAATGACAGCGGATAAAGAGCTGGAAGAACACCTGGATCAGTCGCGCACTCTGTATTGTGGCTTCGACCCCACCGCCGACAGCCTACATATAGGTAGCTTGGTGCCGCTGCTGACATTGACGCGCTTCCAGTTGGCCGGTCACAAACCCATAGCTTTGGTGGGCGGTGCCACTGGTTTGGTGGGCGACCCCAGTGGCAAGTCGGAAGAGCGCAACCTCAATACACCAGATGTGGTCGCCAATTGGGTAGACAAGTTGCGTGCCCAAGTCAGTGCCTTTGTCGATTTTGAGTGCGGTGATAATTCGGCGGTTGTGGTGAATAACCTGGATTGGTCCGGTGAGGTCAGGGTGCTGGACTTTCTGCGGGATATCGGCAAGCACTTTGCCGTTAACCAGATGGTTAAGAAGGAATCCGTTAAACAGCGCATCGAGCGCGAAGGTGAGGGCATCTCTTTTACTGAGTTCAGCTATATGATTCTGCAGTCCTGGGATTTCGCTGAGCTTAATAAAGCCCACAATTGCACCCTGC